>DATJVT010000238.1:0-8051 GCA_035501695.1 Terriglobia bacterium | reverse complement strand
TTCCAGAAGATGCGTGGCATAGCTGTGCCGGAGGGTGTGCGGGCCGATGCGCTTTTTGATGCCGGCCTTCGCGGCAGCTATCTTGCAGGCATACCAGATCGTCTTATGGGAGATCGATCCTTCCCGACCGCGATGGCCGGGAGTGCTGGGGAACAGATAATTCTGGGGCTTCTTCCAGCGCCAGTACTGGCGTAGGGCTTCTAACAGCTTGGGAGTCAGCGGCACGTCGCGGTCGCGAGAGCCCTTCCCTTGCCGGACGTGAATCACCCGGCGGTCGCTATCGATGTCGCTCACTTTCAGCAGGGACGCCTCGGTGCGGCGAACGCCCGTGCTGTAAAGAACCATCAGCACCGTTCGATAGAGCAGATTGGGCGCCGCTTCGATCAGCCGCTTCACTTCCGGCTGACTCAGCACCACCGGCAGCTTGCGGGGCGTTTTTGGGAAGATCAGATCATCGTAGGTAAGATCTCGCCGCTTCAAAACCCTCTTGTAGAGAAAGCGCAAGGCCGACATGCGCATCTCCACCGTGCCGGGGGCGAGCTTCTTTTCTTGGAGCAGGTAAAGCTGGAAGCGGCGGATCTCTTCTGCCCCCATTTTTTCTGGAGACTTTCCGAAATACTCCGCGAACTGCTTAACCGACAGGATGTAGCCGCGTATCGTTTCAGACGCATAGTTACGACGCTGGAGTTCCTCCAGCATTCTTCGACGTAGTGGGGTCACAGAAACCTCCTTTCTGTAACCCCAAAACTAACGCGCTTGACCCGTGGCCGCCCGCGCCAATCTAAGTCCGCCGCGCCAGCGGCTTAGTTCTAACGGCCCAGTAGTACGGGTGCGCATTCAAAATGTAGAAACTCCAGGCATGGGCATCCTGCCCATGAAGGGGCGATGGCCAGAATGGCCATGGCAACGATTTGCGGCGGGCAAAGCTGCCCGCACTCCTTTATGGCCAAGACGGCCATGCCGCATGTGCAGACGAACCTGTCCGTTGAGGGCCGATGCCAGTGGGACAGTAGATAAAGATGTTAAAATGAAGGGATATCCGGATAAGTTGCTTAAAATCAACAAAAGCGTGTGGCACAGACCTGCGGTTCAATTCTCACCTTTGGACCGCGTTCACCTCAGGTGAACCCGATTGGTATGGTGATCGCCTAACTGATCGGCAGCCCCCGACTGCGTAGTGTACATGCCCCTGTGCCGAATCCCGTGACCCCTAGTTCTTTGGCGTGGCGGCTAGGTTCGCCAGCACGGCCAGCGCCTTCCTGGCGTCCACGTCGTGCGGGTCAATCTCCAGGGCAGCGCGAAGCTCCTTCTCACCCTCCTGCCGGTTTCCGGTGCGGCAGTAGATCAGGCCCAGATTGCGGTGCAGGTGGGCGCTCTGGGCGCATTGCCCACAGAGCTGAATTGCCTCCTTCATCTGTTCCACGGCCTGTGGCCAGTTCTGGGCGTTGGCAGCTTCGAGGGCGAAGTTTCCGAGGGCCTGGACGCGGTCGAAAAGTTGGTTGCGTTGCTCCAACTCCCTAAAGCGCTGCATGTATTGCTCCGCGGCAGGATCGTGGAGTTTGTCCAGCGTGCGCGCCAGGTTGTAGAGGGACTGGGATTGATTGGGGTCCGCCTGCACAGCCAACTTCCAATGGGCGATGGCTTCCTCCGTCTTACCCGCCTGGAGCAGGTTCTGGCCCAGCAGGTACTGCGCGTCGGCATTGCCGGGACTGAGGGCTACGACCTTCTGGAGGAGCTCGGTGGCGCGGGGAGCGTTGTCGAGTTGCCGCTCGGTCAGCGCCAGGGAGTAAAGCGCGTCGGAGTAGTCAGGCTGAAGGCGGCAGGCCGTGTCCAGTTGCTGGCGCGCCTCCAGGTACTTGGCGGTGTAGAAGTAGAAGCACCCCAGGTTGTAATGGGCCTTCGCCGAATTGGGATCGAGGCGGATGGCCTCCGAGAATTGAGCCAGCCCGCCGGCCAGGTCGTACTGATCGGCGAGCGCGATTCCCAGATTCACGTGCGCCTCCGGCGAGTTAGGGACCAACGCCACCGCCTGGCGGAAGTTCTGGATGGCCTCCGGCTCGCGGCCGGTTTTGGCTTGCAGCATGCCCAGCGCCGTGTAACCCACCTCGTCGTCCGGGGCGAGCTTGATCGCGGTCTGGAGATGGCTCTCCGCCGCGGCGTAGTCGCCGCGCTTCGCTTCCATCATGCCGAGGTCGGTATAGGCCCTGGCAAACTTCATGTCGAGCTTGACGGCCGCTTCCAATTCCCTCTCCTCCTCGTCGAGGTCCCCCAGTTTGTCCAAGGCCAGAGAGTAGTTGTAGTGGAACAGCGCGTTGCCAGGGCTCAAGCGCACGGCCTCCCGATAGGCATCGGCTGCTTGTTGGACTTTGCCTACTGCCAGGAGTTGGTTCGCCCGGTTGTTGAACGAGCCCGCGGCGGCGTCCTGGCTCGCAGGCGGTTTGGACACCGGGGGGCTATCTCCCGGGGGATGCGAACCTTCGGCGCGCGCCTTGTCCAAAGCCGCCTGAAGTTGTCCGGCCACCTCCGGTGGAGGCTTATAGCTCTGTGCTTTCTCGAGAAGGGAGATGGCGGCGGGGTACTTGTTCTCGCTTGCCAGCAGCCCGGCGAGGTCCAGATAGGCAGCGTAGAAACGCGGGTCATCGTGGATGGCAGTCTCGAACTCACGTTGCGCGGCCTCCGGCTGGTTCTTGCCCTCCAAGACGACGCCCAGCGCGTAGTGTGCTCCGGCAAACTGCGGCTTCTGGCGGATCAGAGTATCCAGTTCCTGGGAGGCTCGCGCGGGCTGTCCACTCTGGATCAATGCCAAGGCGAGATTGTAGCGAGCCTCGGCGGAGTCCGGCTGAAGACGGAGCGCCGACTCGAAAGCGGGGAGAGCACAGTTCAGGGAATTGCGCTGGGCGTAGAGAACACCAAGCGCATCCCAGGCATCGGAGGTCGGACGGTCGTGGATGACGTCAAGCAAACGAGCAATCTTGCTGTCGGCGACGCCGGATTCGCGACAACCCGTGGGCAGCGACGCCGGCCCCGTGGAGGTACCAACCCGCGGGGATTCCTCATGCTGCAACGGCACGCCAACTCCAAGCGCCACGTGGGCCACGAATACCAGTCCCCAGCAGAGGGTGCTCGGGAGGAGGGAGCGTCGCCACCGTGCCCGATGCGAGAGAGATGGCGTATAGTTCGGTTGAGCCTCCGATCCGCCGCTCGCTGGCATTGACGAGATTGCTCCTTGGGCTCAGTAGGGGGCGTCCGGGAGCGAGATCGTGCTGCGTCCCCAATCCAATCGCGAAGAACGAGCGGCGGGCGCGGAGACGATTGGCAGCGCGCCCCCACGCCTGAGCCGCAAGGTAAAGACTGTGTTCAGCCTCAGAAGTAGAACTTAATGCCAAATTGCATTTGTCGCGCCACGTTGGCCGTGCCTGACACTGCGCCATAAGTGGGATCCACCAGAGCCGCATCAGGAGGCGCGTACACCACCTGGTTGAAGGCGTTGAACATCTCAAACCGGAACTCGAGTTTCTTATCCTCGGTGATGGGGAACTGCCTGAACAGGGAAAGATCCCAGTTCCGATACGGGTCGGAGCGCAAGGTGTCCCGCCCCAGCGTGCCATATGTGCCGGCCGCCGGACGGGCAAAAGCACCGGTGTTGAACCACTCCCCGCGAGTGGGATTAGAGAGTTTGGGATTGCCCACGAGGTCGAGGCGCTCGTAACCGCCGCTTCCGGTTCCGAAACTGTTGTATTCGGTTCCGCCGATACCCGCAACATCGGTCTGTCCGCCCACCCCCGCCGTGTAGGGTGTTCCGGAGGTAAAGGTGGCGATTCCATTGAACCTCCAGTTGCCGAATATGTAATCAAGGGCCTTGTTGCTGGTGGACCAGCGTTGGCCCTTGCCGAAGGGCAGGCCATACACCCAGGACAGCGAGAGGATCTGGGGGACGTCGAAAGCGGAGGGGCCTTTATCGGCATTCAGGTCGTAGGCATTCTGAATTGAGCACCCTTCCACGCCGTACCATCCCGAGCACCCGAGGTCAAGGCTGTGCGACCAGGTGTACGAAATCAGGTAAGTCAGGTTGGCGCCGAACCTCCCGTTCACAGAGGCTTGCAAGGCGCTGTAACTGCTCCGGCCGATGCTCTGGTCGAAATCGGTCGGCGTGATATAGGGATAGGGAGACCGCGACGGCGAATAGCCGCTGGCACTTGGGGTCGAGTTGGTATTCGTCCAGATTCCCATGTCCAGCCGGCCGTCGTGAGAGCCTACGTAATTCACGGTGAGGATGGTGTTCTTCCCCAGGGCCTCCTGGATCCCGAAGTTCCACTGGTCGGAGAGCGGCCGCTTGAGGAAGGGATCCGCGTACCAGGTCTGGTTGCCAAATGGACTGGCGGGAGGAAGCGGCTGGCCAGTACCCAGGTTGGCAGGGTCCGCGTAGCTGCCCGTCGGGTAGCCGGGGAGGTTCAGATTGCTCCCCCCCAATTGGCCGAGGCTGGGCCAGGTCCCTTCGAAGTTCTGGGCCGTCTGGGTGATGGCACCCCAGTTGTCAAAGAAGCGGCCGTAAGATCCCCGCAGAACGGTGTTGGGGCGCAGTTGATAAGCGAGTCCGATCCGCGGTTGCCAGTTGCTCCAGTCGGTGTGGTAAATCGCGCCGCCGCTGAGCGGGGTCACGATCACGTGGGCAGGCAGGGTCCCTCCGGGAATGCAAGGCGCCGCGTTAGTCTGCGCACACGAGGGGGGCTGGCGAGCCAGGATGTACTGGCCGGTGTTGCCGTCCAAGTCGCCAACGTAGTAGTCCACACTGGGGTCATTACCATAGACGGGGACAAGTGTGACGTCGTAACGGAGCCCCGCATTCACCGTGAACTTGGTGGTTGCCTTCCACTGATCCATGAAGTAGAAACCGTCCACCCAGCCGCCGTGCTGGGTTTCCCGGGTATCGCGCCGGGAGTAGGAGTTGGGCAGGCCCAGCAGAAGCGCAGCCAACGAGTTGCCACCGGACCCTGTGGCGGGCAAGCCCGCCCCCGTGGGGCCGTAATAAGCCGTCTCCGCCGGGTAAAAGGTCTCCGAGGCGTTCAAATACAAGGCGTCAGAGTTGTTGGAGGTGAAATCAGCGCCGGCGCGGAACGTGTGGTGGCGGTAGTTCTTGGTGAAGTTTCCTTTCCATTCCCAGATGTCAGCCAGGTGGGTTTTGTCCACCTGGGTAGCGTTATGGGCGCTGGTGTTGAGGTTCCCGAGGTAGCCCTGCAACACGACGTTGGGAATGAACTCCTCGCCGCCGATGAAGTTGGCGTAGAAGTTGGGCGAAAAGCCGAAGCTGGACGGGGCGGAGTTGGTGACATAGTGGGTGAATTGGTTGATGTTGGCGCTGTCACGCCCGAATTCCAAATCTACCAGCGCGCTGCTGCCGAATGAGTGGGTGTAACTCACGCCTGCATTGTAGCCGTGCGAGTAGATGTCATGGACAATCCCCTCAAACCCGCCGGACCCGGACGAGGGCTGGTCGTAGCCGGTATAACGGATCCAAATGCTGTTCTTTTCATTGAAGGTGTGGTCGAAGCGCACGTTTCCTTCGTCCTGGCGGGTGATGGTCTTGGTCAGGTCGAGACCGTTATAGAGCGGGTTGCCCACCAGGTTGGGGGTCGGGTAAAGGGTCTTGGCGTAGTTCTGGGCATCCGCATTGATCAGTTGCGAGGGGATCTTGTTGCAGGCCGTCCCCGCTGGCTGCGTGCCGTTGGCGAGAGGCGCCAGCGGATTGCCCGAGGCATCGCACATGAAGGGTTGCGTCAGGCCGGAGGACGGGTTGTAAATCTGCCCCGCGATGCCGGTCAGATCGCCGTCTAATTCCGCGGCAGTGGGGCTGTTGTAGAAGTTCTGCGCGTTGGTGTGGTTGCGAAAGCCTTCGTAACTGGCAAAGAAGAAGGTGCGGTTGCGGATGATCGGTCCCCCGATGGTCCCACCGAATTGGTTTTGTTGGAACGGAATCCGGTTGGCGACAAAGGTGTTGCGGGAATCGAAGACCGTGTTGCGCAAGAATTCCCATGCCGAACCGTGAAACGCGTTGGCGCCGGATTTGGTCACGGCGTTGACGATCCCACCCAGAGCTCCTCCATACGAGGGGTCGTCGTTATGCGACTGGACCTTGAACTCCTGGATATCGTCGACAATGGGGGCCACGACGTAAGTGCTGCCAAACGATCCTTGATCGTTGATGCCGTCCACGTAAAAGAGGTCGCTGCGGTTGGTTTGCCCGTTGACGGCGGGATAAGTGAAAGTGCCGATGGGCGTGGACCAGACCCCACCCGCTCCGGAAGAGTTCTGCGAGACGTTGACCGTACTGACTCCGGGCGTGAGGTCGAGCAATTGCGTGAAGTTCCGCCCGTTCAAGGGCAGGTCATTCACCTCGGTCTTGACGATGGCAACCCCGAGCTCAGCGCTCGAGGATTGCAAAGTTACAGCTTTCGCCTGGACGGTTACCGTCTGGGTCACAGCCCCGGGAGAGAGGGTGAAATTGTAGGTGGCGGTCTGGTTCACCACTAAGGTGATGTCTCCCTGTCGGGCGGTGCTGAACCCTTCCTTGCTCACCGTGAGGCTGTAATTCCCTGGGAGGACGTCTGGGAACACGTAGTTGCCGGTGTCATTCGTCATTACGGTGCGGTCCGTGTTCTTATCGACGTCGTGCAAGACCACCTTGGCGCCCGGGATGACCGCGCCGGAGTTGTCCTGGATAGTGCCATTAATCGCCGCGTTGGCAAGTTGTGCGGAGGCGTTGGCGGGAATCAGGAGACAGAGGAACAGGGATGCGAGCGTGAGTAGAAGGGCGGTCGAGCCCTGCGGCCGGACCATTTGCTGGCTGCATTCCTGTCTGCATTGGTGTTTTAGAGGGGAACTTGCGAAACGTAAAGAAGTTACTTGTGGGCCCATTGCTTACCTCCTTGAGAGTGAGGTTTCGCCAATGGGCGGAGGCCGTCGCCGGATTAACTGGATGGCTTCGCCCCTGGCGCTTACGCAGCCCTTCGGACCCGGACCCGTAAACAAGGTAGGAGCAAATCGCAACGTTCATTCGCCAGCCGTCGATTCACCCGCTCTTGCTGGAGCGATGAGAAAGCGGCACAGCGCAGACCATTCTTACCCTAGGAAATGGCCCATTCAAATGGTACGACGCTGAAACATGAGAATCAACCCTAATCTCGCTACCCGGCGTGACGTCCCAAGGGGGGAGGCCTCGGACTGGAATCGGTTACTGACCTGAACTATACTTTGCCCAGGTTGGGGCCGCAGGGTGCTATGGCTGTGGCGGGCCAATGAGGGCTTGAGATCCTCACGGAAGTGGAGTCGCGGAAGAGTATGAAGATGTCCAAGGGAGCCTTTGCTGCGGTTATTGCACTGTCAGCATTGCTGACGTGGGGAAAGAAGCCGAAACCCATCGTTTACCGGAACACGGCTCCAGGCGTAGCCTTCACTGGCTCTAAATCATGCGCCAAGTCCGGTTGCCACGAACAGATCTGCCAGGATTTCCAATCCGTGCCGATGGGCAATTCCATGACCCCGGCCAATACCGCCTCCGAACTCGCCCGGGTCCCGCAAACCATCACGGTTTATAGCGAAAAGCTGGACCGCTACTTCCAGGTGAGCCGCCAAGGCGATGACCTGTACCAGACCGAATACCAGCTTGACGCCAGTGGCACCAGGGTCTTCACTACCACCCAGAAGCTCGATTACCGGACCGGGGGCCCGCTGACCGGTTACACCTACATCACGCGCCTGGGGGACTGGCTGTTTGAAGCGCCCCTTTCCTACTACGTTCGGAACAACAAGTGGGAACTCTCCCCCGGGTACGACGCCATGGATTTCGCCTTCAGTCGGCCCATCCTCGCTGGCTGCCTGGCTTGCCACAACGGACAACCCCAGGTAGTGTCGGGGCGCGACGGGATGTACCGGGAACCTCCCTTCCGTTTTATGGATTATGCCGTGGGTTGCGAATGCTGCCACGGACCGGGACAGTTGCATGTGGAAGAACTGACGCGGCACCCGGAACTAAGACGAAGAAAGGTGGATGATTC
>DATJVT010000237.1:0-8234 GCA_035501695.1 Terriglobia bacterium | reverse complement strand
AGACCGGCTCTCCATCCCCAGCGCGGAGGATGTTGCCTGCTTTCGCGACCTCGAAGGTGACTTGCTGATTATCGGCGTGGCGGGAAAAATGGGCCCCAGCCTGGCGCGCCGGGCGGCGCGCGCGGCACGCGCGGCCGGTGTGCCCCGGCGCATCATCGGCGTATCCCGGTTTTCCACTCCCTCGGCAGAACGCCTACTCCAGCAGGCGGGAGTGGAGACTCTGCGCGCTGACCTGCTGGATGCAGGGGCTGTGGCTTCCCTGCCCGATGCCCGGAACGTCATCTTCATGGCGGGACGCAAATTCGGATCGACCGGGGCTGAGAGCCTGACTTGGGCAATGAACGCATACTTGCCGGCGCTGGTCGCCGATCGCTTTCGCCATTCTCGCATCGTAGCTTTTTCGAGCGGGAATGTTTACCCGCTCGTGCCGATGGAGTCCGGCGGGGCCACCGAGGACACGCCCCCCGCTCCCGTCGGCGAGTACGCACAATCTGTGCTGGCGCGCGAACGCATCTTTGAACACTTCTCGCGCTGCCACGAAACGCCGGTTGTCCTGCTGCGGTTGAATTACGCCATCGATCTGCGCTATGGCGTCCTGCTCGACATCGGCAGCAAAGTGTTTGAAGAGCGCAGCGTCGACGTCACCATGGGGGCGGTCAACGTCATCTGGCAGGGGGACGCCAATTCCGTGGCGCTGCGCAGCCTCACCCACGGGATATCGCCTCCCCTGGTCCTGAACCTGACAGGACCGGAGACTCTTTCCATTCGGTCCGTGGCTCATCGTTTCGGGGAGATCATCGGCAAGGCCCCACGGTTGGAAGGCCGCGAGGCACCCACCGCGCTGCTGAACAATGCCGGCCTTTGCCGACGCTTGTTTGGAGCTCCAACCGTGACGGTCGAGGAAATGATCGAGTGGACGGCGCAATGGATCATGTCCGGGGGCGCAACGCTGAATAAGCCCACTCACTTCGAGAGTCGGGACGGGAAATTCTAGTGAACCTATCCTTATCAATTGGAATTCTCGGCCTCAGCCACCTGCATCCGCGCAGTTACATGCCTCTGTTTCACGCCTTGCCAGGCGTGACCGTCATCGCCGCCGCCGACGCAAACCCCGCGGTGCTGGAGAATTTCACAAAGGACTACCCCGTGCGTGGCTATGCCGATTGGCGCGAATTGCTGGAGCGCGAGAAGCTGGACCTGGCGGCGATCTTTCTACCCCACGCCGACTGTCCCGATGCTGCCGTGGCCTGCGCCCAACGCGGCACGCACGTGCTGGTGGAGAAGCCCATGGCCGCGAGCGCCGAAGGCGCCCGCCGCATGATCTCCGCCGCCGCGCAGGCGGGAGTGATCCTTTCAACGCCCTACGTGTGGCGATATCACCCGGTGGCGTTGCAAATGAAAGCACTGATCGAGCAGGGTGTGACGGGACGCATCGTGGGCTGCGAGGGCCGGTGTGCCGCCGGCCGCCTTTCTCGCTACCCGGAGGCGCACGCGGGGTGGATGCTGGAGAAAGCCCGCAGCGGCGGCGGCCCCATGTTCAACCTCGGCGTCCACTGGATCGACATTTACCGGTGGTTGCTGGCCGATGAAGTCGTAGAGGTAATTGGAAAGAATGTACACGTCAGTTCGCAGTATGACGTAGAAGATAACAGCTTCGCGCTGCTCACCTTCTCCCGCGGGGCGGTCCTGGTTCTCGACATCAGCTATACCGTGCCAGAATCGTACCCCTTCGGCCGCGATCTCTACCTTGCGCTCCGCGGCGTCACAGGCGTGCTCGCCTGGAGCCCATCCTTCGAAGGCGTGAAGGAACGATTATTCGTGTGCAGCGACAAAGAGGAGTTCTCCCAACCCGCGCGACAGCACCTGGACTTCGACCTTCCCCGTCATGACGGTTACGCCGGCGTGATGGGTTATCGCTTCCTTTCCGAGCTCGTGGATTCAATTCGTTCAAGCAAACCGCCCGCCATTACCGGACACGATGGGCTGAAAGCCCTTGAAGTGGTGGAAGCCATTTACGCCTCTGCGGAAAGCGGACGCGCCATCAAGCTCTAACTTAGGGGTTGGTCAATTCCTGACGGGACCCGCAGGTGAGTTGAGAATCAGAAGTCTGGCGGAGAGGCAGGGATTCGAACCCTGGGTACAGCTTTTGACCGTACAACGGTTTAGCAAACCGCCGCCTTAAGCCACTCGGCCACCTCTCCGTCGTTTTGCTGCTGTTAGCTTACCACGAAATCCCCATCGCCACCAAACGTTGCCCTACTTCTCGCCCGGTTTTGCCAGCGCCTCAAGCAATTCTCCTTCAATGGCGCGAAATTTCTCCGGATCGCGGACATAGTCGGTGAGGCCCGCAACGGCTTCCGCGGCCAGACGGTTGGCGGCGGCGGGATCGCGGGATTTGAGTGCCGCCAGCAGCTCATAATCCTCGATACCCTGCAGCATGGTTTCCAACCGCAGGGAAGAATACACGGACTTCTTCGCCGGGTCGGGATAAACGATAAAGGCATCCCCGGAAGGCAGCAAGGTGGTATTGGCATCGATCACGGGCTGGGTATCGAACATAGGCTCGGGCGTCCAATAACTCCAGCCCCAGTGTAGGAAGCCCGTAAAACCATAGCGGAAGTCGAGCCATTGGAGCAGGCGGGTCTTGAGAAGGGGGTAGTCCATAAGCCGGTTCATGTACTTTCCGTTGGGGAACAAGCAGGTGTAGAACCACACTGGGTGGCCGCTAGCGATGCGTTGCTGAATCATCTCCATCTGTTCGTCGAAGCGGCCGAGTTGGGGAACCCAGATATCGCAATTCTTCTGTAATTCCTCCGGCATGCGCGCGGCATCCACGGCATCCATAATGGGAACCCCGGGAAGGTAGCGGTGCACCAACGCCGCGAAGTGCGCGTAATAGGGCGGTTCTGTCCCATGGGCTTCGTCCAAAACGTGCTGGTAGTAAATCGACTTCCATCCCTTCGCCCCCAAATGGGAGTTGAGCATAGAGAGAAACCCGGCCACAAAAGTGTCGACGCGAGGGTCATCGGGAAGAAGCGTCTGGGTTATCGCCTTACCGTTCTCGATCTGGAAGGTGCTGACGGTCAGGTGGGCATCGTAACTCCCGGCCCTGTCCAGCAGGTGAGAGCCTTCAATGTACCCGATGGCGCCCGCGTGCTGGAAGGTCTCGACCCACCGGTCGAAATTATTGAAATCGTAGACCAGGCGGCCTCCATCTACCCTCGGCTCGATCAGGCTCATCAGCGGCGTGATGATCACATTTTGCCGGTGTTCCGCCATGACGGCAGCAAGGTTGGCCATAAGCTCCCACCAACCGGGCGAGAACTGTTTGACCTTGTAGAACTGCTGGGACGCGGCATCGCCGAGTCCGAACCAGTTGGTGACGTTCAACGTGCGATTGCCCGGCACCGTCGCTGCCAGAATCTTCACCCGAATCTCCCGGCGCGCAAGTTGCTGCTGGCCGGCGCGCAACACCACGCTTCCCCGATATTCGCCCGGCCGGGCGCCTGCGGGCACGGCAATGCCGATCCACAAGGGCTGCGTGCGCCGGGGTTCGAGATTCACAGGAAAATCCAATAGCGGATCGGGAAACCATCCCGGTGCCTGCCCTACCAGTTCTTCCGCCGGCGTGTTGGGGGTAATCGAACCCACCACTACGAAACCTACCGGGCGCACCGAGGCCCCGGCCAACTCCACTCCCGCGGGGTCTTTGAAGGGGCCGGCCTCAGCCGTAACCCCTTCGATGGCGCGGGTGGAACGAACGGCGAGTTGCACGCTCACATGTTGACCGCGCGCCGCCACCAGTTCGGGCCGGGTGAGTCGATGACTGCCGGCCGCATCGCCGGGGAAAATCTTGATGAGCGAATCTACAAACCACACTCGTGGCGCCGATTGCCCCGCCGCCCCGGCAGGCGGAAGTGTGCCAAGGGTCACGAGGAGGAGACCTGCGTTAAGAACTGATACCGTTTTGGTCATGGTAAACACCCGGGACGCTTACTGTTGGAAAATCAGGAAGTACTGGTAGGGCAAGAAATCATAATCCTGGATCACATGGAACCCCGCGGATTTCGCCTCCTCGATCATCGCTGGTTTGTCGATCTTCATCTCCAGCGGGGGCCCGAGGGGCAGAGGTTTCTTGTAGAAATCGATGTTCACCAGCCGGCCACGCGGCCGCAAGGCCCTGGCAAGGAGTGGATAGTAAGTGGGACGTTCGGGGATATGGTGGAGAGTATCGCAAATGAAGATCATATCCACCGAGGCCGGGGCCAGCTTGGGATCGTGGGGAGAAGCTTTGACAAGCTGAATATTCTTTACATTATCATTCTGGGCGCGCTGTCGAATGTAATCGAGCATCTCGCCTTCGATATCGACGGCGTAAACTTTGCCCTGCGGGCCGACCGCCCGAGCGAGCAGGAAGGTGAAGTATCCCGAACCGGCGCCCAGGTCGGCCACTTGGTCGCCGGGCTTGAGGCCAAGTTTGGCGATGACCTCCGCGGGCTTCTGCCACTCGCCGCGCTGGGGGTCCTCAAGGTGGTGGATGTACTCGCTGTCGGTCTTGGGCAGCGGTTGCTGCGCGCGCGCCGCGGCCGCCACCAGGCTGGCCAGTGCAAGGCTGAAACCCAGTATCGCCCTTGGGCGACATGCGACGGTGAGGCGATGCAGGCCGAATAGGACCATGCGCTTTCCCCCTGCCACTCGTCCGTTATCAACGAATGTATTCAACCCCGTAAAAGCGGCCGGTGGTGCCGTCCGCCGCCCAGATTACCTTTCCGGGAGTTTCGACTGGGGCCTGATTCTGCGCATAAGGTAGAGTAATGTAGATTTCATCGCCAACGGAGAAGCGCTGACTGCTGATGAAGCAGAGCCCCATTTTCGAAACGTCGCGCGTCTGGGCAATATCCACGACCCCCCAGGCGTTGCGCACGCGCAATTGCATGGTCAGCTTCAAGCGCCGCGACCGGCGGCGTTCCTGTGTCCCCGGTCCGAGAGGTTTGCTGGACCGCCCCAGGATCTCCGGCGTGACAACCTGATCGCTGGGCTTCCACCGGGTGGTTTCGTTGCACCGGTCGCAATGGCGCGAAATGAGCCCGGTGGCCAGCAGGACTTCGTACTCGATGCTCGAGAGGATGCTCTGAGCGGCCGTTTTGCAAGCCGCGCATTCAACCAGAACCTTGGGCTGGGAGCTATCGATATTGGGGGCAAACTCCACGCCCCAGATCCCACTCTCCTGGTTGAGGGCCTCTACGCCCCATTCCCGCCGGCTGCCAAAAACTTGCTGAAAAGCGCCGACCACCCGAAACTCATCCTCGATCCCATTCTCGAGGTTCTTCACCAGCACGACATCGTCAGGCAACAGGGAGTGGATCAGGCTGATGCGCGCCCCCTGCTGATTAAAGCTGACCGTCACGGTCTCCTCAGCGAATGAAACCCCTGACATGTCGTTCCCAATTACCCGAATCCGCACCGGCGCGAGGATGCGTTCACTGCGACGTCGACCCAAGATGTCCATGATTCCACGAGTTGAACGAGACGTTAGCTAATATGGCTTTACGAGTTAATTTCGTTCCGGCAGATTTTGCCAATCCGACCCGGCGCGTGGGCGGAGCGGCGGCCGCTTCTCCCAGCCAGCCACAGCGGGTTTAAGACTGACCATAACTCAACCCAATGGCACTGTCAATCTTGTTAAGTCCCCAGCCGCCATGAAACCGAAACCGTCGCCCGGAATTGTCGACTCTGTCACCTGAACCATTGCGCCTTGAACTAGACTTCCGCCTCCTGGGCAGGGGGTTTCTTCCCTTTAGCTTCGCGCTTGCCCGGCGGCGAGGTAGGTTGCGCCACGGTAGTCGAATTCAACCGGTCAATAGCCCCAGCCTCACTTTCCTCGATCACAAAGAACTGCGTCATATTGACATTGTCAAGAATATTCAGGACGTGGCGGTTCAGCGCCGCCAGCACGATGCCCGCGCCGGCATTCTGGGCCGTCACCCGGGCGCCCGCCAGAAAACCCAGCCCCGTCGAGTCGATGTAGGGCACATCGGCAAAATCCACGATCAACTTCCGTGTTCCGGCGTCGATGAGATCCTTGACCTTCTGGCGCAAGTAAGGACCATCGCTGCCCGCCAGAAATTTCCCGCTCAGGCTGAGGATGGCGATATCACCCTTGAAACGCATTGCAATTCGCACGGTTTCACCTCGATCTTGCCGCCCGCGCCCGGTCCACACCTTCCTCATCTCGGGGAGTTTCTAACTATTCGATACTCGCTGGAGCTATCCGGCCTAGGGCAAATTTGGCGACCATTTTGAATGCTACGGGACGGCTGGAGTCGTGTCAAGTGCAAGGCCAGCAGGATGAAGCCCCCCTTATCCGTTGAAAAAATCGACTCCCTCCTTGGGATACCAATCGAACTGCGCCACACCCCCGCCCAAGCTCCACTTTTCGGGAAGCATGGTCTGCACCCAACCTAACGGCACGGCCTCGGGCTGAATTGCGGCGGCAATGGCCAGCGCATTCTTGAGAGCGGTTTTCTCCTTTGGGGAAACGGTCAATGGGTCGGCGGAAATGAACAGGACCGTCCCACTTCGCGCCACCAGGTCCAGCCATTGGCGGGCCAGATCAAAGGGCACCGCCTTCGTTATGGGCGCGCAATCGGGGTCCACAAGAAAAAACGTCCGGTGTTGCGCCAACCGGAAAGCTAGCGTATTCACACCCATCCTTCGTGTCCGATTCCAGTCCCTCCCGCTGGTATCATCTCCGGTACGCTGGGCCTCAAAAATCCCCGCCCCGAGGTGTCCCATCGTATTGCACCCGATCAGGATGGCGTCGCCCACGCCTTCGCGAATGGCACGATAGAAATCCTGGATGATTTCCGCCGAGGTTCTGGTCCGGTCGGCAAATTGCCAACCCCGGTCCGTGATCTCTTCCCCCATCTTCGGTCCCCAACGGCCCAGAATGTCAAAGGTGGAGTAATCGTGTTTTACCAGCTCGTAACCCCACTCCGTCACCCGGCGCAGGCCCTCCTTTATGTAAGCCAGCACTTCCGGCCGGCTGGGATCGAGGAGGAAGGGTAATCCAGATGCGGGTGGTTTGCGGTCGCGAGAGAGCTCCCAACCCCTCGCCTTCGGATCAACGGTGAGGAGCGGCCGTAGCCAGATTCCGGGTCTCACGCCCCGTTTCTTCATTTCAGCGGGGAGGGCAGGCACTTCGGGAAACTTCAGGCTGTCTTCCATCCAGGGGCCCGCTCCATCCGGGGGCTTTCCCCAACCCATATCGATGACCATGAAGGGACGGTTGCCCACGGCGGGGGAAAGTTCCGCCAACTGGTCGACGTCCCGCAACACGACCTCCGCCGACATGTTCTCGCCATAGAGGTAATACCAGTTGTTGGAACCGTAGATGGGCCGGGCGGGAAGGCGCGGGCGATCGCAAAGCGATTTGCAGAACTCCCGGGCAGTTGGGTAGGCGTCAACCTCGGGTTTTCCTGGAAGCGCGACAACTTCCGCCGCCTCCAAACGCCGTTCACCCAATTGCACGCCGCCGCCCCCGTTGCGGACGTCAAGCCAGAGGGAAATCCCTTCCGCGTCCACCTGCCAGAAACAAAAGGAATGGGCCCCCGTCTTGACGCCGTAACCATGAGTTCCCGTCCCCGTGGCGGCCAGGAAATACCAGGGCATTACCCGGTCGGCTGCGAACCCGCGCCATTCCAGGTCGCCGTAGGAGCGCTCCCAATGATCGCCAAGGAATCGAGAGTCCTCGGGCAGCCTGCATAACCAGCGCAGGTGCAGACGTTCCAGCGCGCTTTGGGGGGCCTCCACGGAAATCAGAAGGGTTCGGGAGTCGCCGCCGTAACGGGGGGCAGTGGTAACGGAGACATCCCTTGTCTGCCAGCGGTCGCCCGATTTCGATAATTCCAGGCGACCCGCACCTTCGATGTATGCGGCGGCAAAATCCGGGGGACGGATGAGATCACAGAAGGAAGCCTTGGCCCCATCGGCCGCCTGCCCAGGGGAAGTGTGGGCCGCCGCAATTGCCGCCAGGCCGGTTCCGAGGAAGGCCCTACGAGATGGGTCCATCAGGATTCTCTGCCACAATCCGCGCTCGGAGCAGGCAGGCGGCCCCTGGCATGAGAGCCGCCAGCCTATTTCGACGGCGCGGGCCGATGGTTTCAGACTCGCGCTTCTATGCGATTGACTAACGTCTTAAGTGCTTTGATCCGCGCCCACCATTTCCAGTTTCC
>DATJVT010000236.1:0-23294 GCA_035501695.1 Terriglobia bacterium | reverse complement strand
CAGGCCCATCGTCAACACCTGGCCAAGGTGCAGATTCAGCCGCTGGGCCAGGCGGCGGCCCACCAAAGCCGCCTTCACGTCATCATCCATGGGCCACTGGCCGTTGACCTTCCACGCGGGGTGGAGCAGCTCCAATCCGGTGGTGAAAACCTCATCTTTGTCGACGGTCATCGCCTTCCTGAACCAACTCCCCATCACCACTACCGGCTGGCCCTGGAGCGTCGCAGGGACATAGAGAAATGGCGCGAAAGCTACGATATTGTTCCGCCAGAAGATCCTCTTCAGAATCACCAGGGATGATTCCGGCAGGAAAGCGCCGGCGCCGGCGGGGCGGTAATCGATGCCGCCAATGGTCACGGGAAGGCCGTCAGCAGCGGGCGTCACCGACAAGTTCGCGCCGAAGGAGCGCAGTTCGCGGTTGACCTTGTCACCCACATCGAGCGCCATGGTGGCGACGGCCGCCGTGACGGCAATGCCGAGAGCAACGGCGAATACGCTGAGCAGTTTGCGCCGCCTCCGGCGAGCGAGAGATTCCAATACGATGCGGAAGATCATGCGTTGCTCAGTGGAAATACCGGGCGGCGTCGGACAACGTCGTGGCGGGAATGCGCAGCGAGTCGCCCTCGACCCGATAATCGATGTGAATGGGATTGCATCCCCCCGCCTGACCGATGGTAGGGATGTAGATCACCGCGCCACAGTTGCGGCAGATGACGTTCTTGCCGTCCTGGTAGTAGCCCTGGTGCCCGCAGATCGCGCAGGCATCGAGGCCGGCACGGACGGTGCCGGAGGAATCCAGGATGGCAATAATGCGGACTTCCGTCCCCCCCACATCCACCACCATGAGGTGCAGGTCATGGTCAGCCAGCAGGTTGGTTGGCACCTTCACCTCACCATCCTGAACGGTCACTCGCTCCGGCGGAGACATGGCGTGGGCGGTACGCGAATAAATGAACTGGGCGGAAATCAATACAATGACCAGCAAACTTGCGCCCGTGGCAGCGAGCTTCCAGAAGCGGTCGCGCCGTCTTTCGGCCAATAGCTTGCGGCGTTCGGGTGGCGAAAGTGGAGCGGTATCGTTGGGGTCTGCCGTGTCTACCTGGATGCGCTGCGCGATGATCAGGAAGAGCGCCAGGGCTACAATGACGACAAAGAAGAAAGCATCGTTATTGACGAGAGGACCGATCAACGCCATTTCACGCGGGCCGGAGGGTAACACCTGGGCCTCGGAAAGTTCGTGCACGCCCGATACCAGGAGTTGTGCTGCCACCACAAACAGGACCATCGTCGTGATGGCGAAGAATCTCCGCAAATCGACCTTCACGCTGCCCTTGAAGAACGCTACTCCCAGCCCCACCGCAAGCATTAAACCCAACATTCCACCCATGAAGTTAAGAAGTTCGCTAGTGCGCAAGGACACGGCCGCAAGGAACAGGACCGTTTCCGCCCCTTCCCGGAAAACCATGAGGAACACGAACAGGAATAGTCCCAAAGCGGCGCTGCGGTTGGGGGAGGTCGCAAGCTCCGTGAGCCTGGACTCGATCTCCTTCTTCAGGCGCTTGCCGGTCCGCCACATCCAGTAAACCATGGTGGCCACAAAGACGGCGCCGATCAGCATCAGCCAGCCCTCGTAGGCGTCCTCGACAACCTCGAAGCGATGCACCACATAGGCGGCTGCCAGGCTGGCGGCCACAGCGGCGGCAAGCCCCCACCACACATATCGGTTCCAAACTTGACGGCCCGTCTTGCGGAGGAAACCCAGGACAATGCCCAGGATAAGCGCCGCTTCCACGCCTTCCCGGAGCGTAATGACGAGTGACTGGAACATATTCAAAGGCTAAGATGCCATCCCCGAAGTGAGCAACGACTTACATCTTAGAATGCAGGGCTGCCGGGGGGCTATGCCAATTTTCCGCTGAATCATAACGGGTTATTCTGTCACAGCACGAGTGTAGTTGCAAAGATCTTGCAACTAATGGGCGCCCCAGAATCGGCTCGGGGGGCCGCAACAGCTCTTTTCTTTATCCTGGCAGAAATCCACTCCCCCGGGCAAGACGGTGGTCAAGGCGACGCGATGGGGGTAGGAGGAGCGGCAGCAGGCGCGGCCGCATTCGTAAAGTGAAACGACTTGATAATCTTGTTGAACACGGCTTCCTGAAACTCGAAAGACTCCGACGAGGTCAGCCCGGTGATGCCGATCACCATGGTACCGTGCACGAAGTGGACGGCCACGCCGTGCCACTCCGCACCATCCAGGACTCCCGCAAAGGTCTGGCGGGTGGCTGACTGGCCATCACAGGCCATAGCGTCTACAGAAATGGGTTGGTAATCCTGATAGGTTTGCCGGAGCCGGGCATCCACCTGCTCGCTGTTCAGCTTGGGTGTGCCGCTCCACACCTCGCGGTCGACAATCAAAAGTGTCTGCTCATCTTCGGTGCCCATGGCCATGATTCCCGAGCCGGTTTCCTTGGGCACACCTTCGTAAACTTTCCAGTCGGGGGGCTTAAACATCGAGAACTGAAATGTGTCATTGATGTAGGTGGAGCCGTCCACATGTTCCTGAAGAGGCGCGGGCATGGGCACATCCACAGGGTGGCTGGGCAGTGGAGGCGCCGGGGGCAAGTTTGCGCCAGGAGCAGTCTGGAGCGCCACGGCCAGCGCCTCTTTGGGAAGACGGGCAGGATTCAGCAGATGCAGCACGGGGGGCGGTGGCTCAGAGGGTTTAAGCGATACCCGGGGATGAGGCACGACGACATCGAGCTTGGAATTGTCGATGGGAGGCGGCCGAGTGGGAACTGGACTCGCGGCGGGCGTCACAACCGGAGCGGCTTCCGGGGCCGGTGCGACGATGACTGGTTTCTGGCTGCCGGCCTTCACAGGGGCCGCCGGGGCAGCGGGGGAGTTGGCCGGCTCAGGCTTGCTGACCTGAATCGAAGCGACCTTATCTTTGCGGATGAGAGCGATGCCGTAATCGGTCTCGACCCGGAACATGTCCTTCTCGTAGCCGACAATGGTGCCGACGATCCTCTGCCCATCCTTCAGGATGATCTCTTCGCCGGGCGCTGGGGCGGGGGAGCACACCAGAGCGGAGATGAGCAGCAGGCCGGTAATCAGCGGTCCAGGTTTCATGTTCCCGGCAGATCGACGTCACGAACCATCGGCGCCCCTGCCTCCAGACGCGAAGACTGTGCGCCTCGGTTCAAACCGCGATTCTGACTCCTGACTCCTGACTTCCGACTCCCGAATTCAATACTTTCGCAGCACGCCTACCACTCGCCCCTGGATCTTCACGTCGCGAGCGGCCACCAGGATGGGATCCATCTGAGCGTTGGCGGGTTGCAGCCGAACCTTGCCGTTGGGTTCGCGGAAGAAGCGCTTCAGGGTGGCGTCCGTGCCTTCGATCAGCGCCACCACGATATCTCCGTTGTCCGCCGTCTGTGCACCTTCCACCAGAATGTAATCGCCGTTGCAGATGTGATCGTCCACCATGGAGTCGCCTTTGACGCGCAGGACGAAGAGGTTCCCCCGGCTGCCGGTAAAGTCGCCGAACGAGAAGGTCTCGGCATGAGGAATCGCTTCCACCGGCTGGCCCGCGGCGATGCGCCCGAGCAGTGGGAATTCCATGTTTCCCAACACCTGAGCGGGGACGAGGGCGCCCACCGGGGGGAGCGGTCGACCCTGGTCTTCGCTCTCGGCCGCCGGCTTGCGCCTGCCAAACGGCCGCACCGCGGTTTTGGCAAAGGGTACGGAGGCGGGAACGGCCACCACTTCCACCGAGCGGCTTTGGTTGTGCAGGCGCCGGATGAATCCCTTCTTCTCCAGAGTCTGCATGTGCTTGTGCACGGTCGCGAGAGAAGACAGCTTCAACCCCGCGCCGATTTCCTCGAAGCTGGGCGAGTATCCGTTGCCATTGATGAACCGAACCAGGAAATCGAAGACTTGCTTTTGCCGCCGCGTCAGGGCCATGTGCAGATTCTCCCGTGGCAGATCGAGTTGAAGCTTTCGGCTATCAGCTCAAATCCAGGATCCTCGATTACCGCCGCTTGCCGCTCGGAACGCCCGGCCGCACCTTGAACCCCGCCAACCAGCGGCGTCACGCCGAGTTGGGAGGTGACGGCTGAAAGCTGACAGCTATACTGTATCATAGGCGAATAAAAGGCGAATAAGCAAGAGGAAAATCCACTCCCCCCAAGCTCTATGGCCGCGGCCCGGGAAGCAGGAACTGGCCCTGGCCCCGAAGCCCGATGAAGGGGCCGAATAGCCTGCATTTGTCAAGAGACAGAGTGTCCCTGCGGCCGGAAAAATCTCCGTAGCCACCTTCCGTGGGGCACGACGAGGGAGGACTTCGCCCACCGCAGGCGTCGCCTCGCGAGGGTGCCACTAGGAGACCACGGGGCGCCTCGATGAGCTTGAATCGCCTTCGCCGATAGCGTATGTTTCCGGATCAAAGCCTCGCCCGGAAGCGGCGATCGCGTCCTGAGGAGCGTAAGACATGTTCTTTTCCCGTTCGACCCTTTTCTCCTGCCTTTGGGGAATGATGATCCTCTCCGTACCCATACTTCCTGGTTCTGCGCAAACGCCCGAGGAAATAGCCGTAGCCCATCGCTGGGTGAGGGCGAAGTTTTTCGGCGAGGTAACGCCGAATCCGCCGCAAAACTATTTACTCGATTACACGCAAGGCGGGCCCGTGTCCAAGAACGGGGTCAAGGGCCATCGTTTTCGGATCGTAAACCAGGAGTATGCGCGCGGCCTGCATTTCCCGTCCGATGGCAAGGTGCGGGTGACGCTGGCGGGCCCGGCCAGGAGTTTCGAGGCCGTGGTAGGAGTGGATAGCAACGACATCGGCTACTACTCGAACGTCGGTCGCGGAGCGGTGGTCGCTTCCGTTGACGCCAGCGGCAAGACGCTCTTCCGCAGCGAGGTCCTGCGCGAGGGCATGGCGGGTGTTCCCTCAAAGGTTGACCTCGCGAATGCCACCGAGTTCGACCTCAAGATCGAAGACGGAGGCGGCGGAGTGGTCTATGGCAACCACTTTGACCAGGCCGATTGGGCGGACGCGCGCGTGACCTTAGCGGATGGCCGGACCGTCTGGCTGGGGGATCTTCCCACCGGCCCGCTCCGTGCCCCTTTCTCCGCGGGGGCGCCTTTCTCCTTCCGTTACGGTGAGCGGTCTTCCGGCTATTTGCTGAAAACCTGGGAATCCGGTCACAGCTCGCGTCCCCTCGACGACAGCCGCACCGAACACACCCTGACATACACCGACCCGCAAAGCGGCCTGGTGGTGCGTTGCGTGGCGGTGGAGAACCGCGACTTCCCCGTGGCGGAGTGGACTCTTTATTTCAAGAATACCGGCAGCAAGCCGACACCAATTCTGGAAGACATTCAGGCCCTTGACACGCGCTTCGAACGCGGCGAGGACGACGAGTTCATTCTGCACCACAACAAGGGCGCACAGGCCACCGCAACCGATTTCGAACCTTACGCCGACCGCCTGGAGCCTAAGGCGGAGAAGCGGATCAGCGCCTCCGGCGGCCGCCCCACCAACACCGACATGTGCTATTTCAACCTCGCCTTGCCGGGGGAAGGAACGATTATTGCCCTCGGGTGGCCGGGGCAATGGGCAGCGCAATTCACCCGCGACGAGGGGACGGCGCTACGCGTTAGGGCAGGACAGGAATTGACTCACTTCAAGCTATTGCCCGGCGAGGAAGTCCGCAGTCCCCTCGTCGCGCTGCTGTTCTGGCGTGGCGACTGGATTGAGGGGCAAAACCTCTGGCGGCGATGGATGGTAACCCACAATCTGCCTCGGCCCGGCGGCCGCCTTCCCCCTCCGCTGCTCACCACGGGAACCAACGGATACACCATCGAGATGCAGGGCGCGAACGAGCAGAACCAGAAGGAATTCATGCAGTGGTATTTCGACCTGGGGTGGAAGTTTGACTACTGGTGGATGGACGCAGGCTGGTACCACTTTAAAGACGGATGGTGGAACACGGGAACGTGGGACCCTGACCCGGGGCGCTTCCCGCGCGGCTTCCGCCCCATCTCGGATTTCGCCCACGCGCACGGCGTGAAGACCCTGGTGTGGTTCGAGCCGGAGCGGGTCACCGCCGGTTCGTGGCTGTGGGAGAATCACCCCGAATGGCTGCTGGGGAAGGAGGGAGGCAACAAGCTTTTGGATCTTGGCAACTCCCAGGCTCGCCAGTGGCTAACCGATCATGTCGACCAATTGCTTACCGAACAGGGAATTGATTTGTACCGCCAGGATTTCAATTTCGACCCGCTGGACATCTGGCGCGCCAACGACGCGCCCGAGCGGCAGGGGATCACTGAGATTCGACACGTCACCGGTTACCTGGCCTATTGGGACGAACTGCGGCGGCGGCATCCGGGCATGCTGATCGATACCTGCGCCAGCGGCGGGCGCCGCGACGATCTGGAGACCCTGCGCCGCGCCGTGCCTCTGTGGCGGAGCGACTACGGCTATGACGATCCCCCTGCCATGCAGGATCTCACTTATGGGTTGGCGCTGTGGGTGCCCTACTTCGGAACCGGGGTCCGGTCGTCAGATCCCTATTCCTTCCGCAGCCTCATGGCGATGGCCATGGGCGCGGGTCCCGACCCTCGCAGCAAGAACGTTGACTTCCCTGCCCTCAATCGCCTGGCTGCCGAGTGGCGGCGGGTGGCGCCTGATTACTATGGGGACTTCTACCCCCTGACCCCCTACAGCACAGACGATAGTGCCTGGATGGCCTGGCAGTTTGACCGGCCCGCGAGGGGCGATGGCATGGTGCAAGCGTTCCGGCGCTCTCAATGTGTGGTGGAGAGTGTCCGAGTCAAACTGCGCGGGTTGGAGTCGGGAGCGCAGTATGCCGTGGGTAATCTCGATGCCACCGGCGAGACCAGGTTCAGCGGTCGCGAGTTGGAAGAACAAGGCCTGCCGATCACGATCAACGATCAGCCGGGGGCGGTGGTCATTACATACAA
Organism: Terriglobia bacterium; assembly: GCA_035501695.1. Classification (GTDB taxonomy): domain Bacteria; phylum Acidobacteriota; class Terriglobia; order UBA7540; family UBA7540; genus Bog-366. The sequence continues at coordinate 16,307 of DATJVT010000236.1, read as the reverse complement.
GATGATCAGGTAGACCCGTCGATGGGCCGCGTTTGCGCACGTCTTGGGCGGCGCAGCATCTCGGAGTGCGGGAGCAGCAGCTACCGCTTTCCTCCGTCGCTTCATGCTCGGCCGCATAAACTAACGGGAGAAGGGGGGAACTGCTGCTCCCGCACTCCAAAGGTCGCCGCGCGATGGCGCGTCAGGTGAGGGTTCCCGTGGCTTCCGGCCGAGGGGGGAAGTATAATGTCCCCGCATCAAATGCCGCCCATAACAAGACAGGAGGCTCTAATGAAACGCCGCACGGTGGTCGCGATGATGATGTTGGCATGCTTTGGAGTTCTCTCCGCGGGGGCGCAAACGCCCAACGCCACTCCCGGCAAGCCGCTGACACGCCCACAGATTCTTGCCCTCCTGGCAGGCGATGTCCCCAGTTCCCGCGTCGCCATCCTGGTGCAGCAGCGCGGTGTGGATTTTACGCCCAACGATGCTTTTCTGGGGCAGGTGCGCAAGGGGGGAGGTGAAGACGACCTGGTGGGAGCCTTGCAGTCTGCCCATGTGACCCAAGCCACAAACGCCACGCCTCCCTCCTCCGGCCACCCCACCGAAACCAGGATGGAGCAGGTGAACCAGGAAGAATTGGCGCAGCACATTGCGAAAGGAAGCGAGTTCTTCCAGGATCATCATTACCCCGAAGCGGAGGCGGAATATCGGGCGGCGGTCAAGCTCGATCCGCAAAACTCCGATCTCCACATGGGACTGGCGCGCGCGCTGATCTCGCAAAAGAAAACCGAGGAAGGCATGAGGGAAGCGCACCTGGCAATCAAATTGAATCCTGACAGCGACATGGCGCACTTCGCGCTGGGCAATGCCTTGCGGGTGCAGGAGGACTGGGCCGGGGCCGCGGCGGAATACCGCGAGGCCATTCGTATAAACCCCGATTTCGATATGACCCACAACAACCTGGGCGTCACGCTGCGGCACGAGAACAATCTCGACGGGGCTATCAAGGAGTTTCGCACGGCGTTGCGCCTGAATCCCAAGGACGAATTGGCGATAGCAAACCTGGGGAACGCGCTCGATCAGAAAGGGGACTGGGATGGCGCCGTGGCCCAGTTTCAGGAACTGTCGCGGATGAGGCCCAATCTACCCGGACCACATTTCCGGCTCGGAGAACTCTTCGAGAAAAATGGTGAGAATGGGAAGGCCGTCAGGCAGTTTCGCAGGGCGACTGAACTGGCGCCTGACAATCGCCAGTATCGAGCGGCGTACGAGCGTGCCTTGCGCAACGATTAGGCTGAGTGCAGAGAGGACTTCGGGATCAGGCGGACCCATACCGCACGATTGAAACGGTGAGGTCGTCTGATTGGGGGGCGGTACCGACAAACTGGCGCACGCCGGCCAGGATATGCTTTACAACCTCGTCCGCGGTTTGGCCGGAGCAGCCCTCCAGGATAGCGTGCAATCGCGCGTCCCCAAACAGGCCGCCCAGTGAATCGCGGGCTTCCGTGACGCCGTCGGAAGTGGTCACAATCAAATCACCCGGATAGAGTTGGGCGCGATTCCCGGTGAATTCCACGCGCGGGAAGAGGCCCATGGGGAAATTGGAGGACTCGAGGCACTCCAGGCCGCCCTGCGCACGCACAATCAGCGGGGGGATGTGCCCGGCATTGACGAATTCATACCCGCCATCGCGGTCCAGCACGCCGTAAAGGAGAGTGGCGAACATTTCCGGCGGTGTGCGGTCGCACAAGTAATCGTTGACGCGCCGGAACAGTTCGGCCAGATCGGGAGCACCGGCAGCAACGGCGCCGAAGGCTCCTTGTAAACTTGCCGCCATGAGGGCCGCGGGCAAACCTTTGCCGGAGACGTCGGCCAGCGCGAAACCGTACCTGCCATCGGAGATTTCCAACACATCGTAGTAATCCCCGCCCACCGCCTCTGTCGGCGTGGTGACGCTCACCACTTGAAAGTAATCGCTTTGGGGAAGTTCTCGCGGCAGAAGTCCCTGTTGGATGTTGCGCGCCAGGAACATTTCATGCTGGATCCGCTCTTGTTCCCGCGCCAGGCGAAACAGGCGAGCATTCTCTATTACGGTAGAACCTTCCATCGCCAGTGTCTGGAGAACCTGCCGGTCCAGGCCGGTGACAGCGGCGGCTTGGGAACGGGTATCAAGATAGAGCAGGCCCAGCATCTCGGGAGCCCTGCCGACAAAAGTCTCGCCCGACGCATCCGCCATGTGCAATTTCTGGAGGGGGACAGCGACAATGCCACGCGAGCCGGTGCGAATGATGCCGGTTTCCATCGCCGTGCGGCCGGAGGACGCGTCTTCCAAAACCACTTCCTCTTGCCCCGTAGCCGCCACCCGGTCCACTACCGTACGCGAAAAATCGGTCACCTCGGGACTGAGGTAAATACCTCCCTTGCCGCGCCCCATGCGAAGTTGCAGCTCCCCTTTACCTTCCTTCAGGAAAAGCAAACCCCGCTCCGCATTGGCGAGTTGGATGGCGGAGTCGAGCAGCGTGGTGAGCACCTCCTCCAAGGCGGGAGCGCGCAACATCATCTGCGCCATTTGCAGGAGCATTCCCAGGTGGTGCAATTGCGGGGCGGAACTCTCTTCCGCGGCCTTTCCAAACTTCTCCAGGAGGCTGGGGAGCACGGCCTCTTCCTCGCCAAAAGCCAAGGAATAGGAATCTGACACGCCCAGGCTGATCTGGTCGCCCGACTTCAAGCGGCAAGGCCCCGCAACTCGTTCGCCATTCAAGAAAGTGCCGTGCCGGCTGCCGGCATCCTCCAGCAGGTAGGCTTCATTGTCCTTCACGATGCGCGCGTGACGGCGCGAAATACGCGTGTCGAGCAGAACCAGGTCGTTATCACCCTGCCGCCCCAGGGTGAAGGGCGTGCGGGAGATCTCGATTTCGCGCTGATTGCCGAGAGCATCTCGGACCGTGATGTGGGGAAGCGTATTGGGCATGGGGTTGCGAACCTTAGAACGGCGCTCGCCATTATAGCAAAGCCGCCGCTCAAGAACTACTTTTCGTAAGCTGGGCGAGCTTGCGCTTGCCATCCCCGCCCTATATCTGAGATAACAGATGCCACCTGATCAGTAAACCCGAAGTCTGAGGAGGTGTTGAAAATGACGTTCTTCTTAAAGAAGATCGTCTCTCGCGTACTCTTCCCCTTGCCGCTGTCTTTGGAATTCCTCTTGTTGGGATTATTCCTCCTCTGGTTCACCCGGCGACAGCGAATGGGGAAAACCCTGGTAACTCTCGGAGCGCTGTTGCTGGCGGGGCTCAGCAATAGCACGGTTTCGAACGCTCTCCTCCGCCCCCTGGAGCGCCAGTATCCACCCTTCGCGCTTGAACGTAATGGGGTGAGTCCCCAGTCCGAGATGTACATCGCCGTCTTGGGGGGGCGCGCAGACGATGACCCGAACGTGCCTGATAGCAGCCGCATTTCACCGGACCTTATGGCCCGACTGATTGAGGGTATAGTTCTGCACCGGGAGATCCCAGGCAGCAAGCTTATCCTTTCGGGGAACAATGATTCCGCGACAAGCATGTCCAAAATTGCCCTGACACTCGGCGTTAGCCCGGATGACGTCCTGCCAATGGCAACGCCGCGCGACACAGAGGAGGAAAGCCAGCAGATTGCACCCATCGTCAGGGGGGGGCAATTCATCCTGGTGACCTCGGCCTCGCACATGCCGCGGGCCATGGGTCTTTTCAGGAAAAGGGGGCTGCAGCCGATCCCCGCTCCCGCGGACTACCTTGCCCCTCGCCACCGCCCGGAAGTGGATGACTTTATTCCTGACGCCTACAAGCTCTTCAAGTCCCAGACGGCCTTTTATGAGTACCTGGGGCTGGCATGGGGAACGCTGCGTGGGAAGATTTGAGCGTGATTATGTCTCGAAACAGGCTCCCGACAGACCATTCCGAGTCGGGTGTGGAGTGGCTGCCCCTCACGCATGCAACCCGCTGATGCCTTTACACCTCTATATCCTTGTGGGATAATTATGTGAAATCAAGGGTCAGCAGGGCGGAAAGGAAACATGAGAACACTGGTCGGGAAGGCTGCGGCAGCAATAGCTATTTACACGGTTTTGGCGGGAACCTTGTGGGCAGCGAAGAAACCTGCGGCGCCTGCTCCGGAACAGACTTCTCCCCCGCCGAGTACCGCTCCCGACGCCATCCCTGACCACGCCAGATCTTACTATCACTTCATGCTGGCCCGGCGTTACAAGGAACTGGCAGGAGTCTACAATCGTTCCGACTACATTGAGCGAGCGGTTTCAGAATACAAGGAAGCCATTGCGGCTGATCCGGATTCTCATTTCCTGCACATTGAATTGGCCGATCTCTACGCGCATACCGGACGAGTCGCTGATGCCATTCAGGAAGCCCAGGGAGTGCTGAAAGAGGATCCCGACTACCCCGATGCACACCGGTTGCTGGCGCGAATTTATTACCACATGCTTGATACCTCCCAAGGAGGGCGCGGCGTCCCCAAGGAGGATCTGGACAAGGCCATTGAGCATCTGGAAGCCCTGGCCCGTGTTGCCCCCAACGATACGGATTCATTGCTCCTCCTGGGGCATTTGTACCGCGTTGCCGACCAGCCTAAAAAGGCGGAGGATGTCTTCCGCAAGGTCCTCCAGACAGACCCCAATTCCAGCGTCGGGCTCGCCAACCTGGCAGAGATTTGTATTCAGGAAGGGGCCTTCGACCAAGCAATCGACGCCCTGAGCAAGATCCCTGAAACCGATATGAATTCCCAGCTCATGGGAATGCTGGGTTACTCCTATTCGCAAACCCAGCAGTTCAGTAAAGCCATTGAAACCTATGAGAAGGCACTGGCCCAGGACCCTGACAACACGAACCTCCGGCGATACTATGCCGAGGCGCTCATGAGCGTCGGGAAAAGTTCCGCCGCCCGTGATGAGCTCCAGAAGATCCTCAAGAGCGAACCGGAAGACGGGCCCACCTATAAACGCCTCGCCATGCTCGACCGCGGGGAGGGACGGTTCGACGACGCACGCCAGGAGCTCGAGAAGGCCAGGTCCCTGAGCCCGGACGACCCGGAAATTCCTTTTCAACAGGCCCAACTTGAAAGCACCGTCGGCAACAACGATAAGGCCATCGAAATCCTCAAAGGGCTGGTGAAGCAGTCGGAAAATCCCAGCGGTCAATACTCGGTGCCGGAAGCTAACAACCGGGCACTCTTTCTCGAGCGGCTCGGCATGGCATATCGTGACCAGCAGAAGTTCCCCCAGGCGATGGATACATTCAAGCAGATCCTGGCATTGGGGCCAACGCAAGGTCCCCGCGCCGAGATGTTGATTGTCGAGACTTTGCGTTTGGAGCACCAGCCGGAAAAGGCCATGGCGGAGGTGGAAGCGGCGGTCAAGGCTTACCCCAAGGACCAGGATCTTGCCATCCTGCGGGCTACGATGCTGGGTGAAGCGGGTCACGTAGATGAGGCCGTCGGTCAACTTCAAGCCCTCCTCACACACCGCCCCATTGATCGAAATATCTATATAACCATTGCCCAGGTCAACTTGCAGGCCAAGCGTTTCGATGCGGCCGAGCAGGCAATTCAAAATGCCCTGCAATTGAGTCCGAACCCTGAAGACCAGGAATACGCGCTTTTCGTTCAAGCCTCTATCTTCGAGCGCCAGAAGAAATACGACCAGGCGGAGGAAAACTTCAAGAAAGTCCTTTCAGTAAACCCGCTGAATTCTAATGCCTCGAATTATCTCGGCTACATGCTTGCGGACCGCGGCGTTCGCCTGGAAGAGTCTGTGAAGTATATCCAGAAGGCATTGGAGCTCGAACCGGATAATGGAGCGTACCTTGACAGCCTCGGGTGGGCTTACTTCAAGATGGGGCGCTATGACCTGGCTGAATCCCCCCTGGAGAAGGCGGCCAGCAAGATCCAGAACGATCCCACCATTCACGAGCACTTGGGGCACCTTTATCTGCGCATGGGCAAGACGGCCATGGCGGAGGAGGAGTGGCAGCGAGCCTTGAAGGAATGGCCGGAGTCCGCCTCCAGTGATTTCGACGCCGATCAGGCGAAACAACTGCAGAAGGAACTCGACGACCTGAAGAGCCACAAGGGGCACGCAAAACCCTCCGACAATTGAGTGTCTGGGAGCCGCCCGAAAGTTGCAGATTGGCTTCCCGTGAGTTCTGCTCTTAGTTTAGAATAACTTCGCTAACCCACCGGGAAGATTGCGGGGGTATCATCTCAATTGGGCGCCGGGTTAATTGAAGATTAAACAACCGGCTGCACGGTTACCTTGCCAAAGTCACTTCGCCTACGTTCCTTTGCGAAAATCAATACCGGCCTCAGGATTCTCCACAAGCGGCCTGACGAGTATCATGAGATTCGCACAATTTATCAGACGATTGCCCTGCACGACCGTATGGAAATCAGCATTTCGCGGGCGGGGAAAGGAATCGCCGTGGATTGCGATAATTCCGCCATCCCCGGCCGGCAGGGCAATTTGGTCTATCGGGCTTGCGAAGCCTGGACCAAGGCTTCCGGCTGGCGCGGCAAGATCGAGGCTCGGGTTCAAAAGGCGATTCCACTTGGCAGCGGCCTCGGGGGGGCCAGCACAAATGCCGCGACCGCGATTCTGGGGCTTGAGCGATTGACTGGCGATCGTCTGGATTTCGGCACCCGGCACAAGTTGGCCGCAGGTCTCGGTTCGGATGTCCCCTTGTTCCTTCTTGGCGGCCGCGTTCTGGGGTGTGGCCGAGGTGAAGATGTCTACCCGCTCAGCGACCTCCCCCCACTCGCTTGCCTGGTTATTTTCCCGGGATTTTCTGTCTCCACTGCGGAAGCCTATCGGCAGGCAGGATTGCGATTGACAACACGGCTGGGAAGCACGTACACTAGGAAATTCGGTGCGTGGCCACACTTGCCCTTGATGAGTTGGGGACCGGCCGAGAACGACTTTGAGCCTGTCGTTTTCGCGAGGTGGCCTGAGTTGGCGCGATTAGAGCGTCAGCTTATCCGGGCCGGGGCCGAAGTTGCCTCTTTGACGGGCAGCGGGTCTGCGGTTTTTGCCCTCTTTTCCTCTTCTCGTCAATTGGTCCGCGCCTCGAAACTCATCCCCCAAAGTTGGCAGGTTTTTCGGACCCGCACATTGGTGCGTGCCGAGTACCATAGAAAGTTATTTGTTCAATGAATCATCGGTTCATTGAACCATTGAAAAGCTGACTATGGTGCACGGTCGCGAATCCGTTGCAAGAGATATGCGGCAACCCGACGGCCTGAAGCCACGGACGGCATTTAAATGATCCGATGAAGCAATGATTCACTGAATCAATGTTCTTGGGAGGTCGTCCAGTGGTAGGACACATGCCTTTGGAGCATGGAACCCTGGTTCGAATCCAGGCCTCCCAGCCAGAATTTGAGCACGACGGCTCGTACGACTAGATGAACTTGCAGGGATGCAATGAGAAATCAGCTACTTCGCCACACGTTGAAGATCTTCACAGGGAATGCCCACCCGGCATTGGCACGGGAGATTTGCGCGGAGTTGGGAGTTCCTCTGGGAAAGGCCCAGGTGGGACGTTTCCCGGATGGTGAAGTAAGGCTGCAAATCCTCGAAAATGTTCGCGGCGCGGACGTTTTTGTCATCCAGCCTACCTGCCGGCCGGTGAACGACAACCTGGTGGAATTGCTGGTCATGCTCGACGCTCTAAGCCGCGCTTCTGCCTCGCGCATTACCGCCGTAATGCCATACTATGCGTATGCACGGCAGGACCGCAAGGACCGCCCGCGGGTTCCAATTTCCTCCAAGCTGGTGGCCGATTTGTTAACGTCAGCGGGCGCAGACCGGGTGCTGGCACTTGAATTGCACGCCGGTCAGATCCAGGGTTTCTTTGATATCCCGGTCGATCACCTTTACTCTACCCCGGTTACGGTGGCTTATTTCCGCCGGCTCAGGCTGAAGAACCTCGTGGTGGTTTCTCCTGACACGGGGGGCGTGGAGCGCGCGCGGGGATTTGCCAAGCGCATGAATGTTCCGCTGGCCATCATCGACAAGCGGCGAGAGGACGCCAATGTTGTGGAAGTTTTCAATGTCATCGGCGACGTCGAAGGTAAGACATGTTTGATCGTCGACGATATGATTGACACGGCCGGTACCCTGGCCAAGGGAGCCAACGCTCTGAAGGAAAAGGGCGCCGACAAGGTCTATGCCTGCTGCACCCATGGAGTATTTGCCGACAACGCTATTGAGAAAATCAGCGCCGCACCGTTGGAGCAGGTCGTGGCGACCAACTCCATTCCCCTCTCACCGGAGGCGGGGCAGTGCGGAAAGATTAAAGTCCTGAGTGTCGGCAAGTTGCTCGCCAACGCTATTCGTTCCATTCATGATGAGACTTCCGTAAGCAAGCTCTTCATCTGAATGGACAACGCCGGCATGGCTGGCAACTATCGGTGCTGTTGGGGTTCGAAACGCGTGAGTTGACCGTCGAGTTTTGAATTTTCCCCCATGAGTTTTGGTCTTCGAGGAGCAGAAAGTTATGAGTCAAGCATTCACTGTTGAAGCTGAACCGCGCGAGGATTTTGGCAAGAACGCGGCACGGCGCACGCGACGCTCAGGGCGCATCCCTGGGGTGGTTTATGGCGGGGGTGGTCCGGTGATCCCGGTCACCGTCGACCCGGAGGGAATTCACGAGGTTTTGCATTCAGAATCCGGGCAGAACGCCATTTTCACCCTGCAGGTTCGCGGCAAGGCTCCGGCCCGGGCGATGATTCGCGATTGGCAGGCGGAGCCTGTGCATGGCGGGCTGTTGCATGTGGATTTGGTGCGTATTGCCCTCGACACCAAATTGAAACTCAAGGTTGCGATCCACGTCACCGGCGAACCGCAGGGAGTGAAAGTCCAGGGCGGAATCTTCGAGTTCATGCTGCGTGAAGTGGAAGTCGAGTGCCTCCCTGACGACATCCCGGACGCCATCACGGTGGATGTGTCGCCCCTGACCCTTGGACAGAATCTGCGCGTCGCGGACCTCCCCATGGGACCCAAGGTCAAGGTCCTCACGGACCCGAGCCGAGTGGTAGCCCACGTCGTGACCCTGAAGGTGGAAGAAGAGAAGCCCGCAGAGGTGGCCGAGGCTGCTCCGGCCGAGCCCGAAGTCATTCGCAAGGGCAAGGTGGAAGAGGAAGGCGCCGAGGAAGAAGCCGCCGGGGACAAGAAAGAGAAAGGCAAAGAGAAGACAGAAAAATAGTGACGAACTGGCAGTCCGGGGACCAGCGTCCAGTGTTCGAGTTCGACCAGCCCGGGTTCCGTTTAATGGACTTTGGCCCGCCGGGTTGCAGGCCACTGACATGAAGCTAATCGTCGGTTTGGGGAACCCGGGCTACGAGTACCACCTGACGCCCCACAACCTGGGGTTCAGGGCGATTGACCGATTGGCGGATGCCTGTGGCAAGGAATTATCGCGGCGCGAGGCGCAGGCGTTGACGGCTTCCGCTGAACTGGCGGGCGAATGGGTGGTGCTGGCAAAGCCGCAAACCTACATGAACTTGAGCGGCTTGGCCGTGGAGCGGCTCCTCCAGAACTACGATTTGGCGCCGCGCGACCTGCTGGTGCTGGTGGACGAGATAGAATTGCCGCTGGGAATGTTGCGGATACGGCCTCGCGGCACTGCCGGCGGTCACAACGGGTTGAAGTCCATCATAGGTGCTCTGGAGGGAAATGACTTTACCCGGTTGAGAATGGGCGTGCAGCCGGACCGGCCTGTGGAGGACTACGTTTCCTATCTTCTCAGCCCGTTTCGCCCGGCGGATAGGGAATTGGTTTCGGAGATGCTCGATCAGGCCGCCGAGGCCGTCCGCGTCATCCTTTCGGAAGGTGTGCAAAAGGCGATGAACCGTTTTAATCGCAAAACTCAGCCCCCCGAGATATGAGGTGCCATGCGTAATTACGAAATGATTTTTATCGTCAGGCCCGACGTGGCTGACGAGGAAGTACAAAAGCTCATCACGCAGATGGAGGGCGTGGTGGCGTCCGCGGGCGGCAAGGTGGAAAAAGTCGAAAGAATGGGACGCCGCCGGCTTGCCTACCGCGTTCACAAACAGCGTGAAGGCTACTATGTTCTCTTTTACGTCCAGGGCACGGGAGACACCGTGCGGGAGTTCGAGCGCCGCCTCAAAGTGACGGATGCGGTGATCAAGCACCTCACCGTCTGTACGGACGAGATTCTTCAACGCGCGGAAAAGTTCAAAGCCCTGCGGACCAAGCAGGAGGCCAAGCGCCGCAGGAGCAAACCTGCTCCCGCACCTGCTGCGCCACCCGCTCCCCAGGAGAACGCGCAAGCATAAAGGAGTCAACCCACCATGCCAGTTCCCAAAGAAAACGCGCCCCCGGGCGAAAGACCCCAACGGCGCGAAGGCCCGGGCGGTGGCCGGAAGCAATACTTTCGTCGCCGCAAGGTATGCAAGTTCTGCTCCGAGAAGATCGACGTCATCGATTACAAAGACGTACGTCTGGTCGGTGAATTTGTGGCCGAGCGCGGCAAGATCCTGCCGCGCCGCCTCACGGGCACGTGCTCCACGCACCAGCGCGCTCTCTCGGAAGCTATCAAACGCGCCCGGAATATCGCCCTCCTGCCCTTCGCGGCGGGTGGGTAGGAAACCATCGCTTTGCGGACGGAATACGGAAGACGGGGGACGGCAGCAGCAGAGCCGTTGACGCTCGTGAGCGTACCCCCGGACCAGGTGGCACGTATACCGTTTATTGTATACAGGAGTCAAAAGATGGAAGTTATCCTTATCGAAAACATCGACAAACTCGGAAGCCGCGGCCAGTTGGTAAAAGTGGCGGATGGCTATGGCCGCAACTATCTCTTGCCAAAGAAACTGGCGGTGGCAGCCACCCCTGAGAACCGCAAATGGGTGGAGCAACAACGCGTCCGCTTCCTGAAGTTGGAAGCCAAGGAAAAGGCCGATGCATCTGATCTCGCCACATTGCTGGACGGTGTAAGCGCCACGATCATCCGTAAGGCAGGTGATAAGGGCAATCTTTTCGGGTCCGTCACTTCTCTCGATATTGCCGAAAAACTCCTGGCTCAGGGCTACCACATCGACAAGCGCAAGATACACCTCCCAACACCCATCAAAGTGCTGGGCGAGTACAGTGTTCCCGTCAAGCTCCACCGGGAAGTCACGACAACCATCAAAGTGCTTGTTGAACCGGACGAAGAGACCAAAGCCAAGCTCCAGGCTGCGGCTGAAGCCCAGGTCAAGGCCGCTGCCGCCCCCCCGGCGATGCCCAAAGAGGCGCCGCCCGCGGATGTTCCAGCGCCTGCCCCCGACGCCGAAGAAAGCAATTAGATCCGAGCGTGCCCGCGCAAGGCTCTTGTCGGGCTTACCGTCTGGCGGGCGCGTGCGCGGATGTACCTCAGGGTTGCATTACGAGCTTGCACCCTTCGCGGGCGAAAACGGTCCACCTGTTCCGATGAGTCCCAACCAGCCTGCTGCTTGGCGTCCTGACGAGACTGCCGGAAGTGTGCACCCACGGATCTTTCAGACCCACCGCGCAAGCCGCCCGCCCGTTATCTGACCCGGTAAAGACCCGGAGTTTGCCGGATTCCGCCTTCATCGACTGATTGCAAACCAACTTACATCCATAGATTCGCTCCCGGTCCTTAGGTAACGACACCCATAAAGAGCAGTGGTACAGTTTGGGGTAGCGGCGGCTTCACGCCGCCATTTGGCGAGATAAACTCGCCGCTACAAGTTCATCCTGTACCACTAGCGAATGGAGTCGTCATGGGGCCGGCGCAAGGGCCGCCAGATGGCATCGGACCGCGGGGGACGCCGTCGCTCATTCGACATGGAACTTGTAACCGGCTTGTTTGATGGCCTTGCGGTAATCGTCGGAAGTCATCTCGACGAGCTTGCACATTTCGTATAACCGCGACCGGAGGGTAACCCCCAATTGGTTCAAGGTGTAGTCCAAGTCGGGGATCCTCTCGCCGGAGGGCTCGCGGCCGCGACGTCCGGAGGCTTCGTGAGAAAGCATGGTAGTGGTAATCAGGGTTACCTTCTTATAGTTATACCGCCAGTTGATAATATGATGTAAGGTCTCCTTCACCCAATCACTGGGATTGGCCCCGGCCAGCTCATCAAGCAGGAGCACTTCGGCATCCAGCACCGGCTGCATGACTCCAAGCTCGGTGCTTTGCGTCCCCGGATTGTAGCTGTCGCGAATCGTCTTCAGCAAATCGTGGAAATCGTAGAAGAGGCATTCCACGCCCTTGCGCAGCATCAGTTCGCGCAGAATGGCTACGCCGAGGTGGGTTTTGCCCACGCCGGTCGGCCCCACGAAAAGAAGGCCGAAGTCTGTGGGGTATTCCTCCACGAAACGCTGAGCGCTTATTTTCGCGACGGTCAGGCTGGGATTCTCCTGGCCGGTGGCCAGGTTCTTGCGGACGTCGAAGTTGGTGAGTTCACAGTGCTCGTAACGTGGCGGAATGCGCGCCTGCTTGAGCAGCAGGGCCGAGCGGTCCAGATTCTGGCAGTCGCAAGGCGCCAGGCGGCGGACGCCGTTCACCTCCACCGCCTTCCATCCCGTGCCGTCGCACTGCGGGCAGTCTTTTTGGGGCATGGCTGCTAAAGTATAAAGGGTAAAAGCTAAAGGGTAAAGGTTGAAGGATGAAGACTGAAGGCCTTTTCACACTTCACTGATCCCTGAAACCTGACACCTGACCCCTTCACCTCCGCGCGCGCACGATATGCAGGGGGTTGATGCGCACCAGGGCATTCTGCATTTTCTCGGGGTCCATCTCCGGCCGCCCCAGGAACTCGTTCTGCACATAGTCGACGAAGGCCTGCATTTCTACCTGCATTTGGCGCATGCGGCGGCGCATGTTCAGGATGATCTCGATCCCGGCCAGGTTGACGCCCAGGTCGCGCGTGAGATTAAGGATAGTTTCAAGCTGCTCCAAATCATCCTGGGTGTAGAGGCGGGTATTGCCCTGGGAGCGGGAGGGGATCAGCAAGCCTTCGCGCTCATACAAGCGCAGCGTCTGGGGATGGATGTTGTACATCTCGGCCACCGCCGAGATCATATAGCCTGCCTTGCCGCGAGTTTTTCTGCCACGTTTGGCCATGAGAGCAGTTGAAAGTTTACAGTCGACAGTTGACAGTAAAGAGCTATCAGCTTTCAGCTATCGGCGGTCGGCTTTCATAACTCATAATTACCCAAGCTCAGGGCTTGGCGCCGGCGGCCCGCAGATCCTTTCGAGGATCGTCGGGATTGAGGCGCGACAACTCGCGCAGAATTTCCTTGGTCCGCTCATCGGCGACCCGAGGAACCATCACCTGCACTTCCACAAACTCGTCGCCTCGCAGCCCAGATTCCCGCAGCGAGGGCGCCCCCTTCCCGCGCAGGCGCAACTTCTGCCCGCTCTGCGTGCCGGGCGGGATCTTGATGGTGCTGGCGCCGTCGATGGTGGGGACCTCCACCTTGGCCCCCAGCGCAGCCTCCGTAATGGTCACCGGCAGCTTGACGTAGAAATTATCGCCTTTGCGCTCGAAAACCGGATGCGGCTCGACCTCTGTGACAATATAGAGGTCGCCCGGCGGGCCGCCGTGAATGCCGGCGTTGCCCTTGGCGGACACGCGCACCCGCGATCCCGTGTCAACTCCGGGAGGAATGCGGACCGTCAGGGTTTCGGGGGTTTGAAGGGCGCCCTGGCCGTGGCACTTTGGGCAGGGCCGGCGTTGCTTCCCGCTCCCCCCGCATTGCGGGCAAGTCATTTCGAACCGCATGGCGCCCACCTGTCGCGCCGTCTTGCCGGTCCCACCGCAAGCCGTACAGGGGACCGAAGGACCCGGCGTTGTGCCGGTCCCATGACAGGTGGCGCAAGCCTCTTCGTGAGCTACCGTCACGCGCAATTGGGCTCCCCGGATGGCATCCCAAAAACCCAGATGCATCCGGTATTCAATGTCGGAACCTTTCTCGGGCTCATCGCTCGCCGCCTCCCGCTCGCCGCGGGAAAAAATCTGCGAGAAAATATCGCGGAAGCTGCCGCCAAACCCGCCACTCGCCCTTCCGGCCTCGGCGCCACTGTCGTCCATATTGGAGAAGTCGAACCCGGAAAAGTCGACGCCGGGAGGTGGCGAATATCCCTGCGCCGCCGGACCCGGACCGTATCCGCCGGGCGGGAGATTGTCGGAATAGAACCCGTATTGGTCGTAAATCTTGCGCTTCTTCTCGTCCCCCAGAATTTCGTAAGCCGCGGAGATTTGCTTGAACTTCTCTTCCGCGTTCTTGTTCCCGGGGTTGACGTCGGGATGGTGCTTGCGCGCCAAATGGCGATAGGCTTTGCGGATCTCTTCCGGCTTGGCGTCGCGACTGACGCCGAGCGTGGCGTAATAGTCTTTTTGTGGAGGACCGGCCATGGTTTGAACGAAGGAGTCAGGAGACAGGAGTCAGAATATAAGGCCCCCTAACTTCGCGCATTGCCCATAAGGGCAGCAAGTGAATTCTGACTCCTGTCTCCTGACTCCTTCCCTTTAGTTCTTACTCATCTCCAGAATCGGACCGAGGTGGTCTGGGCAGCGCGTGGCAAGCCAGGCCTCCAGGTGCTTGCGCAATTCCGCCCCCGCCACTCTGTCAAAATCCTCGACTTGCACTTCCAGGAAATGCCGCCACTTGCAAACCGGACATTGGACGGGCACCTGGGCTCTGTGATGCACTTGCGGACTCAATTGCGTTTGGGCACTTTCATTCATCATTAAGCTCTCTCAGCCCCCCAGTAGTCGAGGCTATTTCGCCCTTTCAGGTATTGCTGGGCGGCCCGCCTCTCAGAACCAGGCCATTGGCCGGGCTGAGATAGTCCGCCCCCTTAGGGCTCAATTCCAGCTTCTAGCTTCTAGCTTCTAACTCCTAGCTCCTGCCTTCAGTTCTTCTTCTTATCGTCCGGGTCCACGACCTCCGCATCGATCACTTCCCCTTCGCCTTTGGTTTTGCCGGGCGCCCCATCGTCGGGGGGCCCTTGCTGCGCTCCCGGCGCGCCGGCATCGGCAGCCGTCTTGGAGGATGCCGCCTGCTTGTACATAGCTTCGGCAAGCTTGTGAGACGCCGTGGTCAACTTCTCCTGCGTGGAGTTGATCTTTGAAACGTCGCCCTCCTGAATGGCCTTCCTGGCCTCGTCCAGTGCCTCCTCGATGCCCTTGGCGTCGGACTCGGAGATTTTCTCGCGATTCTCCTTGAGCATCTTCTCGACCGAGTACACCATGGAGTCCGCCTTGTTCTTGACCTCGACCTCGTCCTTAATCCGCCGGTCCTCGTCGGCATGGAGTTCGCCTTCCTTCGTCATCCGCTCCACCTCATCCTTGCTGAGGCCGCTGGAAGAGGTAATGGTGATCTTCTGCTCCTTGCCCGTACCCAGATCCTTGGCGGAGACGTTCAGAATGCCGTTGGCGTCAATATCGAACGTCACTTCAATCTGGGGTATGCCGCGCGGCGCCGGGGGAATGCCGACCAGATGGAACTTGCCCAGCGTGCGATTGTCCTTGGACATGGGCCGTTCGCCCTGCAAGACGTGAATTTCCACCGAGGTCTGGCTGTCGGCAGCGGTGGAGAAGGTCTCCGTCTTGCGGGTCGGAATGGTGGTGTTGCGCTGGATCAGCGGGGTCATAACGCCGCCCAGGGTTTCCACGCCCAGCGTCAGGGGGGTCACATCGAGAAGCAAGAGATCCTTGACCTCTCCGCCCAGTACGCCGGCCTGAATGGCGGCGCCCACCGCCACCACTTCGTCCGGATTGACCCCCTTGTGAGGTTCCTTGCCGCCAAAGAGGTCCTTGACGATCTGCTGCACGCGGGGGATACGGATCGAACCGCCCACCAGCACCACTTCGTCGATCTTGTCGGGCGTGAGATTCGCGTCCTTCAGGGCTTGCTTCACCGGGCCCACCGAGCGCTGGAAAATGTCCTCGCACATCTGCTCGAAGCGCCCGCGCGTCAGCTTCATGGCCAGGTGCTTGGGACCGGAGGCGTCCGCCGTGATAAAGGGCAGGTTGATCTCGGTCTCAAGGACCGTGGAGAGTTCCATTTTGGCCTTCTCCGCCGCTTCCTTGAGGCGCTGCAACGCCATCGGATCGTTGCGCAGATCAATGCCCTGCTGCTTGCGGAACTCCTCGGCAATGTGATCGACGATGACCTGATCGTAATCATCGCCGCCCAAGTGCGTGTCCCCGTTGATCGAGAGCACCTCGAACACCCCTTCGCCCACGTCCAGGATCGACACGTCAAACGTGCCGCCGCCGAGGTCAAAGACGCAGATCTTCCCGCCCTT
>DATJVT010000235.1:0-23948 GCA_035501695.1 Terriglobia bacterium | reverse complement strand
TCCAAGGCGTCGGCGCCGGCCTCCTCAATTTTCTTCGCGTAACCCACCCAGCCGCCTGGCGAACTTCCATTCAGACTGCCAATGATGGGAATGCTCACGGCTTTCTTGGCGCGACGGAGGTGTTCGAGATAACCATCCGGGCCAAGATGGTAGCCCGTCATGTTGGGAATGTAGGTCAATGACTCCGCAAAGCTTTCCGTCCCCTGCCACAGGAAGCGATCCAGGGTATTGCTTTCCACGTGGATCTGTTCCTCGAACAGCGAGGGAAGCACGACCGCGGCGGCTCCGGCATCTTCCATGCGACGGATGTTGCCAAGATCTTCCGACAGAGGCGAGGCGGAAACCACAAGGGGGTTTTTAAGATTCAGGCCCAGGTATTTGGTAGTCAGGTCAATCATTTACTTTGCCTCCTTCGCGGCGCCGTTCGTGGGGATAGCGGCCAGATTAGAGTAGTTCTTCCAACGTTCCTGCACATCCACTTCGGCAAGCTTGAGCAATTGCTTGGCCGCCACGGGATCACTGTGAGTCAGCATGGTATAGCGAGTTTCATTGTAAACGTATTTATCGAGCGGCAGCGATGGCGCCCGCGAATCCAATTGGAAGGGATTCTTGCCCAGCTTGACCAGATCGGGGTTGTAGCGATAGAGCGGCCAATAGCCTGATTGCACAGCGGCCTTTTGTTGGTCCATGCCATGCACCAAATCATATCCATGGGCAATGCAGTGGGAGTAAGCAATGATCAGCGACGGCCCGTCATAGGCGTCGGCTTCGAGGAAAGCCTTGAGGGTTTGCATGTCGCTCGATCCCATGGCCACCTGCGCCACATAAACGTTTCCGTAATTGACGGCCATCATGCCCAGATCCTTCTTGGGCCGCGGCTTGCCGCCGGCGGCGAACTTAGCTACGGCGCCCCGCGGGGTGGCCTTCGACATCTGCCCACCGGTGTTGGAATAGACCTCGGTATCGAGCACCAGGACGTTGACGTTGCGGCCGCTGGCCAGCACGTGATCCAGTCCGCCGTACCCGATGTCATAAGCCCAACCATCGCCACCGAAGGCCCACACGCTCTTCTTTACCAGGGTGTCGGCGACGTTCATGAGGTCGCGCGCTTCCAGCGTTGACAGGCCGGCCAGCTTCGCTTTGAGGGCATGAACGCGTTCCCGCTGGTCGCGAAGGCCGGCTTCGGTCGTTTGATCGGGGTTAAGCAAGGCCTCGGCAAGCCCGTCCCCCAGTGTTGCCGCGAGCCGCTTGACCAGTTCCCGCGCGTATTCGGTTTGCTGGTCGATGGCCAGGCGCATTCCCAGTGCGAACTCGGCATTGTCTTCAAACAGGGAATTCGACCAGGTAGGGCCACGGCCCTCATGATTGATGGCGTACGGTGTGGTAGGCAGGTTGCCACCATAAATCGAGGAGCAACCCGTCGCGTTGCCAATCAAAGCGCGATCGCCGAACAACTGGGTCATGAGCTTGATGTAGGGAGTTTCTCCGCAACCCGCGCAGGCTCCGGAGAATTCGAACAGCGGCTGCAACAACTGGACGTCCTTCACCTGGCCCAGGCTGAGCGTGCGGCGGTCAGCCTCGGGAATCCCCAGGAAGAAATCCCAATTGGCGCGCTCGGGTTCGCGGAGCGGGATCTGCGGCTCCATGTTGATGGCTTTGTGCTTGGCTTCGCTCTTGGACTTGACCGGGCAGATTTCCACGCACAGCGCGCAGCCCGTGCAATCTTCCGGCGCCACCTGCAGCGTGTACTTGAGCTGCTTGAATTCCTTCCAAGCGGCGGGAGCGGATTTGAAGGTGGGAGGGGCCTTCTCCAGCAGGGCTGGGTCGTAAATCTTGGCCCGGATTACCGCGTGGGGGCATACCAGAACGCACTTGCCGCATTGGATGCAGATCTTTTCATCCCAAACCGGGATGTCCAGCGCGATGTTCCGCTTTTCCCACTGCGCCGTGGCGCTGGGGAAGGTGCCATCATTGGGCATGGCGCTGACCGGCAGATCGTCGCCCTTGCCCTCGATGATCTTGGCCAGCACGTCGCGCACAAACTCTGGCGCCTGCGGCGGCACCGGCGGGGGCATGTCGAAGCTGCTGCTTGCTTCGGTGGGAACCTTGACCTCGTGGAGATGATCGAGGGCGGCATCGACCGCGGCGAAATTCTTTTTCACCACGGATTCACCGCGCCGCCCGTAGGTCTTCTCAATCGCGTGCTTGATGGCGGCAATGGCTTCCTCGCGGGGAAGAACTCCGCTGATGGCGAAGAAGCAGGTCTGCATGACGGTGTTGATGCGCCCGCCCATGCCGGCGTCCCTGGCCACCTTGACGGCGTCAATCACAAAGAAGCGAAGCTTTTTCTGGATCATCTGCCGCTGTGTGGTGCGCGGTAGCATGTTCCAGACTTCATCCGGTCCGTAGGGGCTGTTAAGCAGGAAGACGGCGCCGGGTTCGGCGGCCTTCAGCATGTCGTAGCGCTCGAGGAACGTGAACTGATGGCAGGCCACGAAATTCGCCTGGGTGATCAGATAGGTGGAGTGAATGGGCTTGGGGCCGAAGCGCAGGTGCGAGATGGTGATGGAACCTGACTTCTTGGAGTCGTAAACGAAGTAGCCCTGCGCATAGTTGTCGGTATCTTCGCCGATGATCTTGATGGAGTTTTTGTTGGCGCCCACCGTGCCGTCGGATCCCAAACCGTAGAAAATTGCCCGTACGGTCTTCGGATCCTCGGTCGAGAAGGTGGGATCAACTTCCAAGCTGGTGTGCGTGACGTCGTCCACGATGCCCACGGTGAAGTGGTTGCGCGGCGCGGCCTTCAGCATTTCGTCAAATACCGCCTTCACCATGGCGGGGGTGAATTCCTTGGACGACAAGCCATAGCGCCCGCCGATGACGCGCGGGAATTTGCTGAAGGGCGCTTTGCCCGCGGACAGCCCCTCGCTCAGGGCGGTGATGACATCCACATAGAGCGGTTCGCCGGCGGCGCCCGCCTCCTTGGTACGATCCAGCACGGCCAGGTTCTTCACCGTCTTGGGGAGGGCGGCGAGGAAGGCCTCGACGGAGAAGGGCCGGTAGAGCCGGACCTTGAGCAAGCCAACTTTTTCGCCGCGGGCGGTGAGGTACTCGACGGTTTCCTGCGCGGCTTCCGCGCCCGAGCCCATCATGATGATCACCCGCTCGGCATCCGGCGCTCCCTCATAGTCGAAGAGGTGGTAGGAACGGCCCACGATGCCGGCAAATTCATCCATGACTTTCTGGACGATCGCCGGGCAGGCGATATAGAAAGGATTGCCCGTTTCGCGCGCCTGGAAAAAGACGTCGGGGTTCTGGGCCGTGCCGCGAATAACCGGGCGGTCCGGCGACAGGGCGCGCTTGCGATGCGCCTCCACCAACTCCGTGGTGATCAAGGCGCGCAAATCGCCGTCGGTCAGCTCCTCGATCTTGCCAACCTCGTGAGAGGTGCGGAAGCCATCAAAGAAATGCAGGAAAGGAACGCGCGAACGGAGGGAAGCGGCCTGGGCGATGAGGGCGAAGTCGGTCACTTCCTGGATGGAATTCGACGCCAACAGGCCGAAGCCCGTCGAGCGGGTCGCCATCACATCGCTGTGATCGCCAAAAATCGAAAGAGCGTGCGTCGCCAGGGTGCGCGCCGAGACGTGCAAGACCGTCGCTGTCAGTTCCCCGGCGATCTTGAACATGTTGGGAATCATCAGCAGCAGACCCTGAGAGGCGGTAAAAGTGACGCCCAGCGACCCGGCCTGGATGGCGCCATGCAATGCGCCCGCCGCGCCACCTTCGCTCTGCATCTCGATTACGTGCGGGACTGTTCCCCAGACGTTGGGTTTGACTTCCGCCGACCACTGGTCCGCCCACTCTCCCATGGGGGAAGAAGGCGTGATGGGATAAATAGCTACGACTTCATTGATACGGTAGGCGACGCGGGCAGCCGCTTCGTTCCCGTCAATTGTTACCTTGCTTCTGGTCATCGTATCACTCCGTTCATCGATAGTATTGGTTGAAAACTGTTAATTTGGCCACCAGCAAAGCAATGGCGCCCTGCCGCTAGTCTTCCCTCTGCGATCCCCTGTTTCCGCTGCTAAGACGCAAAGCCATGTTTTAACGTGTTATGAGAAGCAACAGGAGGGCCAAGATACAAGGGCGCGACATGTGGCTAAGTTGCTTTTTGTCAACTTTTTGGGTGATTCCGAGAAGACCCGCAGCCTTACGGGGAGGACAAAAAGAGCCAGATGACACGGCGGTGGGGTGAAATCCACCATGCCCCGCCCGAATGCTTCGCGCCATCCAGAAACCGCAATACCAGCTGAAAACCTCCGCTAGGGCAGAGCCGCGGCGACGGCCGTAGCCATGTCCATGGTCGTAGCCGTGCCGCCCATATCATAGGTTCGCACTGCGCCGTCCGAGACCACCCGGCGAACTGCCTTCTCGATGGCTTCCGCCTTTTCCTTCTCTCCCAGCCAATCCAGCATCATCTTCGCGGCGAGGATCGTCGCGATGGGATTCGCTTTGTTCTTGCCGGCATGCTTGGGAGCCGAGCCGTGCGTCGGTTCGAACACGGCGAGCTTGTCGCCGATGTTACCCGAGCAGGCGAATCCGAGCCCGCCCACCAACCCGGCGCAAAGATCGCTCACAATGTCGCCGAAGAGGTTGGTGGCCACCAGCACCCCGTAGTTCTTGGGCTTCATCGTCAGCCACATGCAGATGGCGTCAACGTTGGCGTCCTCCATGGCGATGGCAGGATAGTCCTGGGCGACACGTTTGGCGGTCTCCAGGAACAATCCTTCGGTGGCACGCACCACATTCGCCTTATGCAAGGCGGTCACTTTGGGATAAGCGTGCGCGGCAGCGTACTCAAAGGCGGCCCGGATGATGCGTTCCGACGCGGCCCGCGTGTTTACCTTGCAGGTGATGGCGTAGGCGTCCCCGGCCAGTGTTTTGAAGGGGGCAAAGTTCTTGGAGAGTTGCGCGAGCGTCGCTGATAGTTCCGGCGGGACAGGGTTGAATTCCACTCCGGCATACAATCCTTCGGTGTTCTCGCGGAAAACAACGAGGTCAATCCCTTCTTTAAAGTTGAGCGGATTGCCGGCGTATGCCCGGCACGGGCGCACGCACTTGTAGAGGTCGAAGAGTTGGCGCATCCGCACAATGGGTGACCGGTAGACTAGTCCTTTGCCTCGCAATTCCGGCACGAGTTCTGCCTCGGCCTCCTTCACGGGCTTGGAGGTGATGGCGCCAAACATCGCAGCGTCGACGTGCTTCAGCAGTTCTATCGTTCGCGGAGGAAGGGCATCGCCTTCCGTGCGCCAGAACTCCCAGCCGATGTCGCCGGGGATGTATTCGGCCTCGAAGCCGACGGCATCCAGAACTCTGCGGGCGGCCGCGCACACCTCGATGCCGATGCCGTCGCCGGGGAGCCAGCCGATCCGGTATTTCCTTGTACCCCTCCCGCCATCGGCCAGAGACTCGATCAACAGCTTTCGCGTGAAAGGCACCAGCCCTCCCGCATCCACAATTGCCTGCCGCGACTCGGGGAGCGGCGTCACGCCGAACTCGCGTCCGGTGGTCACGTTCACCACTTTGTCTTTCGCGACCATGAGGTGATCGCCGGCCTTGGCCTCGATCTCGGCGCAGATGACGATATTCAGCCCGACGTTGATGGCGTTTTGAAGAAAGATGCGCGCAATGCCTCGGGCCACTACGGTCAGGCCGTGCCCCTTAAGCGCGGAAGCAGCCTGCTCGCGCGAAGAGCCGCAGCCGAAATTCTTTCCGGCCACGATGACGCTGCCGTGAGCAATTTCCTTCTTCTGCAATTTCGGGTTGAACACGGCGTCGTCCGCGAAAGCGTATTTCGGGGTTTCCGAGGGAAGGACCGTGGCCATGAAGCGCCCTGGATAAATGGCATCCGTTGATACATCGTCGCCGAGCACGAGAACGACCTGATTCGTGTTTTCCGCCATGCGTCATGCCCTCCTCTGGGGCCTCGTGATTTTTCCCGTGATGGCGCTCGCAGCCGCAACGGCCGGAGAGCACAAATATACCGAGGCCTTGGGATTGCCCATCCGGCCCAGGAAGTTCCGGTTCGTCGTGGAGAGCGCCACCTCGCCGTCTCCCAGCGCGCCCTGGTGGACCCCCAGGCAGCAGCCGCAACCCGGATTCATGATGACCGCCCCCGCGCGGCTGAGAGCCATGACATATCCCGCCTCCGCCGCTTCCCGATAAATCTTCCAGGAAGCTGGGAAAACCAGCATACGTGCGCCGGGAGCAACAGCGTGGCCTTCAATGATCCTGGCGGCGACTTCGATGTCCTCCAGGCGGCCGTTGGTGCAAGAACCAAGAACAATCTGCTGCACGGGCTGGCCCTCCGCCTCGCTGATCCTTTTCACGTTGTCCACGGTGTGCGGGCAGGCGATCTGGTAGTCCAATTCCGCCAGATCAATTTCCAGCGTCCGCTCGTACACTGCGTCTGGGTCAGCTGCGATAGGCTCAACCTCACCGCTTACGCCGGCTTGGCGGAGGTATTCCAGCGTGACCGCGTCTGCGGGAACTATTCCGGCGGTTGCGCCAGCTTCGACGGACATGTTCGCCAGGACCAGCCGTCCGGACATGGGCAGGGATTCAATGGCCGGCCCGCCGAACTCCAGAACTTTGAAGTTCGCACCTTCGGCCGTGAGCTTGCCGATGAGGATGAGAATAAGATCTTTCGCCGAAACATACTCCTTGAATTTACCTTTGACGTTGACGTGGATCGTGGCTGGCACTTCAATGTTCAGCGCTTTGCCCAGCGTCCAGATGCTTGCCATCTCAGTGGCGCCGATGCCGAATGCGAACGCGCCTAAAGCTCCGTGGGTCGTGGTGTGGCTGTCCGTGCCGACGACTACGGTTCCCGGCAGAACATAGCCGTTCTCGGGCAGGACTTGATGGCAAATGCCGCCGCGATCGCCGCGTATGTCGTGAAACTTACCGATGCCCTGAGCCGCGACGAATTCGCGGATCTTCTTCTGGTTCGTTGCGGTTTTCGAGCTTTCCGCCGGCACACGGTGATCAAAAATGATGGCGATCCTGGAAGCATCCCAGACTTTCGCATCGCGGCCGGTGCCCGCGTAAATTTCCAGGAACTGGTTGATGACCAGAGCCGCGTTTTCGTGGCTCATCGCCAGGCTGACCTTCGGCTCTACGATGTCGCCCGGCTTTACCGAAACATTTCCCGAAGCTCGGGCGAGTATCTTCTCAGCAGCCGTCATCCCCATGCCCGCCTCCTTATTGCTTTCCGTATTTTTCTTCCATGACGGCGGGCGGAAGATATTCTTCTTCCGTCGCGCGGTATTCCGGCAATCCCACGAACGCCGTGTAGTCCTTGAATGTGGATAGCCACTGGGTTTGGCCGGGGAGTGTACCGGTGGGGGAATCGTGCAGCGCCTTGAAGAAATCCGTCAGCGCTTTGTGCATGACCATGATGGACGCCACTGGGATGCTCACCCGCGCCACCCCCATCCGCGCCAATTCCGGTATCGGGATCAACTCGGTTTTCACGCCGGTGACCCCATCCATGAGGTTCACGGAGAGAAGTCCACCGACCTCGCGCACCGCGCGCTGAATGTCGCCGCGCGTCCCAATGCCGTCAATGAACGCCATGTCGGCGCCCGCTCCGAGGTATAGGCTGGCGCGGCGAATGGCTTCGTCAATGCCGTAAACCGCGTAGGAATCGGTGCGCGCATTGATGACAATGTCCTTTCCCAGGCGCCGGCGCGCATCGGCCATCGCTCTCACTTTTCCCACCATTTCTTCGGCGCGTACCACCTGTTTTCCTTCCATGTGCCCGCAGCGCTTGGGAAACACCTGGTCCTCGATGTTCACACCCGCCGCACCCATTTCCAGCAGGAATTCCGTGATGCGTGCGGCGTTCATGGCATTGCCACCGCCGGTGTCGATGTCCGCCATGACGGGAATTCCCACGGCATGCACAATGTTTCTGGTGATCTCGCGAACATCTTTCATTTCCACCAGCCCCACGTCCGGTTTCCCGATGAGGCTTCCGGCGACGCCGAAGCCGCTGACTTGAACAGCTTCAAACCCCACGTTCTCGATGATGCGCGCGCTCAGGGCATCATGGCAGCCGGGAACGGCCAAGGCCCGCTTTTCGGCGAGTTTTCTCCTGAGCACGGCAGCCGGAGCTTCCTTCGTATTCATGCGTTTTTCTCCTTTGACTTAGGGCTGAAAGAAGCAACGGGAGGGCCAACCCAGGTGGCCGTTATATATGCCCATATTGTTTTTATGTTTTTTGTTACGAGCAACTTAGAGAGACAGACTGGAGGACTGAACGATCAAAAGGGCTAGAAAACACTCCGGTGGGGTGAAATCCACCACGCAACTCGCAGACAATTCAGACACAATGCCTCTTCGAGTGCCGGGTGAAACTGCCGGACTTTATCGAGAATGCTGGTTCCGAGCCCACGCCACTCGATTGAGCCTCTGCCTGCCTTCACCGGTAAACGGATTCCAAATAAATGACGGAATCAGCCGATGGTAGGGACCAAACACCTTGACCATGAGTAGGGCATATGAAACCAGGACCTTGAAACGGACCGTGAGCCATAACAATCGCCAGTTGCCGGCGGAATCTACTGCGGCACCATCGCTCGGGGTGAAATCGGGAGTTCTTACCAGGTCATCGAAGGATGCTTGCAGAGCTTCCAGCCACTGAATCGCCAGGCGCTTGCGCCCTCGCGTCAGCAAGCCGGCTAATTTCGGGAATGCCAGTTCTTCGGAAAGCCAGCGTGCATCGGAGGGATCGAAGAGCCGCTCGGAGAGGTCCAGCCAGCGAGTGTTCCTCACAGGCGAGGCACAGGTCTTCTCGGTCAACAGTTCATCGGGCTCGTCAGGCCGGGACTTTCGGTACAAAGCCACGGTCACGAGGAGGAAAACGATAGTAATTCCAGCATATATCAACGCGATCATTTGTGCATGAGCTTCGACAACTCGTTATTGAAACGAGTTAGTTCCAGAGCAACAGTTTCGGAATTCCTTTCCAGGTCCGTGGGAGACGCCTCTTTGCGAGGCACCGGCACGAGATCCCAAAGTGCGACGGTCCAAACCAATGCGCACAGAGAAAGACCAAGGGGCGCCATGAACCAAAGAACCTGCCCATACAGCGCAGAACCATAGGCTTTGGCGCCTGTCATCATCACGACATTCAGGCCAAGGTAGATGGAAAAACCCAGCATTATCCCGGCGAGATTCTTGCCCAGGGGTGTTCCATAGTGGCGAGCCACATAAAACAAGACCAAAAGGATGAGGGCCTTGGTTACCGAAGCCCGCAAGGCAAAATCCAGCAGCGTGCGGCTTCTGCCAGTGGGCCGGAGTATTGTCGGCAGGATGTAAACCAGTCCCAGAGCCACCGAGATCAGGATCGTCAACGCCCGTCCCAGGCTGCGAAGGGCAGGGAATGGCCGGAATATATGGTCAGAAATTTCGACCAGGACCGTAAACTCTACGAGAATGGTAACCAGGTAGTACAGCCAATAAGCGGAAGGGTAAACACCCGGAAGGCGCCAAGAGATCAGGTAAACGCAAAGCGCAGTTGAGAAGCAAAAGGCGAGATAAGAGAAGAAGAGGGGGAAGACCTTGAACATTCTCGTCCCCACTCCGCGGAGGATCAGCAGGCCCTCCAGAAAAATCCCGCACCAGCTAAAGACTACTCCCAGAAAATGCATAATTCCGGCCGGGGATGGGCAGGCACCGCCTGAGCCGCGCTCGCCCATCCTGGGCCGAGGAATCTCCTACCTAGCATCGGGCGGCCACGGCATTGGCAGCGGGCTTGCCGGCTTACGATCAAAGCTTAGCATAGTCGTTACCTCCTTTCCAGCGCAATTATCTGCACTAAAGTACCAAGTGTGTTGGGCAGCAACATCAATTCAAGGATATTTGATGCTGCTCGCCGAACCTGACTTTTAGTCTTACGCTTGTATTGGCTTGCCACGAAAAGAAGCGGTCATACATTGAGAAAGTCCCATGCAACTCGCGGGCATTTTGGCTAAAACACGATGTGGAAGCCGCCATCTCAAACGCGCTTAATGCTTTATGATCAGTGGTTTAGAAAACAGCCAGCCTACGAGGGGGGGAGTTGATGAGTACGGGAAAGTTCGAGGTCGCATTCAGACGGAACGAGGGTGATTGAGATAATGCCTTATCATATATTACTAAACGATTGTTATATACATAATTAATATATAGAGGTTAGATAAAGAAGATTTAACGTCCTGGAGGGATTGTTTTTTATCTTGCCTTTAACCGGCCCACAGCAACTCATTCGGATTCAGAGGTCCGCGTAATATTGGCGCCCACGCGGGCGAGTTTCTCTTCAATGCGCTCGTAGCCGCGATCGATGTGGTAGACGCGGTCGATTAAGGTTACCCCTTCGGCGGCCAACCCAGCCAGAACCAGGGAGGCACTGGCGCGGAGATCGGAGGCCTGGACCTTCGCGCCACTCAACGGCGTCTTGCCGCGGACTACGGCGCGCCGCGCGTTCATTGTGATGTCCGCACCCATGCGCGCAAGTTCCAGGGCATGCATGAAACGATTTTCGAAGATCGTTTCGGTTATCACCGAGCGGCCATCCACCTGTGTCATGAGCGTCATGTATTGGGCCTGCATATCGGTGGGGAATCCCGGGTATTCTCCGGTGGTCACGTCCAGCGCTTGCAGGCTGCTTCCCGCCTTGACGAGGAGCGAGTCGCCGCCTGGGTCTTCATTGCAAGCCGGACTTATTTGTACCCCTACCGCGTTCAGTTGAGCCTGGACCGCAGCGAGGTGCTCCGGATTGCAGCGGTCCACCCATATTTCCCCGCCGGTAATCGCCGCAGCGATGAGAAATGTCCCTGCTTCGATGCGGTCCGGAATGATGGTGTGTTCGGCGCCGTGTAGCCGGGTGACGCCGCGGATTCGAATTGTCGATGCCCCCGCGCCCTCGATCCTCGCCCCCATCTTGTTTAGCAAATCCGCCAGGTCCTGGATTTCCGGCTCGCGCGCGGCGTTTTCCAGGACTGTAACCCCGTCGGCAAGGGTCGCCGCCATCATGAGGTTCTCGGTGCCGGTTACGGAAATCGTATCGAAGCGGAATTCGGCCCCGTGCAATCCGTTGGCGCGGGCGTTCACGTATCCATGATCAAAACTTATGGAGGCACCCAGTTTCTTCAGCCCTTCCAGATGCAGGTTGATGGGCCGCACCCCGATGGCGCAACCCCCCGGCAGTGAGACGCGAGCCTGCCCGAAGCGCGCCAGCAAGGGCCCCAGCACCAGCACCGAGGCCCGCATTTGTTTGACCAGTTCATAGGGGGCCACGGGGTTCAGCAACTGCGGGGTGGCAATCTCAACGCGATTGCCGTGGACTTCGTGGGTGACGGCGGAATCGACCCCCAGATCCTCCAACAGGTTCCGCAACGTGCCGATGTCGCGCACGCGGGGGATATTGTGGAGGACCACGCGCTGGTCCGTCAGCAGCGCCGCGGTCATCGCCGGGAGCGCCGCATTTTTGGCGCCGCTGATCGCCACCCGCCCTTCCAGGGGCCGCCCGCCGATGATGCGAAACTTGTCCATCTTTGAACTGAATCAGTGAGTTCCATACTGAATCAGTGAGTCAGTCCTTCAAGGCTTCGCGCAATGCACCGGCCACGCTTGTCGCTTCCCGCAACCGCCGCGCGGCCTCCTTCCGGGGTATCTTCAGCCGTGCCATGATCAGCGCCACCGGCAGGCTGCGCCCTGAATCCTTCAGGATCTGCACGGCCTCGGCTTCGGTCAGCCCGGCAAATTCGCTCAGCATCCCGGCGGCCCGTTTCCACAGCTTGGCGTTGGTCAGTTGCACGTTGATCATGCGATTGGAAAGTACCCGTCCCAGTCGGACCATCGTCGCGGTTGAAAGCATGTTGAGCACGAGTTTCTGCGCCGTACCGGCCTTCATCCGGCTCGACCCGGCGATTACTTCCGGCCCAACAACGGGAATGATGCTGACCTGGGCAAGGCGTTTGAGGGCGGCTTTCGGATTGCATGTAAGGGCCACCACCTTCGCCCCCAGTTCGCGCGCCCAGCGCATCCCGCCCAAAACGTACGGCGCGCCGCCCCCGGCGGAAATCCCCACCAGAAGATCGCGGCGTGTAAAACTGATCTTCTTCAGGTCCCGGACCGCTTGGCGCGGATCGTCTTCGACTTCCTCCACCGACAAGGTGAGAGAGGCCGGCGCGCCGGCCAGGACCGCCACCACCCGGTCGGTCCCATAGGTGGGAACGCACTCTGAGGCGTCCAGAACTCCCAGCCTTCCGCTGGTCCCGGCTCCCAGGTAGACCAGGCGCCCCCCGTTCCGGATGGCTTCCACGGCCATGTCAACGGCGCGAGCGATCTGTGGGAGAGTCCTCCGCACCGCCGGCGCCACCCGCTGGTCCTCGTGATTGATGATGCCCAGGATCTCCCGCGTGGATTTGGTGTCGAACGACACCGAGGCGGTATTGGTTTGTTCGGTGATCCGCTCGCTTGGCTTTCGTTTCATCCAGTTCTGTTAGGCGGTAGATCTCGATTTCCCCGCGGCAGGGTCCAACTTCTCCTGACCCCTGATCCCTCGCTCACCCCTTCCCCGATAGCGTTTCCCATCCCCGCCGGGACAAGTCCCAGTAGATGATGTACCCGGAGACGGCGGCGATGGCCAGGAACACGAGGCCGGTGCCGGTGAAGCCCAGCAGCAGTTTGCCGATGGCAAACAGGGTCATATAAACCATCAGGCAGCCCAGTATCCAATCCATCAAGTTGTACCAACCATCCTGCGTGGGTGTGACCTCCGGGGCGAGCACGGCCACATGTTTCCACCCCGCCACTCCCGGTCGCACGCGCCGGTAGAACTCCAGGAGCTTGGACTCCGGTTCCGGCTCCGTCAGGAGCGTGGCGGCGACCCACACGACGGTGGTGACGATGACGGTCAAAAGGAGGTTCTTCGCAAATTGGTTCGGATCTGAGGCCGGGAAGGGGCTCAAAAAGCGTAGAATGATGGAGGTCACCGCCGCTGCGGTCATGGCGGAAATCTCCGACCAGGCGTTGATGCGCCACCAGTACCAGCGCAACAAGTAGACGGCCCCCGTACCCGCGCCGATGTTCACCACCATGTCCCAGCCGCCCGCCACGCTCTGCATGAGGTAGGAAACTGCCGCCCCCAGGACCATCAGGCCCATGGTGGCGACTTTGGAGACGGTCACATAGTGCCCCTCGGTCCGTCCGCGCACGGCAAACCGGCGGTAGAAATCATTCACAATATAGGATGAGCTCCAATTTAACTGGGTGGCGATGGTTGACATGTAGGCCGCCGCAAACGCCGCGAGCATCAAACCTCGAAACGCGGCAGGCATGTAATCCACCCAGCAGCGAATGAAACCGCCTTCGGCGTCCGCGCCCGGCCGGCTTAATTCCGGATAAAGGACGACAACCGCCAGCGCCGTTAGAATCCACGCCCAGGGGCGCAGGGCGTAGTGCGCGATGTTGAACCACAGGGTTGCCAGCAGGGAGTTCTTCTCATCCTTGGCGCAGAAGATCCGCTGCGCCACGTACCCCCCGCCGCCCGGTTCCGCGCCGGGATACCAGACCGACCACCAATACACTCCGATGTAGACGAGGAAGGTCATCAGCGGCATCCAGGGTGAATGCATATCGGGAACGAACGAGAGGATGGATCCGGAGCCGCCCGATGCCGCCCCGCGCGCCGCGTCCACCGCGGCCAGCTTGGTCTTGAGCGCCCCCATGCCCCCCACGGCACGGACCGCGTAAACGGCCAGCACAATCAGCATGGCCATCTTCAGGATGAACTGCACCAGGTCCGTCCACAGCACGCCCCAAAGGCCGGAGATGGACGTGTAGATCGCCGTGATCGCCATGCAGATCACCACCGCCCAGAATTTGGGAATATTGAGCGAGATCCCCAGGATCTTCTCCATGGCCAGGTTGACCCATCCCAGGATGATGCAGTTGATCAGCAGGCCAAAGTAAAGCGCCCGAAACCCGCGCAGGAAAGCGGCGGGCTTGCCGGCATACCGCAACTCGACCAACTCCACGTCGGTGATGATCTCGGCACGGCGCCACATGCGCGCGAAGAAGAACACCGTCATCATGCCGCTGAGCAGGAAGCTCCACCAGAACCAGTTGGCCGCCACGCCCCGCCGCACCACCTGGCCGGTCACCCAGAGAGGAGTGTCCGCCGCAAAGGTAGTGGCCACCATGGAGGTGCCGGCCAGCCACCAGGAAACCTCCCGGCCGGAGACGAAGAAGTCGTCCGTGCTGGCGCTCGCTTTCTTGCGGTAGTAGAGCCCGATCAGGAGATTGATGAGGAAATAAGTGGCAACCACCACCCAGTCGGTAAGAGTGAGTTTCATAGGAGCAAGATCCTCTTTCAAGGTGCTGAAAACTGGCAGTCAGCACCAACTGTAAGCTGTCGGCTGTAAGCTGTCGGCTTCTTTTCATTGACAGCGCAAGTCCGCGAGTATATAGCAAAACGGTTCCGCGCATAACCCAAACTGTGGCGGCCTGGTACTTATTCCTTTCGGGGAAATGGCGTTCAGCAATTCCGAGCCATTTTCTGGCACAGGGACAAACTTCGCGCGCAGAGTGGGGATTCCAGTTGGGGTTTCGGTGCCCGTGGAAGCCGGGACGTTTTGTCGCCCCCGCGGCGCGTCTCAAAAAACCATTTCCTACCGGTAGGAAATTTCGATGGGAATTTGTAAATTTCTTTCCTACCGGTAGGAAATTCGGCAAGAAATCGCTTGACAAGATATGTGGGCTCCCGGCTAGTCTGGAGGGGAGGAAATCCGGGCCGCGTGGGCGGGAGGGAACTGGCGGGGATGTTGCATGCCGCCGGCGGTCGCGAACCGCAGATGAAAACAAGTGGCTTAGCTTGACCGAGAAACGGGGAACGGCGATGACCGGCACGAGGCGGGAGCAGGCGACGATGTTACTGATAAGAAAAAGACTTACGGCCAAACACGACGCTTCTTGGAAATTCAACATTATGAAAACAGGGAAGTTAGATTGACGGATCATCGCCTTCGACGGCAAAAAGATGTTAAGAATGAAGGATGAACCGACTATGTCTATGAAAGCACAGGGTCGAGCGACTAAATGTCCTGCACGAAAATGAGTTTTCCACAGGGTTTTTGCGACCAAATTCTGAAGTTTCGGGCCGAGAAGGCCGGGATTTCCGGCAAACTGTTCGAGCATTTTGCCACCCTCTCGCGCGACAAGGAGCAGACCTTGAAGAATCGTCCTCAATTTCCGCGTTCCCCTCTGCGGCTGTTTCTATGGGCCGCGCTACTGCCGGTGTGGTGCACGGTGGCAGTCCTCGGCGGCGACCAATCCTCGGCACTGAATGAGCAGAGCCTGGCGGGCATCGCACCCCTCGTCCAAGCCGCGGTCCAGGCCGGCAAGATTCCCGGGGCGGTGGTTTTGATCGGGCACGATGGCCACGTCGTCTACCGCCAAGCCTTCGGGCAGCGTTCCCTGGTTCCGGAAAAGCGTCCGATGACCATAGACACGATCTTTGATATGGCCTCGCTGACCAAGGTCGTTGCGACCACCACGGCGGTCATGCAACTGGTGGAAGAGGGAAAGATTCAACTCAGCGCTCCCGCCGCCGATTACTGGCCGGAGTTCAAGCAAAACGGCAAAGACCTGGTGACCATCCGCGAGCTGATGACGCACTATTCCGGCCTGCCCCCGGACCTGGAATTGAAACCCGCTTGGACCGGGTATGACACCGCCATGAAGATGATCGTGGCCGCTCAGCTTGATGAGGCGCCCGGCACGCGGTTTGTCTACAGCGATATCAACTTCGAGACGCTGGGGGAGATTGTGCGCCGCGTTTCCGGCGAAACGCTCGATGCGTATTGCGCCGAACACATCTTTGGACCTCTCCTTATGCGCGACACGATGTTCACGCCTCCCGCCTCGCTGCGGGATCGCATCGCGCCGACCCAGTATGAACACGACGCCAGCGGGCCGGTTCTCTTGGGCGTGGTGCACGATCCTACCTCGCGTTTCATGGGCGGCGTGGCCGGGCATGCGGGGCTGTTCTCCACCGCCGATGACCTCTCCATCTTTGCGCAGACGCTGCTGGATGGCGGCGTACATGAAGACGCGCGTATCCTCAGCCCGCTTTCCGTGGAGAAGATGACGGAACCCGCGACGCCTCCCAACAAGATGGCTTTGCGCGGGCTGGGCTGGGATCTTGACTCCCCTTTTGCCACCAATCGCGGCGAACTGTTCGGGGTGGGTTCCTACGGCCACACCGGGTACACGGGTACGTCCCTCTGGATCGATCCGGTTACCCGGACATACGTGATCCTGCTCACCAACCGGGTGCATCCCTTCGATAAAGGTGAAGTGGTGGGGCTGAGGACGGCAATCGCCACCCTGGTGGCGGGGGCGCTGGGGCCGCTCTCAGCGCAGCAGATCCTGGACAGCCGGCGCTCCCTCACCGGCTTCTTCGAATTGATGAAGGGCTACCGGGAGCAGGGCCCGCGCAACGGCGAGGTGAAGACCGGAATCGACGTGCTGGAAGCGGACCACTTCGCCGCGCTGGCCGGCAAGCACGTGGGGTTGATTACCAACTCCACCGGCCGCTCGAGCGACGGCCAGCGCACCATTGACCTTCTGGCGCACGCGCCCAACGTCCAACTGGTGGGGTTGTTCGGACCCGAGCACGGACTCGCCGGCTCCGCCGCGGAAGGCGCCAGGGTGGATTCCTCCCGCGACGCCGCCACCGGCTTGCCCATTCACAGCCTGTACGGCGAGGTTGAGCGTCCCACCGCGCCAATGCTGGAGGGCATCGACGCGCTGGTCTTCGATATCCAGGATGTAGGCGCGCGCTTCTACACCTACATCACCACGCTGGGATACTGCCTGGAAGAAGCCGGGAAGAAAGGGATCGACTTCTACGTCCTCGACCGGCCTAATCCCATCAACGGCGCCGATGTCGACGGCCCTCTGCTGGACCCCGACCTGCACTCCTTCATCGGCTACTTCCCCATACCCGTTCGTCACGGCATGACGGTGGGCGAGCTGGCGGAAATGTATAACGAGGAAAATCATCTGAACGCCCGGCTGCACGTCATCAAGATGACCGGCTGGCAACGCACCGACTGGTTCGATGAAACAGGCCAGACCTGGATCAACCCTTCCCCCAACCTGCGCAGCCCGACGGCGGAGGTTCTCTATCCCGGCGTTTGCCTGGTGGAGGGCTCCAATGTCAGCATGGGCCGGGGCACGGATGCCCCCTTCGAAATGATTGGCGCCCCGTGGATCAACGGCCGGGACCTGGCGGCCCGATTGAACGCCAGGAAAATTCAAGGGGTGCGTTTTGTCCCCATGGATTTCACGCCAGCCTCCGCCATCTTTGCGGGGGAGATGTGCCATGGGGTTCGATTTGTACTGGTCGATCGCCAGGCGCTGGAACCGACGGAGATGGGAGTGGAACTGCTCGCCGCTCTCTGGCGGCAATCCCCCCAGAATCTCAATCTGGACGGCGCTCTGCGCCTGGTGGGAAGCCACAAAGTGGTGGACTCCATCCGCAGAGGCCAAAGCCCGGCGCGGATCTGGTACGACTGGCAGGAGGATTTGGCAAAATTCAAAAAGGTGCGGGCAAAGTATCTGCTCTACCCCTGAGCCGGGAGAGCTCCGCGAACCGTGCTTCAGCGATTCGTCCCACCACCGAAGCGCGACGCCGCATCCTCATCCGCGTAGGCGGCGACGATTTCGCCGAAGTAGACGCGATGAAAATCGCCCTCGGGATAGAAATCCTCGTGGATGGCTTGCGCCAGGGCGGCCGGCGCCAGGTCATTGCGCTGCACAGTGCGGCACTCATAATGCAGAATGCACTCCTGCACGATGGGCGCCCGCACCTCGCGGCTGGGAGCGGGGGTCAGGTGCATTTCCTGGAACTTGTCGTGATCGCGGCCTGACACCGTGCCACAGTGGCTGGCCGCCGCGGCGAGCTCGCGGGGGGGAACATTGACAGTGAAGTCGCTCACTTCCTCCAGGCGGCTGTAGGAGTAGCGCGAGGGCCGGACCAGCACGATAAAGATTGGCCGCGCCCAGATGGAGCCAATCATTCCCCATCCGATGGTCATGACGTTGGGTTTTCCGTCCGCGCCGCGGGTCGCCAGCAGCAGGCCGTCCTCGCGCATCCGTTGGAGAGTTTGAGCGAAGTAATCCGTGTACCGCACGCGTACCTTGGCCATGCGCGATTCACCTCGTTGAACGCTTAATGATGACTGTGGTCGCCGTGATCCTCATGGGAAGGAGCCGGCGGCTTCGCTGCTTTCTCCTGCTTTTGGGGATGCGGAATCGCTTCCTTGTCCTGCGTCGGCCCGGCGGGCCTCCCGGCGCGCACGTTATTCATCTGTTGTGGCTCCAGCGGCCGGCCGGGATCGGAGGTATAGGCGCCCTCCCTCGTCTTGAAAGATGGATTCGTGGGGGGCGGCGCGTTCCGCGTGTAGACATGCGGAAACGGCGTGGGCGGGGGACCGCCCGCGTGTGGAGGCGAGTTAGTCGTCGGCGTGTAGGCAGGGGGGCGCGGTCCGGGTCCCGAAGGGGTGGCGACGGGAGGGTGCGGCGCCGGTTGTGTCAGCACGGCAGCTCGTCCCGGGTATTCGTACGCACTGTGGCGAACGGGCGGTGGGTCCACCGCCCGCGATCCAAAGACCGCATGAGAGGTGGGGGTGACATCCGGATGGGGCATGACCTCGGCATGAGATATCTGGGTGGGTGTCACGTGCACGATGCCGCGGTCCACGCGACCCCCGCCGCGGAAGGCCTCGCCTGAAACCGCTGTGAAGCCCGCCTGGCGATTTACGTAGTGAACGTTGGTGACGTTCGTAATATTCGTAATGTTTGTCACGTTGACCACGTTAACCTGGCGGATGTAAGCCGGGCTGTAGTGATACCAGGGAACGAAAGGTTCGCGCGGCCCCAGGGGGAACCAGGCCTGCACGCCGATGCCGATTCCAAAGCCCGGCCCGCCCACGAACGCCACGAGGGCCGGGGCGTAAACGGGCCGCACCACAACGGGCCCGGGAACCCAGGCCCAACCCGGCCCAATCCGCACCCAT
This sequence comes from Terriglobia bacterium, assembly GCA_035501695.1. Lineage (GTDB taxonomy): Bacteria > Acidobacteriota > Terriglobia > UBA7540 > UBA7540 > Bog-366. The sequence goes on along the minus strand of DATJVT010000235.1, from coordinate 4,815 downwards.
CGGCCATAGTGGAAGGGTGCGTAGCCCCAGGGTTCGGCCTCCACCCAAGTCCACCCCCAGGGTTCGATGAAGACCCAGTGCCCGTACCGGTAAGGAACCCAATCCGGCGGAACGGCGGCGGGATACCACACCGGTCCGTAGTTGGGGTCCGTCGCCCAACGCCCGTTGGCGTCGAGATCGGGAGCGCCGGGGACCGCCGGCCCCACTTGCCGGGCGGAAGCGGAGTCTTGGACGCGACGATCGCGCCCCGCGCACCAGTGATCGAAATCATCCTGCGGGGGTGCCTGGATCTCCGCCGCCATCACCGGTCCCGTGCCGGTCAATTGCACGGTCTGCCCTCCCTGCACCGTTTTCGAAAGGTCTCCCGCGCTCACCTGGAGGCTGCCGGCAGTCACCATGACGCGCGTGGAGTTGCCGTCGGGAGCAGTGTCCACCCGGTAGGATCCCGGCGCTTGCAGCAGAAGGGCACCGTTGGGTGTGTCGATCTCCACGGAATTATCTTCCGGCAATTCATAAAGAGTTACGCGCAGTGTGCCCTGCCCGACCCCCAGTTGCATCAACTGGTCGCTCAAATTAGCCAGGGTGACATCGGTGCTGGGGGCCAGGCGCACGGCAAAGGGCCCGACTTCCAGTTCGGCCCGCGCGCCCTGGTCGGTAAAAAGCCTGTCGCCGGTGCTGACCGGGCGATTTACGGTGGCCTCACTCCAGTCGGTCTCGCCCGACGGCTGAAAGGAAACTTTACCTTGAATCAAGCTCAGGCGGGCCACACGGCCCGGCGGATCGCCGGGATCGGCCGCCGGAAGTGTCGAAGCCAACAATCCGGTCAATAGGATCGTAGAGATGAGGATCAAAGTAATCCGCCACGGGTTCAGTTTCATAGTCTCTCCCAGTTCCCAGACTTGGATTCGCATTCTACACCGCCGCGTTGCCAAGCGCCTACAAGCCTTTACCTTGCGTGGTGAGCACCAGCTTGCCGTGCTTGACTCCCCGCAAGCTCAGAATCTGGTCCGCGATATGCCGCACCTCGTTGCTGCGCCCCCGCATGATGATCACTTCCAGGCAATTGTGGTGGTCCAAATGGACGTGTGTGGCGGCAAGGACTTTCCCTTCGGCATGGTGCTGGGCCTCGATCAACCGCTCGGAAAGCTTTGGGCGATGGTGATCGTAAACCATGGTAAGGGTGCCGGCGACGACCCGGTTTTCTTCCACGTCCTCGTTGATGGCGTAATCCCGCACCAGATCGCGGATGGCCTCCGAGCGATTTTTGTAACCCTTCTTGGCAATAACACGGTCGAATCGAAGCAGCAGTTCACGGTCGAGAGAAATTCCGGTTCGGGTCAGCTTGGCCACAGTTCCTCCTTGCACTCGGGCGGTGCTCCTGAACGTCCCCCTCATACTACCAGCGAAGGAGCCTTATGTGCCAAAGCCGCGGGCGTCACCTGCAATGGGAAGGAGTCAGGAGCAAGGGTAACAAGTCGGACCATGGAGTGGACCTGGCATGGATATTTGATCGGCCGATGTGAAGTGAAACGTGAGGCGCAGAGCCTGGCACGCTCGCATGTGCCAGCCCCCCTCGCAAGGTCAAAGCACAATAGGGAACGGGGGAGTCCCCGGACTCCCCCTTAAGAGAGGCTCTGTCGATTCCGGAAGTGTTAGCCGGCGATCGGCGAGTCCGTGGAACCAGCCACCGTGGTCGAGTTCTGACGAATCACGCCCGATTGATCGGTGAAGTAGTAGTTCGTGCCCGTCGAACTGGTGATGGGAACGGCCGTAAACATGTAGGTGTTGATGCGCCCGGTTGAGTCGCTGGCGCCCGGCGTATACGTAAAGCTGTAACCACTCTTTGCGCCGATTGCCAAAACGCTGTCAATCAGGCCGGCGGCGGTGGATGTCGGGTTGACACCCCCCGACGGCGATGCCAGATAGCTCATCGCGTAGCTGAAGCCGACATTGTAGGTAGAAGAGTACGTAATCTCCGCAGTGTTCAGCGTACGCAGTGAGCCCACGGCGGAGGCCTGATTTGCAGCGATACGCGACCGAAGCAAATTGGGGATGGCAATTGCCGCGATGATCAGGATGATCGCCACAACAATCAGCAGTTCGATGAGGGAGAAGCCTTTCGAGCCCTTACTCATATAATCCTCCTAGGAGACCTTTCAGTTAAATAGACTTGACCGCCACATTGAGACTCTCAAGTGGCGTTGGAGTAAGTATGAGCAGCTTGGCTTCCAAAGTCCGGCGTGGACAGCCATTCTGCCATTTTGAATGCCGTTCATTTTCAGGGGGTTAAAAGGGGCGTGAAGCGCGGGATGCTTCCCCTTTCATTCATCCCGTGATAACCGCCGACTTTTGTCAAACCCGGGAGACAAATCGCGTCATCCCGGAGCCGTTCAACGATCCGCCTTGACCGTCGGCACCTTGCTGGTCTACCTGACGACCGCAGGTAGTAGTGCCTGTGCAGATGTCACTTTCTCGTTTCAAAAGTCATCCTATTAAAATGTCAACCTGAGGCTCGATCAACAGATTAACTGACCTGGATAGAGGAGGGGTTATGGCAAGCCCATCGGCCGCAGTAAGAACCATGAAGGTGGCGCAAATACCCAAGGCGGGAGCCGATTTTCAAGTCGTCGACCGCGAAATCCCCAAGCCGGGAACCGGTGAGGTGCGGATCAAGGTGCAGGCCTGTGGCGTCTGCCACAGCGACGAGCTCACCAAAGAGGGCGCCTGGCCCGGCATTCAGTACCCGCGCATTCCCGGACACGAAGTGGCGGGCATCATCGATGAACTCGGCCCCGGGGTTTCCGCGTGGAAGACGGGCCAGCGCGTGGGCGTCGGGTGGCACGGCGGCCACGATGGCACATGCCGCGAGTGCCGGCGCGGGGATTTTCGCAATTGCCGCAACCAGAGAATTCCCGGCATCAGCTATGACGGCGGATACCAGCAGTACATGGTGGCTCCCCAGGAGTCGCTAGCGGCCATTCCGGAAAGCCTGAATGCAGTGGAAGCCGCCCCGTTGCTCTGCGCCGGAATCACCACCTATAACTCACTGCGGCACAGCGGCGCACTTCCCGGCGATCTCGTGGCCGTCCAGGGAGTCGGCGGTCTGGGACACCTGGGAATCCAATTCGCAAACAAGTTCGGCTACAAAACGGCGGCGATCGGGCGCGGATCCGAAAACGCTCCCCTGGCCAAGAAACTCGGAGCCAGCGTATACATCGACAGCCATGCGACCAACCCCGCTGAGGAGTTGCAAAAGCTCGGCGGCGCCCAGGCGATCCTCGCCACCGCTCCCAACTCGAAAGCCATGTCCGCCCTGATCGATGGCCTGGCGCCGAACGGCAGGCTGATGGTGATCGGGGCGACCTTCGATCCCATTGAGGTCACGCCGGTACAACTCATCCTTGGGTGCCACACTATTGAGGGCTGGACCGCCGGAACGCCCGCCGATTCCGAGGACACCTTGCGTTTTGCCGAACTCGCCGGCGTGCGCGCCATGATTGAAACCTATCCGCTCGAAAAAGCGGGCGAGGCTTACGCGCGCATGATGAGCGGCAAGGCCCAGTTCCGCGTCGTTCTTACCATGTAGACGCTCCAGAAGAGCTTCACCGGATCAACCCTTCATCGCGGGTTCGGCTCAGCCTTGCACTCTTGGGCCCAGCGTTGGCGGCGGGGACGCAAAGGCGGTTTGGATGTTCCCGGGGAGTCATGCGTCTTTGCCGGCGGCGCGCCCAGCAATGCGAATATAGGATCCAGAGCCTCGGAATCAACCTGGCAAGACCCCGTGGGGGACGCGGGCGATTCCGTCTCTGTATCCCCAACCGGCGTCGCGCTCCCGGTCGTCTCCAGCACGTTCACCAGCTTACCGATCTTCTTCTCCACTCTCGACAAGGCCTTTGCGTCGCCTTCGAGGGCGAGCGTGACCTTCAGGCGGCCCGGGGCCGCCGGATCAGCCGAAAGGTTTCTGAGCGCGCAGCACTGGGCGGTAATGATAGTCAGTACTCTTTGCAAAGCGCCGGGAGCATTCTCCAGCAGCACGTCCAAAGTTCTTTGGACAGGCGGCGCCACATCGTCGTGCGCCTTCAAAGGGGGAGGGAGTGGCGAGGCTGGCTCCTCGCGCTCGTACTCCGGTCCCAGGACCATCTCCTGGATTCCCGCCCCGGACGGGACCATGGGGTAGACGTTTTCGTAGGGAGCCACCCTTACGTTTACGAGCATCGGCCCCGGTGTCATGGCGGCTTCGTGCAGGGCATGCGCCAGCGCCTTGGGATGCTCCACGGTCATCCCGCGCAGGCCGTAGGCGGCCGCAAGTTTCTCCGCATCCGGGAACGTATCCAACTCGACGTGGCTCAGCCGGTTCTGGTGGAATAGCTCCTGCCACTGGCGCACCATCCCCAGGTGGCCGTTGTTCATGATCACGATCTTGATAGGCAGCTTGTAGTTGGCTACGGTGGCCAGTTCCGGGATGGACATCTGGAAGCCACCATCGCCTACCAGGGCAAACACCGGTTTATCCGGGCAGGCCACCTGCGCGCCGATCGCCGCCGGCAGGCCAAAACCCATTGACCCCAGGCCGCCAGAGCAGAGCCACCGGCGCGGCTCATTGAAACGGATCAGTTGCGCCGCCCACATCTGGTGCTGTCCCACGTCGGAGGCCACGATGGCCGCGCCTCCGGAGAGCCGGTCGATCTCGGACATGAGGTGCTGCGGCTTGATCACCTCGTGCGAGGCCGGAACCCACAGTGGGTACTCGGCTTTCCACACGCGCACTTGCCTTTGCCAGGCTTCGCGCTCCTCGGCGCGACGCTCCGCGTTTTC
>DATJVT010000234.1:0-8649 GCA_035501695.1 Terriglobia bacterium | reverse complement strand
TTCTAAAGATTCTGGAAGGAACGGTGGCTAGCGTTCCCCCGCAGGGCGGACGCAAACACCCCCACCAGGAATGCACCCCTGTGGATACCACCAATATCCTGTTCATCTGCGGCGGGGCGTTCGTGGGATTGGAGAAAGTCATTGAACACCGCTCCGGCAAGAAATCCATGGGTTTTCATGCCGATGCGCCCCCGCCCCCAGTCACAGCCGGACGGCGCGATATTGCCACGCTCGAGCAAGTACAGCAAATGGATTTGATCCACTTTGGCCTCATACCAGAGTTTGTCGGCCGCTTGCCGGTGGTCAGCGTGCTCAGTGACCTGGATCAGGAAGCCTTGGTGAACATCCTAACACAACCCAAAAACGCCCTGGTGCGCCAATACCAACGGCTCTTTGAATTCGACAACGTGAAGCTGCGCTTCAGCGATGAGAGCCTGAGAACCATAGCGGCGCAGGCGCTGGAACGAAGAGTGGGCGCTCGCGGCCTGCGCATGATTCTGGAAGACTTGATGCTGGACCTGATGTACCACCTCCCCAGCCAGCGCAAGGTTCGCGATTTCATTGTGACTGACGAGATGGTGAAGAACCACGAAATCAAATTCAGTTCCGCTTTCCTTGAGAAGGCAGGTTAATGGACTCCCATATGTTTTCCGGCCGTGAAAAGAACGACACCCGATCGCTCCCGATGATGCCCATACGCGATGTGGTCATCTTTCCTCACATGATGACCCCCTTCGTGGTGGGGCGCGAGACCTCCATCCGGGCGCTGGAGGAAGCCCTGGCGGGCGACAAGAAGATCTTCCTCGCGACCCAGCATGACGCCGCCTTGGACGAACCCAAGCCCAACGAGATCTACCAGGTGGGGACGATCGCCAACATCGTGCAGAGTGTGAAGCTTCCTGACGGCAACATCAAGGTGCTCGTGGAGGGCGTGGAGCGCGGCAAGATCCTGAAGATGTCCAATGAGGAGGGCCATTTCCGGGTCAGCGTACAAACCAAGCAATTCCGCCCGGTGACCACGCCGAGCCTGGAGCAGTTGGTGCAGCGCGCAACGTCGCTGTTTGAACAGTATGTCAAACTTTCACAGAGCCTCAACTACGAAACCATGATCGCGGCGGTAAAAGTGGATGAGATCGGCAAATTCACCGACACCATCGCCGCCAATTTGAACGTCAGCATCGAGGAAAAGCAGGAACTGCTGGAAATCTTCGATCCCGTGGACCGCCTTACCCGCCTTGCCGATATCCTGGAAATCGAGATTGAGAAACTGAACGTCGACCGCACCGTTCAGGGCCGCGTGAAGAGGCAAATGGAGCGCGCCCAACGCGAGTACTACCTGAATGAGAAGATCAAGGCCATCCAGAAGGAATTGGGCCGCAACGAAAAAAGCGAGATCGATGAGTTGAAGAAGAAGATTGAGGGGTCGGGCATGACCAAGGACGCCCTCGAACACGCCAATGCTGAACTCAAGCGACTGGAAATGATGCCGCCCATGTCGGCGGAATCCACCGTCTCGCGCAACTACCTCGACTGGCTGCTGGCTGTTCCATGGAAAAAGAAGTCCAAGGAGATCCGTGATATCAGCCGCGCCCAGAAGGTGCTGGAGGATGACCACTACGGCCTGGAGAAAATCAAGGAGCGCATTCTGGAATTCCTGGCGGTGCGCCAACTGGTCAAGAACCCACGCGGATCAATTCTCTGCTTCGTGGGACCTCCCGGCGTGGGGAAAACCTCCCTGGGCAGATCGATTGCCCGTGCTACGGGCCGGAAATTCGTCCGCCTCTCTCTGGGCGGCGTGCGGGATGAAGCGGAAATCCGCGGCCACCGGCGGACCTACATCGGCGCCCTGCCGGGCCAGATCATCCAGATGATGAAGAAGGCGGGAACTGTAAACCCCGTTTTCCTGCTGGATGAAGTGGACAAGATGAGCATGGATTTCCGCGGCGATCCCTCGGCGGCGCTGCTGGAAGTCCTCGATCCGGAACAAAACAGCACGTTCATGGATCACTACCTGGACGTCGAGTTTGACCTCTCCAAGGTGTTCTTCATAACCACCGCCAACGTGGTCCATACCATTCCCCAACCGCTTCAGGACCGCATGGAGATCTTGCGGCTGGAGGGCTACACAGAGCCGGAAAAACTGGAGATTGCTAAACGTTTCTTGGTGAAGAAACAGCAGGAAGCTGCGGGGCTCAAGCCGGAAAACCTCACATTTGCGGACGAAGGTATTGTCCACATCATTCGCCATTACACTCGTGAGGCCGGGGTCCGCAATTTGGAACGCGAGATTGCCAACGTCGGCCGTAAGGTGGCGCGCAAGGTCGTCAAGGAAGGCCGGGGTTTCAAAGCTACGGTTGGCCCGGACGATCTGAAGGAATATCTGGGGGTCATCAAGTTTCGCGACACCAAGACAGAGGAAAAGAATGAGGTGGGCTTGGCCACGGGATTGGCCTGGACAGAGGTGGGCGGGCAAATTCTAAACATTGAGGCCACCCTGATGCAAGGCAAAGGCAAGCTGCTGCTGACCGGGAAACTGGGCGACGTGATGCAGGAATCGGCTCAAGCCGCCATGAGCTATGTGCGCTCACGGGCCGCCTCGCTGGGATTAGACCCGGATTTTTATCGGCACCTCGATATCCACATCCATATCCCCGAAGGGGCCATTCCCAAGGACGGACCCTCCGCCGGAATCACCCTGGCAACCGCGCTGGTGAGCGCGCTGACCAAGATCGCTGTGCGGCGCGATGTAGCCATGACGGGAGAGATCACGCTGCGGGGAAAGGTGCTGCCCATTGGCGGAGTAAAAGAGAAACTGCTGGCCGCGCACCGCGCCGGCAACCGGACGGTGATCATTCCGCGAGATAATGAGAAAGATCTGGCGGATATCCCTGTGAACATCCAGCAGGAGCTTACCATCCGGTTTGCCGAAATGGTGGACGACGTGCTGGATATTGCCCTGGAAAAGAAGCTGGAACCCCGGCCCCTACTCGTCCCGGACGAGGCCACTCCGACCACCATGGAGACCCCTTCTAAAGACTTGGGCCGGGAGCCCATGACGAACTAGACATCTCTGCACAGGTATCTCGAGCAATCCATCACTTCCAAGGATCGGATCCACGAGCGCCTTGGCAGCAGTACCCGACGACCAATCGGATCGGTCATGTGACCGGAAATTTCAACAGAACTGAGAGACAAGTTATGCCCGCAAAGAAACAGGAAGTAAAACAGGACGAAGTCCAGGAAGAACGGATCGAGGAACTGAAAGAAGGTGAAGTCCTCGACATTGGCAAGCTCAAAGAAATGAACATCACCACCCTGACGCAGGTCGCGAAAGACCTCGCCGTGGTGGGGGCCACCGGGTTACGCAAACAGGAATTGATCTTCAAGATCCTGCAAGCGCAGACCGAAAAGAACGGCCTCATCTTCTCCGAAGGCGTGCTGGAGTGCCTTCCCGATGGATTTGGATTTCTACGCGCCCCCGACTACAACTACCTTCCGGGGCCGGATGATATTTACGTGTCGCCATCGCAAATCCGCAAGTTCGATCTGCGCACGGGAGACACGATCTCGGGGCAGATCCGCCCCCCCAAGGAGGGCGAACGCTATTTCGCGCTCATCAAGGTCGAAGCCATAAACTTCGAACCCCCCGATGAGGCGCGGAACAAGATCTTCTTTGACAACCTCACGCCCCTCTATCCGCAAGAGCGGATCCACCTCGAGACGGTCAAGGACAATATCTCCGCGCGCGTGCTCGATCTGCTCACGCCGGTGGGCAAAGGCCAGCGCGGCCTCATCGTATCGCCTCCACGCACCGGCAAGACCATGTTGCTGCAATGCCTGGCCAACTCCGTGACGGCCAATCATCCTGAGATCACGCTGATCGTGCTGCTCATCGATGAACGGCCGGAAGAAGTTACGGACATGCAGCGCACCGTCAAAGGCGAAGTCATCAGCTCGACCTTTGACGAACCTGCCGCCCGGCACGTCCAGGTGGCGGAAATGGTGCTGGAAAAAGCCAAGCGACTGGTGGAGCACAAGCGCGACGTGGTGATCCTGCTCGACTCCATTACGCGTTTGGCGCGAGCTTACAACACCGTGGTGCCACCCTCCGGCAAGGTGCTCTCCGGCGGCGTCGATTCCAACGCCCTCCAGCGCCCCAAGCGCTTCTTCGGCGCGGCGCGCAACATCGAGGAAGGCGGAAGCCTTACTATCATCGCCACCGCCCTGATCGATACCGGCAGCCGCATGGACGACGTGATCTTTGAAGAGTTCAAAGGCACCGGCAATATGGAAGTCCACCTGGATCGCAAGTTGGTGGACAAACGCGTCTTCCCCGCTATCGACCTCAACAAGTCCGGCACCCGCAAGGAAGAACTGTTGGTCCCACGCGACGAGTTGAACCGCATCTGGATCCTGCGCAAGGTTCTGAACCCGCTCTCACCGGTGGAATCGATGGAACTCATCATCGACAAGCTGGCCAAGAGCAAGTCCAACTCCGAATTCCTTTCCTCGATGAGCAACGGGGGCGGCGGGCGGTAAGCACAGAATCAACCGCGTGTTACGGGACGGGTTCAGGGATGGCGGGTCGCTTCAGGGTTCATTCACGCCCAAGACGGGGACAGATCCATGCTGTTGGTGATGGCCAAGTTCCGGAGCTTCCGCGAGGCTGAGGAGGCGAGTCGCAGATATTACCGCCAACTCTCCCCAGCCGAGCGGCTGGAGATTCTCTTCAAACTTCGGGCAATGGCGCACGAGGAATGCGATGCTCCTCCCCAAGGACTGGCGCGCGTTTATCGAATTACCAAACTTCCAAAGCGTTGAATACTTGATCGTCGGCGCCGTCGCGCTCGCGTATCATGGCGTTCCACGCTACACCGGGGACCTGGACATTCTGGTGCGCCCCAGTCCTGAAAATGCCCTCCGGATGGAGTCAGTACTTAGCGCTTTCGGGATTACATCCTTAGGTCTGAAGGCGGCGGATTTCTCCGAGCCCGATTCGATCATTCAGTTGGGCATGGCGCCGAATCGCATTGATATTCTCAAATCCATTACCGGGGTACCGTTTGAAGACGCTTGGTCGGATCGGATTCAAGTCGAGCTGGACGGTGTCCTGGCAAACCTCATCGGCCACAAAGCGCTGATTCGAAACAAGCAGCTGACGGGACGGGCAAAAGACAAGGCGGACCTTGAAGCCCTGGGAGAAGACTGATAGCAGGAACGTCCCCCCGTCCAACACCTTCCTTGCTACCTCTTGAACCAAGAAGTGGGCACTGATGCCTGACTACTAAATCCTTTTGAACGCCTTCATCAGATCTTTCATCCCATACCGCAGCACTGTGGGCCGGCCGTGTGGGCAGGTCATGGGACAGTCGGTTCCTCCCAGCGCTTGCAGGAGCCAGTCCATCTTGCTCGGCTCCAGCGCCATGTTCACCTTGATCGCGGCGTGGCAGGAGATGGATGCAGCGATCCTGCCTCGCAGATCGTCCAGCGAAAGCGCTGCTCCCTCCTGGCCGGCGCCATCCAGGATCTCAACCATCAGCGTTTCCACTTCGTCGGCAGGGAGGTCTGCCGGCGCGGACTTGATCGCAACAGTGCGCTGGCCAAACGGCTCCACTTCGAAGCCGTTCGCCGCCAATTCATCGGCGATGGCCTGGTAGGTAACCTGCTGCTCGGGTTTCAACTGGACGATAATCGGCATCAGGAGGCGTTGCCCATCCACCTTCTTCTCCTGACGGCGCCGGACGTGGCGGTCGAAGAGCACCCGCTCGTGCGCCGCGTGCTGGTCGACAATCCAGAGGCCCTCCGGGTTGACCGCGACGATAAAGCTCTCCTGCACCTGTCCCAAAGGTTTGAGGTTCAGCGGCAGCTCACGCGGGGGGTGAACGCCAATCTCCGCGGTTGCTGCAGGCATGGCGGGAGGAACCGGGACGAGGGGCGCAACCGGGGCATACGGGGCGAGGGCGGATTCCAGCGGCAAGCGCTGCGGGCGCGGCTCCAGGCGCGGAGGGGAAAGATGAAACTCCCTACCGGGTTCACGGGCCGGTGGAGATATCGGAGGGCGAAACACGGCGGTCCCCCGCATCAACGGCGGCTCTTCCCCGAGGACCTCCGACACATCTGCCGCTTCTACTTCTAACCGGGCCGGTGAGGGGGATCTCGAAACTGGAAATTGCGCAACGGGGCGCGTGGTGAGCAGAGTCTGGCGAATCGAGTCGCGCACCAGGTCGTGCACGAAGTTCCCATGGCGAAACCGGACTTCCGTCTTCGAGGGGTGAACGTTCACGTCCACCTCGCTGGGCGGGATTTCCAGGAAAATCAAGGCCACGGGGAATACTCCCGCCGGAAGGATGTTCCGATAGGCCTCTGTAATGGCATGGAGAATCAGGCGGTCGCGCACGACTCGCCGATTCACAAAGAAGTGGATATTGTTGCGATTCAACTTCTGGACTTCCGGTCGCGAGATAAAGCCCTGCACTCGGATGATTGGAGCCTCGCCGGGGGCTTTGCCTTCTTCACTCTCCTCCTGCGAGACCGCCATGAGAATCCGACGCTCCACCGGCGCCATTTCCAGGAGTTGCTCAAGGATCTGTCCGCCCATCACCTGGTACAAACGCTCGCGCCAGCTTCCCACGGGCGGGACACTCAGGATTTCGTTGGTGAGGGAAGAGAGGCGAAAGCTCCGTTCCGGATGCGCAAGGGCATAATGCGTGACCAGTGTCGCGATGTGGCCGAGTTCGGTGGATTCCGACTTCAGAAATTTCCGCCTTGCGGGAGTAATGTAGAAGAGGTCGCGGACCTCGATGCTGGTGCCCTTCGGCCACGCGACTTCTTTCACGTCGCGCAGTTTGCCGCCGGCGATTTCAACCCGTGTGCCGGAATTCTCCGAGGCGTGCCGGGTTTCCAGCGCCAGCCGGGAGACCGCCGCGATCGAAGGCAGCGCTTCTCCCCGGAAACCCAGGGTGGAAATCTCGAACAGGTCCTCCGCCGATCGAATCTTGCTGGTGGCGTGCCGCTCAAAGGCCAGCAGCGCGTCGTCGTGGGTCATCCCCTCCCCGTCGTCAACAATGCGAATCAGGCGCTTGCCGCCGCCTTCGACGGCAATCTCAACGCGATTTGCACCAGCGTCGAGGGAGTTCTCAAGCATTTCCTTCACCACGGACGCAGGCCGCTCCACCACCTCGCCCGCGGCGATCTTGTTGGCAACAGCTTCGGGGAGAATGCGGATGATTGACATGTTCGATTATCGATGGTCGATTGTCGATTGATGTCACAACACGCCACGCGGACTGCCAATTGGAAACAACCCACTTCAATCGGCAATCGAAAATCGACAATCGTCAATCTTTCACTTTCAGCCCCAGCTCATCCAATTGCTCCGGATCGACCCCGGCCGGTGAATCGCACATCATATCGACAGCGCTGGCGGTCTTGGGGAAAGCGATGACCTCCCGGATGCTCGACTCGCCGACCATCAGGGCATTGATGCGGTCCCATCCCAGCGCGATACCGCCGTGGGGAGGCGTGCCGTACTCCAGGGCTTCAAGGAAAAATCCGAAGCGCTCCCGCGCCTGTTCCTCCGTAAGACCCAGGACCTTGAACACACGGCGCTGAATATCCTGGCGATGGATACGAATCGAGCCGCCGCCAATCTCCGAGCCGTTCAACACCAGGTCGTAGGCGCGAGCCTTGACGGCGCCGGGGTGGGTTTCGAGTTTCCCCAGGTCCTCTTCCCGCGGCGAGGTGAAAGGATGATGCATGGCCGCGAACCGCTTCTCCTTATCGTCGTAGTCAAACATGGGGAAGTCAACCACCCAGAGGATGTTCCAAGTGCCGGGCTTGAGCAGTTCCAGCCTGCGGCCCAGATCCAGGCGGAGTTCGCCGGAAGCGTTATCGAGCATGCGGAGAGCGCCGATGCCGGCGGCGGATTTGACTCCCAGCAGCAGGACCATATCTCCGGGTTGGGCCGCTACGGAAGCCGTCAGGGTCGCGACCGCCGCTTCGCCCAACGCTTTGGTGAGGGGCGATTGCAGTCCAGCTTCGACTACTTTGATGTAAGAGAACCAATCGGCACCCAGCGATTTCGCCAATTCCTGAAGGCGGTCGAGCTGGCTGCGTGAGGCGCTTCCCCACCCCGGAACGATCAGCGTCTTGATGGGCTGCGCCACGCGCACCTTCTCGGCATCGCCCGGCGCCAGGCTCAAGCGCTTCCATTCCAGCTCGAACCCGGTGTGCGGCTTGTCGGAGCCGTACTTCTCCATAGCTTCGTCGTACGCCATGCGGATGAACGGCCGGCTCACTTGGACGTTGACCAGGGCGAAGAGTTTCTCAATTAATCGTTCAACAATCTCAAAGAGCACATCGCGCTGTGGGAAGGCCATTTCAATATCGATCTGGGTGAACTCCGGCTGGCGATCGGCGCGCAGGTCTTCATCGCGGAAACAACGGACGATCTGGTAATAGCGGTCGAAGCCACTGATCATCAGGAGCTGTTTGAAAAGCTGCGGCGACTGTGGCAGCGCGTAGAAGGACCCGTGGTGCAAGCGGCTGGGAACCAGGTAATCGCGGGCGCCCTCCGGTGTGGAGCGGGTCATGAATGGCGTTTCGATTTCCTGGAAACCGTGCTCGCCCAGATGATGCCGCACCACCTGG
>DATJVT010000233.1:0-8224 GCA_035501695.1 Terriglobia bacterium | reverse complement strand
GTACAGGAGCTAACCGAGCACCCCCAACTCAGACGCAGGAAGGTGGACGATTCGATCGTAAACCCCACCGACCTTTCGCCCAGGCTGGCGGACGACATCTGCATGAACTGCCACCAAGGGGGGAACACCCGGGTTCTACAGCCGGGCAAGGATTACTTGGACTTCCGGCCGGGGACTCCGCTGTATGAAACGGTCGCGATCTTTCGGCTGCCCGTCACCGACGCGCAGCGCGCGGAATTGGACCGATCGGAGACGCTTCCCCCCGCGCGCGGCAGCCTGGCCATGCCCCTCTGGTGGAAGAACTCCACCATGGAAATGAGCCGCTGCTTTCACGACAGCAATGGGCAGTTGCGATGCATCACCTGTCACGTCATCCACCAACGCCCCAACGACGAAGAAAAGGTGGCCTTCTTTCGGGAGAGGTGCCTCACCTGCCATACCAACGAGAGTTGCAAACAACCTCTTGCCGATCGCATGAAGCAGACCCCGGCCAACGATTGCGTCGGATGTCACATGCCCCGCAAGCCGACGGCGGGGATCCCGCATTCCAACGATACCTACCACCGCATCGTGCGCCGCGCCGGGCAACCCTACCCCGACTACGCCTTTGATCGTCCCACGCCGGACCTGCCTGAACTCGTGTGCATCAACCGCCGGGGAGAGGATACCGCCCGCCCCATACCGACAATCACCAAAATGCTGGCCTATGCGGAAATCTCGCAGAAGAAGCCCAGCCTAAGCCACTATTACTATGAACTGCTGGAGCAGTTGAAGCAGTCTGCGCCGGATGACCCGGCAGTGCTTTGCGCCCTGGGCCGGAAAGCACTGGCCGAAAAGAACACCTCACTGGCAGTTGAGTACCTGACAAAGGCGCTGCAAAAGGGTGGCGACAATGCCAACACCTATGCCGATCTCGGTGAGGCACTGGCAGAGGCGGGGAGAGTTGAAGAGTCCGCCCGGATCTTGGAGAAGGGGGCCTCGGTTTGGCCTTTCTCGCGGGATATTCAGAAATCGCTGGTGCTCCGGTATTTGACCTTGAAGCAAATTCAGCAGGCCCACGAAGCGTTGAGGCGCTACGTGGCACTGTTCCCTGAAGACACCTTCATGCAGACAGCCTTGGCCAAAGTGGAGGGGCGGAACCCTTAGACAAAAGGGGACAAAAGGGCCAAAGCTTCCGCTCCAGCCCTTTTGTCCCTGAAGTGGGTGCGTGGTTACTTTCCGGCATGACTGATCGGGATGAGTTGGACTAATTGTCGGTCCTTGGGGCCGGCGTATCGCTTGTGCGGCGCCTCAAGGAACAGTAGAACTACCTTGTCGTGGGGGAGCGTCAAGCCGCGAATGGTGCCCTGTTCGACGGTCAATTCCGCGCGCTCCGTGCCGGACGCATTCTGCCCCTGGACGGGGAAGATGCCGACTGGAGTCCTGCCGCGGTAGAGGCGGACTACGCCATCAATGCTGGCGTGATCCAGGCTGAGGGTGTAATCCCCAGCCGGCAGGACCGCTCCCTGCCAACGAGTTTCCGTGGATAGGGTGAAGTCCCCTGTAAACACCTGCGCGTTGGCCCGCCCAGCGAGGCAACAGGCTGCCAGCGCTGCCAGCGCGATGTACCTGATCTTCAGCAAAACTTGAATCTTGTTCATGGTATGCCTCCCATTCCTGGTTGTCGAATCGGGGCGAGATCTTATCGCCCTCAACCTGTAATGCGGAATCGGGAGGCGAAAAGTGTCATGGGGCAGCATGTCTTCATGGCGCGCCGGGAACCGGCTGATTCTGCGGAGAATGCGCTGATTGGAAAAGAGCGCCCGGGTGTGATAGGCTGCGCGGAGTTTCAGTCTCCGTAAAGCATTCGTAATTATGGACCCGTCAGACCACCGGACCGCAGGATTGTTGCAAGCTCCGCGGGGGAGAGGGCTGGGCGCATTCGAGAAGCATATCCGAATTGTTTACAAGGTATTGCCCCGGCGGGCGCACGATCCCAGGGGCTATGACCGGCCCGGCCACACACTTCAGACCACCTCACGCTTGAACGCGAACTACCCCCCGACTGGTCAATTCCCCGAAACCGAGCTGGCAAACAATGCGTATACATCTTTGCAGGAAGCGCGCAAGCGATGCGCTGCATCCTATTGTGAAATGACCAGGGAGCTGGCATTTGGAACCTGAACGTTGGCGGCAAATCGGACATCTGTATCTTGCTGCATTGGAGCTTTCCAAGGGGCGGAGGGCGGTCTTTTTGGAGGAGGCCTGCGCGGGCGACGACACCCTGCGGCGGGAAGTGGAATCGCTTCTGGCGCAGGAGGAGAGAGGCAACGGGTTCCTGGAAGCACCCGCCATGGAGGTAGCGGCCCGCGCGCTGGCTGGGGAACCAGGCGAAACGTCTGCATCGGCCACTCTGGTGGGCCAAACGGTATCGCATTATCACCTGATCGAGAAGTTGGGGGGCGGCGGGATGGGTGTCGTCTACAAGGCCGAGGACACCCGCCTGCATCGCCTGGTGGCCATTAAGTTCCTCAAGCCGCCTGCAGTTGGCGCCGGTCTTTGGGCGGTCCCCGGGCGCCCACCGGGGTTCCCCCTTGGGGATCCCCAAGCCGTTGAACGCTTCCAGCGCGAGGCGCGTGCCGCCTCGGCCTTGAGCCATCCCAACATCTGCGTCATTCACGACATCGGGGAACACGACGGTCTGCCCTTCATTGTCATGGAATTGCTCGAGGGATCCACTCTGCGGCAATTGATCGAAGCCAAACCAATGAAGGCTGAACAACTCCTCGACCTGGCTATCCAGATTGCCGACGCCCTTTCAGCGGCGCATGCAAAGAGGATCATTCACCGCGATATCAAGCCCACCAACATCTTCGTGACCACACGCGGGGAAGCCAAGATTCTTGACTTTGGCTTGGCCAAGCTCGCTCCGGAAGGTGAAACCGGCCACGTGCTCGTAACAGAGGGCGGGCACAATGCAAACACCCGAGCTGAGCGTGGCCCAACCAGAACGGGCGGCGGTGAAGACCGGTCTCTGACCGGGCCGGGCGTGGCCCTGGGAACGGTCGCCTACATGTCTCCCGAGCAGGCTCGGGGTGAAGACCTCGACTCCCGCTCGGACCTGTTCAGTTTCGGTTCCGTCCTCTACGAAATGACCACGCGCGAACAGCCGTTTATGGGCAGCAGCGCGGCCGATGTGATGGCAGCAATCCTCAACGCAACGCCCAAAGCCCCGCACGAACTGGTCCCCGAGGTTCCCGGTGAACTCGAGCGGATTATTTTCACGGCCCTCGAGAAGGATCGCGATTTGCGTTATCAGTCTGCGCCTGAGTTTAGGGCCGACCTAAAGCGCCTGCGGCGAGACTCCAGCTCCGGGCAGGTACGCAGCCTGGCGGGAGCTCGCTGGTCGCGCGGCCGGAGGAGCCTGGCCGCAGAGGCCAGGGCAGCGCTGCGGCCGCGGTGGTGGATGGCGGCCCTCGCGGCGGTGGCGGCTGCCGCCTTACTCTACCTCGGCCTGCGTCCCCTGCCGCCGCCCAAGGTGACCGGTTACCATCAAATCACCAACGACGGCATCAAGAAGGTACTGGTGGGGACCGACGGCGTGCGCTTGTATTATGGGGAAAACGCCGGAACATCAGGGTGGGTGTCGGGACTGGCCCTTGGCGGAGGAGAACCGGCGCGTGTGCCCCTGCCCCTTCAGCGCTTCGGACTCTTCGGGATGTCACCGGACGGGTCGAATTTCCTGGCCGCGGAGATTGCCACCTATGGCGCAGGGCCTTTGTGGAGCATCCCCGTCCTGGGTGGCTCCCCGCATCGAATCGGGGATCTGACCGCCACGGACGCGGCGTGGTCGCCGGATGGCCAGCGCCTCGCCTACGCGGAGGGGGGGGATTTGTTTGTAGCCCAAAGCGATGGCAGCGGCTCACGCAAACTGGCCAGTTGCCCGGTTATGATCTATTCGATAGCCTGGTCGGCCGACGGCAGGAGAATCCGCTTTACGGAGGGGGATGAGCAGAGGCTTTCGCGCAGCCTGTGGGAAGTAAATGCCGACGGGGCGAACGCTCACCCCCTATTTCCGGGTTGGCACAATCCTCCCAACGAATGCTGCGGCAAGTGGACCGCGGACGGAAAGTACTTTATCTTTTACACTCACGGAAACATCTGGGCACTGCCGGAACGCGCCGGACGTATTTGGAGGGGCTCGCCGCACCCCGTGCAGCTTACCAGCGGCCCGATCCCCTTCCAGGGCCCTTTGCCCTCCAAGGATGGCAAGAGCTTGTTCGCCTCCGGAGTGGTGCAGCGCGGTGAAGTGGTCCGTTACGATCCCCAGAGCAAACAATTCGTGCCCTTTCTCTTCGGGCTTTCGGCTGAGTTCGTGTCCTTCTCTCAAGATGGAAAGTGGATGGCCTACGTGTCCTACCCCGACGGCGTCCTGTGGCGAAGCGCGATCGACGGGAGCAATCGCCTGCAGCTTTCCCAGCCCTGTCCTGGTTGTTACGCGTTGAGTCCGCGTTGGTCCCCGAATGGGGAGCAGATCGCCTACTACACCCGGGCGCCCGGTCAGTTGCCCAAGCTCTTTCTTGCTTCGGCGAGCGATGGCCAGACTCGCGAGATGGTGGCCAACCTGAACGAAATCAAAACCGACCCCAACTGGTCGCCGGACGGCCGGAAGATTTGCTTCAGCGGTGGCTCGGCGACAATGCCCTATCCCCGTCCGGATATTCACATTCTCGATCTGCAAACCCAGGCGGTCACGGATGTGCCCGAGTCGAACGAATACTTCTCGGCCCGCTGGTCGCCCGATGGCCGCTACCTGGTGGCGCTCAGCGTGGACTCCTCGAAGCTGGCCTTTTTTGATTTCACCACGCAGAAGTGGGAGGATGCCCTCCAGGGATCGTTTTTTAGCTGGCCCTCCTGGTCTCATGACGGCCGCTACGTTTACTATCTCCAGGGGGGACACAGTACCGCCGTCCTGCGCCTCCGGGTCGTGGACAAGAAAGTGGAACACCTTATGGATCTCAAGGACCTTGCCATTGTAGGGTTCTACGGTACTTCACTCGCGCTGACCCCGGACGACCAGCCCGTCATGACCCGCGGCACCGGGTCGGAAGAGATCTTCGCGCTCGATTGGCAAGCGCCGTAGACGCGTCGAACCTCAAAGTCTCTTGATCGTGCAGCGGTCCACAAAATCCCAGTCGATCTCGACTCCGATTCCGGGTGTCTGGGGAGGATGCGCGTATCCCTCGGCATCAATCTGCAACGGGGCCTTCATCCCGAAATCCATGTAGGACAAGGGGTAGAGCAGCTCGAAGTATTCGCAGTTCGAGATGGCGCAGCAGCAATGCAGGTTGACCACTTCCAGGGGATGGTAGATGGCGGTGTGCAGCTCGCATTTCACCCCGAAGGATTCCGCCAGGTGAGCCGTCTTCATAACGGGCGTGATGCCGCCCTTCCACGACACGTCGGTGCGCACCATGTCGACAACCCCCGTGGCAATGCACTCGGCCGTGGAGTAGTGTGAGCCGGCCAGGACCTCCGTGCCGATGATGGGAATATCCAGCTTGGCCGTGAGCTTGCGCAGTCCCTGAAAGTCCACATCGAAAAGCGGTTCTTCCAGCCAATAGTAATTGAGCCGCTCAAGCTCCCGCCCCACGCGCAGGGCCTCTTGGTGGGAATAGGCGGCAACGGGATCGGCCATCAGTTTGAATTCCGGCCCTACGGCGTCGCGACAGGCTCGGTAGGCTTGCAAGTCAAAATCGATCTTGCCGGGCGGATGCAGCTTGTAGGCGTGCCATCCCCGGGTCTTCACCTCGAGCGCTTGCCGGGCGTAATCTTCAGGCCCGGCCAGTACGAAGGAACTGGCGTAAGTGGGAACCTTGTCCCGGAAGCTGCCCAGGTATCTGTAAAGAGGGAGCCCCGCCCCTTTGGCTGCGATGTCGTACAGGCAGATGTCGAACGGACCGTAGGAATAGATGGGAACGTGGTTCCACCACCGGTCGTACATGCGGAATTCCTGCCAGTGCTTCTCGCGCGCCAAGGGATCTTTGCCCAGGAAAAAGGGCTTGAGGGCGGACGCAGCGATCTCGCCCGCCATTTCGGCGCCGCGCCCGGCAAAGCCGAACGAGGCACCCTCGACGCCTTCGCTGGTTTTCATGGAGATCACGAGGAAATCGAATGTGGACTTTCCTCCCACCCGCATCTCGGCATCTGACATGCTTTCGCGGGCGTTTCGGCATACGCGAATTTCAATGGAACAGATGGCCATGGCGCCTCCCCACAACAATATACTCGCGCGCCGGAAACGTTGCCACCTGCCCTGGAAAGCGGTGCCCTAATTTGGGCCGTAACGCCGGCTTCCAGCCGGCACTGGTGCCGCCAAGATGGTGGCGCTACGTCCAACTCAGGACAGTACTGCCATGGACAAATGACTACCGTGGGTGGGTCAGTCACGATATACTGTCTAATATCCGTGAGGGCATTTCTGAAGCATACTCAGAATATAAGGTTAAGGTCTCCGTTGAGACCTGAACCCGTCTAGTTGGGGGAGGAGGAAAAGTGCCTAAACCATTTCGCGCCTCGGTGACGGGAAGTTACCCGCGTCCCGTGCAGCCCACTGACACGTTGAAGAAGCCCACGCTATCCCGCCAGGATGCTGACGAGATCATCCGATGGGCGGCGCGTGACCAGGCGGAGGCGGGACTTGACATCATCACCGACGGCGAGGGCCGCCGCGAGAACATGTATTACTTCTTTCAAAAGCGCCTGGACGGCCTCTCATTCGATGAGATGGTCTATCGGACCTATGGCGAGACCGGGTTCGGGATCGAGATTGCCTCGGTGGTGGGCAAAATCGAGAATCCCCGCGTCGAACTCGCGCACGATTGGAAGATCGCCCGCGCGGCTGCTCCGCCGCACGTCGAGGTCAAGATCACCTGCACCGGACCCCACCTGCTCGCCAAGTTTTCCAACAACAAGCGCCCGGACCTCTACCCGACGGACAAGGACCTGGCCCTGGCATACGCCACGGTGTTGAACCAGGAATTGAAGGAAGTGGTGCGCGCCGGCTGCGAATTTATCCAATTTGACGAACCCGCCTGGACCGCCTTCCCGGAGGAAGTGGGTTGGGCGGCCGAGGTGCTGAATCGCGCCATCGAGGGCTTGAACGTGAAGATCGGCATGCACGTGTGCGGTGGAAATCCGCGCCGCAAGCGGGTCTACTTTACCCGCTACGATGACCTGTTGGAGGGCTTCAGGCAAGTAAGGATTGACCAGGTTTCGCTGGAGTACTGCACCCTGAGCTACAACATGCTGACCCTTTGGGATAAATGGAAATTCCCGGGTGAGTTTCTGGTGGGCGTGGTCGACCAGCGCAGCGATGGCATTGAATCGGCGGAGATCGTTGCCGAACGCACGCGCCCGGCACTTGACTACTTTAGTCCGGAACGGCTGCTGATCTCCTCGGAGTGCGGATTTCAGCACGTCCCGCTGGAGATCACGCGCGGCAAGCTGCGCGCCCTGGTGGCGGGTGCGCATCGCCTGCGCGAAGGGATGGCAGGCAAGGGGTAACTATGAGTTTCCTGGTAACGGGTGGAACGGGGTTTATTGGATCTTACGTCGTGCGCTGCCTGCTCGGGCACGGTGAGAAGGTGGTGTGTTTTGACCGCGCGCCCGACGCGGAGGTCATGTGGCTGTTCACGCCGGAAGTCGAAGTAATCACCGGCGACATCGGCGATCGCGCGCAGGTGGCGGACATTTTTGCGAATCACCCGCACCTCGATCGTGTCGTCCACCTGGCCTATATGATGGGAGCCGAGTCGGAGGCCGATCCGCCCGCCGCCATGCGCGTCAACGCCCTGGGAGCGGCGAACTTGTTCGCCGAAGCCTGCGCCCACGGCGTGAAACGCATCGTGTTCACCAGTTCGGAATCGGTTTACGGCAGGACCCAGGCCGTTTACGGCGATCGCCCGGTGACGGAAGACGATTTCTGTTCCCCGCGCGATCACGTGCTGAATTACTCGCTGACCAAGCTATTGAACGAGCACCTGGCCGCCAAGTACGAGGCGCGGTATGGCATACCCATCGTCTCGATTCGCCCCCCGGTGGTCTTTGGGCACGGAAGGAAACGCGGCACCACGGCCTGGGCCAGCGACTTCGCCAGCCTGCCGGCCATCGGGAAGCCGGCGACCCTTCCCTTCCCGGAGAGCGACTGGAACTCTTATATCTACGTCGCGGACCTGGCGGAGGA
>DATJVT010000232.1:0-3236 GCA_035501695.1 Terriglobia bacterium | reverse complement strand
ATCCGAGATGGCGCGCCGAGAGGCTGACCGCCAAGCGAGACGAGTACCTTGGGAACGACTCCTTCAGGCGCGACATCAATGTGTCCAATGGAATGCGTTCGCCCTATGGGCACATGCGATCGCGGAAGCCGAGGCAAAACTTCCTGACTGGCTTGCCCAAATTATTGCGGAACGCTGTCCAGGGTTTATTGGATCGGAGCGCCCAAACTTGGAAGCAGGGCCGGGTGTGGGGGCGCGCCTCGATCGAAGGATACGGGAATGGATCGAGGAAAATATCCTTGCCGAATCGAAGCGCGGGGGTTGGTTACGCGCCGTCACCTTCTATGCCGTTCGTGACCTCGCCTACGCGCGGGACTGGGCCTATGCGCAGTGGTGCGAGAAGCATTGGAAGCACGAGGCTCCTGACTCGTACCCGTCATTTGAGGAGTGGCGGAGCGCGTCCGAGCGTTGTGGAAATGAAGTCCTCGATGCGTGCGAGATGCGGGAAGACAAGCGCCGGGTCATCAAGAATTCCAGGCTGGTTGGCTCCGAGCGCCTGGAAGCGGCAGTGGCCGAATACATGGAATGGGAAGCATTCACCTACTGGCTGCGCTCGCTGTTAGAAGCAGACACCCCGTTCCCTGAAACTGTGACGCGGGAGCTGGAGCGGCGCTGTCCGGGTTTCCTCGAATCGGATAGAGAACTTCGCAGCACGCTCACTCTGGAGAATTACACGCAACGGTGGAATGCCATGCTGAAGTGGGGGGAGGAACGATTCTTCCCCGAAGCCCGGAGGGGCGGATGGTTCAACGCCGTTGTGTACCGCGCCCGTGTGCACCCGCGAAGTGCCCGAACCGTCGATTATTGGGTTTTCTACTGGGATGAACATTGGTCAACCCTTCCCCTCGACCAGTACTCTTCGTTCACGGTGTGGCGCCACGAGGCCGATAACTACGTTGTTGGGTCAATGGACGAGTGAGTACGCTGCGGCCACATCGCCCGCGTTCTGAGCTTTGCCGACTTTCTTTGCCATCGCCTTACTTGCGCACGACTTGACATGGCGCCAATGGGCGTTGCCCCGGGTTTTGCGGCCACACCGCGGGCAAACCCTGACCTTGTCAAGATGCTTTAGGACCCCCCAATCCGCCGATAAGCAGCAGCTAATCGATGCTGGGATGTTACGTAGTATTGGCAGCGCCACTGAACATGCGGCAGGAGAACGGGCAGAAGGGGTCAGGGCGCTTTAAGATTCTTCACCCGATAGGTGTGAGAATTGCTGGGATCTTTCCCTGATGCGCAAACTGACCAAGCCTTCTCCCACCGCCTCGCCCTTGTTGTTCGAACTGGATCCCGAGCCGCTGCCAGAGACTCTGACCGCTTTGGGAGGAATCCCCCTGGTGGTGCAAGCGTTCCGATCGCTCGGGGTGCCGGGGAGTGTCGAAGAACACGTGCGGGTGAAACAGCGGGAGCGTGGCTACGACGAAGCGACGTTCGTGGAAAGCTTCATCCTGCTCAACGCGGCGGGGGGTGAATGCCCGGAGGACTTTGAGCGCCTGCGCGGCGATCCCGGTTTGGCCGAGATGATTGGCCACGAGTTACCTTCGCCGCGCGCAGCGCTGGAGTTCCTTTATGCCTTTCATGAGGAGGCGAAGATTGCGGAAGCCCAGCAACGACGCTTGCCGGGCGAGATCGCCTATATTCCGGACGAGACGGCACCGTTGGCGGGGTTGGGGAGAGTGAACCAGGACCTGGTGCAGCGCTTCGGGGAGCGCGCGTCCGACCAGCACATCGCCACCGTGGATCAGGACGCGACGATCATCGAGAGCCACAAGCAGCAGGCCTTGCGCACCTATGAAGGGGTGCGTGGCTATCAGCCCATGCTGGCGGTGTGGGCGGAGACGGGGTTGGTGCTGGCCGATCAGTTCCGTGACGGCAATGTACCGGCGATGATGGAGCCGTTGCCCGTGGCGCAGTGCGCCTTTGCGGCCCTGCCGAGCACAGTGAAGGAGCGTTACTTCCGGGGCGATTCGGCCTGTCATGAAGCGGGGTTGGTGAACTGGTTGCGCGACGAGAAGCGGGAGAAGGGGCCGCAAGGGCGGATCGGATTTGCCATCAGCGCGCGGATGAGCGAGGCCCTGCACACCGCCATTCAGGTGCTGCCGGAGTCGGCCTGGGAACCCTACGGCGAGGCGCATCCGGCGGAAATCCGCGAGTGCGCTGACGTGCCGTTTGTGCCCGGCGAGAAGGCGGAGAAGAAGGATTCGCAGCCCCTACGCTACGTGGCCATCCGCATCCGCAAGAAGCAAGGCGAACTGTTCGAGGATGGCAGTCGGGTGCGCCACTTCGCGGTCTTGTCAAACCGCTGGGAGCTGAAAGCGGCACGCTTGATCGAGTGGCACCGCGAAAAGGCGGGCACCATTGAGTTCGTCCACGACGTGATCAAAAACGACTTGGGGGGAGGCGTGCTGCCCTCGAAATACTTCGGGGCCAACGCGGCTTGGTTGCGCTTGGCGGTGATCTCCCACAACGTGCTGACGGCCCTGAAACGGCTGGCCTTGCCCGCGGAGTTGTTGACGGCGCGCCCCAAGCGCCTGCGCTTCCTGCTCTTCAACACCCCCGGACGACTCGTGCACCATGCCCGAAGATTGGTCCTGCGGTTGAGCGCCCTCGCCAAGTGGACGGCGGCCTATGGGGAGGGCCTCCGCTTGCTGCCCGTGATCACTTGAGCCCACGCCCGCCAAAATGTCGTCGTTATCAGCGGATTATCTAACCCCATTTTGCGCACCCTGGACAGGCCGTCACGTTACACTCCGCCAGAGAATCCCGCGGCGCTTACTCGCGTCGTTCTTCCACGCCGCACCCAACGCCTGCACGAAGTCTGGCAGCACAAATCCCTCGTGAATTCGTCAGGATACTCAGAGGCACCGTCGCTATCGGCGGATTGGGGGCACGGGCACGGGCAATCGAACCGGGTGTCGCGCGATTTTCGGAGCTTGCCGTAAGACGGAGTCACGTCTTTTTGTGTGAGAGTTCTGGGACATCTCCATTGTTTCACAAACTGTCTCTTCTGTGGGGGGGCCAGAAGTTTCCCCTCTACCAGCTAGTTCCAGTTGCGATCTGAAGTCTCTCCACAATGCAGTCCTCTTTTTCCAGCCATACCACTCTGTGCAGGTTGAATGTGGTCCTGTTCTGGCTTGGGCGAAGCCGGACGTGCGAGCCGAGTTGTGGCGGTTTGCCATCCCAAACTAATGTTGTAT
>DATJVT010000231.1:0-12985 GCA_035501695.1 Terriglobia bacterium | reverse complement strand
TAAGGAGGCCATGGTCATCGCGAGAGTACTAGTTGCTGTGATAGCACTGGCGATCTTGCCCGTCGACCAGGCCGCATACCGCGCACAAATAGAGAAATGGCGGGAACAGCGGGAAGCGAGCCTGAAGTCTGAGAATGGGTGGTTGACGGTGGCCGGGCTTTTCTGGCTGAAAGACGGCGAAAACACCATGGGGACCGCAGGGGGAAATATGTTCATTCTCCCTCCGCATTCCGCTCCGGACAAAGTGGGGACGTTTGAATTTCATGGTGGCAAAACGGTCTTTCGATCTGCGCCCGGCGTCCCGGTGACGGTGAATGATAAGCCGGTGCTCAACGCTGCCATGGCGGCGGATTCGGCGGGATCGCCCGACGTTCTGCGCATTGGCAATTTATCCATGTTTATCATCCAGCGTGGGAGTCGCTTGGGCGTTCGATTGAAGGACAGGGACAGCGATGCGCGGCGAAAGTTCGCGGGGACCCACTGGTTTCCCGTGGCAGAGGAATATCGATTGGCGGCGAAGTTTGTGCCCTACACTCCGCCCAAAAAGATCGCCGTGCCCAACATCCTGGGCGACACGGAACAGGAAGACAGTCCGGGTTATGTCGAGTTTACACTCCGGGGGCGCCAATTCCGCCTTGACCCGGTGACCGAAGGCGACGGGCTCTTCTTTATCTTCAAGGACCTTACCGCGGGCAAGGAAACCTATCCTCCGGGGCGGTTTCTATTTACAGACTTGCCCAGGAACGGTGAAGTGATTCTGGATTTCAATCAGGCAGTGAACCCGCCCTGCGCCTTCACGCCATACGCCACGTGCCCGCTCCCCCCGGCACAGAATCAACTGCCGGTTCGCATCGAGGCAGGCGAGCTGCGTTACGGTCATTGAAGGCCAACCCCGTTCAGGGAGGCGAGATGGACGTCAACAGCATTGTCATTGTCAACCTCACATCTCCCCGAGAGAAGATGTGGGGACAACTCCTGCTGTTGGAACCGAAGGGCGTCACCGTACGGGGAATCGAACTCGACGCCTTCGACGACTTTATCCGCCAGGTGATTCAACAAGAGGAAACCGCCGTGGCCTTGAACACGGTCTTTTTCCCCATGCACCGTGTGGAGCGCATCATCGTTGACGAACCCAGCGGTTCCATCCCTTCCCTCTCCGAACGATTCCACACCAAGGTCGGCATGACCATTCAGGAGTATGTCGGGATCGCCAGCCCCCGCATTTGATTCGATAAACTCCCACTACTTGCGGCAGTGGATCTGGAATCCGGCTTTGTCAGACCGCGAATTGCCGCTGCCGATCTGCGCCCAACCGTGAAAGTTCTCGCCTGGGCCGCCGAGCCGCCAGGTGAAATGCACCGGCTTCTGGCCCGCGCCCGAAAAGTGCAGCGTTTGGGATCCCTCACCGGACCCCCCATCGGACCGGGTGATGCCGTAGGTGACGGTATTGGCCCCATCAACTCGGATGAATCCATGAAAGTTGATGGTGACCGGGCAAGCCCCGTGCCAATCATTCGGGGTTGCCTCCAGCCGCATCTCAGTTACCTTCCCATATGGAGTCGAATTTCCAATTTGAGGCGTCGCGAACACCAGGCAGGCGCTCACGACAATGAGGGTTACGAAGATCCGTCTGCTGCATGATGACATAGCGGAATACCTCCTGTAAGGTTTAGCGGTCACTCTATTTGGTCACCACCGGGTCCGACTACCTTCGGACGCGCCGGCGGTTTGAAGAAGAATGCAATCTGACTCCCGCTGCCCTGTGGAGACAAGAGCTTTGCAGGGGGGAGCCGTTAATTCCGTAGCCTGTTCCAGGTCGCGGAATTCGGGTCAGATAATACTCGCCAGCTCGTTCTTTTTCAAGCGAGGCTCTTAGTCCTTTAGTACTATAGATCCTGCCATGACCTGCCCCGAGATTCTTCAGTTGCTTGCCTCCCGCCCCGATCCCCATGCGGTGAAGGGAATGGCCCACTACGGAATCGTGGCAAAGAAGGTTTATGGCGGGTGGTCGACCCCGGCGCTGAAGAAATTGGCGCGCGAAGTCGGCCGCGACCACGCCCTGGCGCAGGAATTGTGGGCCGCGGAAGTCTTCGAGGCACGCGCTCTGGCCACCCTGATTGAGGAGCCGGAAAAGGTGACCCGGGTGAAGATGGATCGCTGGGCCAGGGATTTCGACAGTTGGGCGATCTGCGATGGAGCTTGTACTAATGTCTTTCGGTATTCGCGATATGCCCATCAGATGTGCGTGCAGTGGAGTTCCCGGCGGGAAGAGTTTGTGAAAAGAGCGGCGTTTGCCTTGATGGCGGGTCTGGCCGTTGCCGACAAGGGCGCGAGCGATGCGGCATTTCTGCGCTTCCTGCCCCTGATCAAGCGCGCCGCGCGGGACGAGAGGAACATTGTCAAGAAGGGTGTGAACTGGGCTTTGCGCCAGATCGGAAAACGGAACGCGCGGCTGAACCGCGCCGCCATCCTGGCAGCCGAGGAGATTCACCGGCTGGATTCGCCCGCCGCCCGCTGGATTGCCTCCGATGCTCTGCGCGAATTGCGGGGCCCCGCCGTGCAACGAAGATTGACAACCTCCAAATCGCCCCGCTAAATTAGCGTAGGAATAATGACCACACGACTGCTGACGCCCTCGAATCAGATCACACTTCTGCGATTAGTGTTTGTACCGGTTTTTGCCATCCTGGTCATGGACGGACACTATCGCGCGGCGCTTGCGGTCCTGACCGCGGCTGCGTTGTCCGACGTCCTGGATGGCACCGTCGCCCGATTACTGAAACAGGAGAGCCCTTTGGGGGTGGCGCTGGATCCGATTGCCGACAAGATCCTGATGACCACCGGTTATATCACCCTGGCGCTGCGCGGAGCCTTGCCCTGGTGGCTGACCATCATCGTGCTGAGCCGCGACGTAGCCATTATTATGACCGCGCTCTTGATTTCCCTGGTGGCCGGGTACCGGCCCTTCCACCCCTCCCTGCTGGGCAAGGCCTCCACTGCGGCGCAGGTGGCCACTCTTTTTGTGGTGGTGTGCCATGGTGCCGGCATCCCTTACATTTCGTCGGAGTTGGTCACCTTTTGCATATACCTGGCCGCCAGCCTGACTCTGGCCTCGGGCGTCCACTATGTCTTCCTGATGCGCCAGCGGTATGGCCGTCGGGAGGTGGAGGAGGCCAGTGAAGCCAGTCATACCTCAAAAAGGGGATAGTCCCACGCGGCGGGAGAGGCTGCGGAAAAACACATCGCGGCGGGTTTATCCCGCCACCTGCGAGTTGCAATGAATTGGGTTATGGCGACATAAGATCGCCGCTACGGCGCAAATCATGAGTTTTTACGCAGCCTCTGGAGTCCGCGGACAGATGAATCGAAGGGCATTCCTTGGCCTTATCGCAAGCCTCACGCCTCGGGATGTGGGCGGCGCGAGCACGCCCATTCCGATAATCGACACCCACATCCATCTCTTCGACCCGCGGCGTCCTCAGGGAGTCCCCTGGCCTGACAAAGACGACAAGGTTTTGTACCAACCGGCCTTGCCCGGTCGCTTTCGCCGGGTCACACAGGGGCTCGGGATCGTGGGCGCCATTGAAGTTGAGTGCAGCCCCTGGCTGGAAGACAACCAATGGGTGCTGGACGTCGCTTCGCGCGATACCATTGTTGTCGGAACCGTCGGCAACCTCGAGCCGGGATTGCCGGGTTTCCGCAAGAATCTTGAACGGTTTCATCACAACCCGCTGTTTCGGGGCATCCGGTGCGGAAACCTTTGGGGACGAAACCTCGCCGAGGATGTCTCGAAACCGGACTTTGTGTCCGACCTGCAAGCACTCGCCGACGGGGGCCTGACGCTGGATACGGCCAACCAGGACGCTGCGCTCATTTCGGCGACGGTGCGGCTGACTGACAAGGTCCCGACGTTGCGGGTAGTTATCGACCACCTGCCGCATCTGGATCCTCCGTCCGAACCCGCGGCGCGGAAAAACCTCCAGGCGGATTTGAGGGAACTTGGAGGGCGCCCGCAGGTTTACGTCAAGCTATCGGAAGTCCTCCGGCGCGTGGGCGGGCAGGGTCACTATGACGCGAGTTTCTACCGGTCGAGGCTGGATGAACTGTGGGGAACCTTCGGTGAGGGCCGGCTGATGTACGGCAGCGACTGGCCCAATAGCGACCCCTGGGGAACCTACCCCCAGGTCCTGAGCGTCATTCGGGAGTATGTTTCGAATCAGGGCAGCGCGGCAACGGAGAAGTTCTTATGGAAGAATTCCTTACAGGCCTACCGCTGGGTCAGGCGGGCCGAGAATCAGCCCGGTCCCACTCACATTCCCGCGGCCTTGCGGTAGCGCTCCATGTGTTCCTTTAGTTCGGTGTTAGCGGGATCGAGAGCCAGGGCTTTCTTCTGGGTTTCCACCGCTTGCGGATAAGCCCCATTCGCAAAAAAGGCCTCCGCCAGGGTGTCGATCACGCCTCCGTCTTTCCCCTGCGTCAGTTTCACCGCAATCAGAGCGTGGTCCAGGGCGGCCTGGGGGTCACGAAGCTTTGGGTCGTCGCACGTGGCGTAAAGCCACGCCAGGTTGTTCTGTGCCTGGGCGAAATCCGGCGCCAGGCGCAAGGCTTGCAGATAGGTGTTGATCGCCTCCCCATAGAGCTTTTCGCTGGCATAAAGATCAGCCAGCAGTAATTGGTTCTCGGCGAGCAATCGCCTGCCCTGCGGGGTGGGGGAGGTCTTCCCCAGCACCTCTTCGAAAGTCTTCTGGGCCATGCGGAGGTCGCCCTTCAATTGGTAAGCGATTCCAAGTTGCAGGTGAAGCTGCACTCCTCGTTCCTTCAGCAGCTCGTCCTCCCCTGCGCTCAGGCGAATCGCCTCCTGCAACTCCTGGATCGCGTCGTCGTACTTTTTCTGTCCCAGGTAAAAGACGCCCAACACTTCACACGGTTCCCACTGGCGCGGAGCCGCGCTGTGGGCTTGTTGGTAACTCTGTAAGGCACGGTCGTACTGGCCCGCATGCGCGAAGCGCGCGCCAGCCACCAATTGGCGGTTCATAGTCTGCATGATCCGATAGTGGTTCGCCGTGGCGGCTATGGCGAGCGTTACCACCATGAGGGGAATGACCACCATGGCCTGGGAAGGACGCGCTGCCTCTCCTCCGTATGGTGAATCGTGCGGAGGAGGGGGGATGACGAACGCCAGTAGGGCGCCGGTAGCCAACCCTCCCAGGTGTCCCCAGTTATCCACGCCATGAACCGACAGTCCAAAGACCAGATTTAGAACGATGAATGGAATCATCCCCGCCCCGAAGGCGCGGCCCCACCGAGGTGGGATCAGGTCACGATGCACGTAGCCGGTAACCAGCATGGCCCCCGCCAGCCCAAAGATGGCTCCCGACGCTCCCACCGAGACGTTCTTGGAAAGCTGCATGGAGAGGAAAGCGCCTCCCATGCCCGCGGCAACATAAATCGTCAGGTATCGGCCGTAGCCGTAGACCCGTTCCATGATCGGGCCGAGGATGAATAGGGCGTAGCTGTTGCCCAGAATGTGCAGCCACCCGCCGTGCAGGAACATCGGCATAACCAACCGCCAATACTCCCCGCGGCGTAGGTAAGGTCCAAAAGACGCGCCAAAATCGAGGAGAATCTGTGTGTTGTTTACACCCTTGGCCAGAATCTCCAGGCCAAAAAAGATGAAATTCAAGATCAGCAGGACGATCGTGGCCACCGGCCAGTACCGGTGAGGGGCAACGCTGTAATATTGCGGGTTTGAGGGCAAAGGTAAAGGTGTGTCACCCATAGATTAGGTCGAATGCAAGATGATGCCCTTGAGGGCACTCCGTGAGCAATTATAACACGGTGGGCGCTACGGCGGACGGACGGGCCTCGTAGGTTCTCTCCGTTTCACTCATATCTCAGTGCCACCATGGGATCGACCTTCGTCGCCCGGCGGGCGGGAATATAGACCGCCAGCAGAGACACGGCCAGTAGCAGCAGCGAAACCGCTGCGAAGGTCAGGGGGTCAATGGCCCCTACCCCGTAGAGCAAGTGCGACATGCTCGGAAGCGCACGGGCAAGAATCAACCAACCTGCGACCCCAATGGCGATGCCGGCCAATCCCAGCCGCAGGCCCTGCCCTATGACCATGCGAAAAATGTCTTGCCGCTCCGCGCCGAGTGCCATGCGAATCCCCATTTCGCGCACCCGCCGGGCCACCGAGTAGGAAATCACCCCGTAGATTCCGATCGAGGCCAGCAGAAGCGCCAGTCCGGCAAACGCTCCGAACAGAATCATGGGGAATCGTTGCGGCGACATGGATTGGGAGGCAATTTCCTGCATGGTTTGGACGTCGTAGAGAGGCTGCTCCTTGCCGCCCGCAAAAACCGCCGTCTTGATCGCCGGCATTACCGCGGCAAGCGAGAGGGAGGTGCGGACGACAATGGTCGTATTACGGTAGCCTTCCGATGCCGTGACCCAGGGATCCGGCAATTGGTATAGCGGATAGTAGCTTTCAGCCCGGACGTAGCCGCTTTCGCTGCCCAGGCCCCAGTGTTTTACGTGGCCGACCACTCCGACGATTCGACATGGGCCCATAGGGGGCGTCCATCCGAAGGTCAGCATTCGGCCCAACGGGTCCTGGTGGGGGAAATAAGTGTCTGCCATCACGCTGTCAATCGCGGCCACGCAGGGCGACGAATTGTTGTCCGCTGGAGTGAAGAACCGCCCGCGCAGGAGCGGTATTCGCATGGTGCGGAGGTAGTCCGGGCCGGTGTCGAATACCAGCATTTGCGGCGCCGCCTGGATCACGGCGGGCTTCTGCGTCCCAATCCAGAAGTGGGCGTTGTTCTCCCATCCACTCAGGGGAATGTTGTAAATAAAGTCCGCCGCTTCCACTCCGGGAATGGCGCGGATGCGCTCCAGCATCTGTTGGTAGGCGGACCGCATGATGGCAGGGGATCTTCTCAGGGACGGCGGGAAATCGACCCGGAAGGTGATGAGGTCGGGCATGTCAAACCCCGGATCGACCTTCCAGAGGTGGCGGATGGTCCGAAAGAGCAGGCCCGTGCAGACCAGCAAGATCAAAGTGAGTCCCATCTGTAAAACCACCAGGCCGCCCTGCGTGCGGTGGTTGCCACCCGCGGAGGTCCGCCCGCCTTCCTTAAGAGAATCCTCCAGGGCGGATTTTGTGCTGGTCAGCGCTGGAGCGAGACCAAAAAGAATGCCCACGACGAAGGTTGCTCCAAGCGCAAACAGCAGCACTGGAACATTCAAGCCAATCCCCCTCACCCAGGGGAGGTCGCTGGGCGAGGCGGCGAGCACCGCCTTGACCCCCCACGGGGCGATCAACAATCCCAGGCCGCCGCCGGCGAGCGAGAGCAGGATGCTTTCGGTAAGCAACTGGCGAACCACGCGGATACGCGTGGCTCCTAGCGACGCGCGGATGGCGAACTCCCTCACGCGCCCCGACGCCCGCGCCAGTAGGAGATTGGCCACGTTTGCGCACGCGATCAGCAGCACGACCCCCACCGCGCCCAGCAGCAGGAATAGCGCTCCTCTTACTTCATCGCCGATGAATCTTTGCCGGAAAGGTTCCACTTCCGTTCCCATGCCCTCGTCCGCATCGGGGTAGAGTCGGTCCAGGCGGCTCTGGATCGTGCTCATTTCTGCCGCTGCCTGGTGAATGCAGACGCCGGCTTTCAATCGGGCAGTAACCACGCACCCGTAGCCCCCCCGGGGATTGAGCATCAGGGGGTCACCCTGCCCAAGAGGCGTGTAGACCTCCGTCTCATAGCGGTTGCCAAAGAGGCTGAATCCCGGCGGCAGCACTCCGACAATCGTGTAATCAACCTCATTCAACGTGATCGCTTTGCCGAGGGCTTCGGGGTTGCTTCCGAAACGTTCCCGCCAGAACCGGTCGCTGATCATGGCCACGGGCGCTCCGCCGTGCTTGTCTTCCTGCGGTGTGAATTCACGCCCCAAAGCCGGTTTTGTACCCAACATGCGAAAGAAGCTCGAGGAAACCTCCATGATAGGAACGTGCGCCGGCGCCCCGGGACTCGTCAGTCCATAGGAGTGCCACTTGTACCCCGCCATTTCCTCAAACGAGCCTGCGGTCCGTTGCCAATCGAGGAAGTTTGGATAGGATGGCTCCTTTATTTCCTTCAGATGCTGGTTCCATTCCCAAATCATCACCAGGCGGTCAGGCTGGCGGAAAGGCAGAGGAGCCAACAT
This sequence comes from Terriglobia bacterium, assembly GCA_035501695.1. Taxonomy (GTDB): domain Bacteria; phylum Acidobacteriota; class Terriglobia; order UBA7540; family UBA7540; genus Bog-366. The sequence goes on along the minus strand of DATJVT010000231.1, from coordinate 4,774 downwards.
GATTCCTTCCACGACGCTGAACATGGCGGTATTGGCGCCAATGCCCAGGGCGAGGGTGAGCACCGCGACGGTAGTGAAGCCCGGAGACTTGCGTAGGGTCCTGAGGCCGTAACGAACATCCTGCCAGAGTTGCTCCAGCCAAACGAAACTCCAGACCTCCCGCGTATCTTCCTTGAACCGCGTCACGTTGCCGAACTTGCGCAGGGCGGCGTAACGAGCCTCCTCCGGCGCCATGCCGCGCTCGATGTTGTCCTGGGTTTCGCGCTCAATGAAGTCGCCGATTTCCTGGTCGAGGGCCTCCATCATGTGTTTACGGCGGGAAAACAACCAACACCAGCGGCCCACGGCATTTCTCCTTCACTCCTGCCTCAACATCACCCAAGGATCGAGGTGGCACAGGCACTCCTGCCTGTGCTACCGGCGCCGTGCGGTGCGTTGCCCCGGCGTCCCACCCCGAGCCACTAACCACTCTCCACTGACCACTGCCTCACTCAAACCGCAGTGCAGCCATGGGTTCGACTCTTGAGGCTCGCCGCGCGGGGAAATAGCAGGCCACCAGAGCCACCAGGATTACCGCTAAAGGCGTCCCGGCCAAGATCCAGCTACTATGGCTGATATGGACGTCGTGAAAGCTCGCCAGCACCAGGCGCGGCATGGCGAGAGAGACGAGGAAACCCAGCCCGACACCTGCCAACACCATGCGCATCGAGCCGTACAGGACCAGCCATAGCACTTCCCGGCGGCGCGCGCCCAGCGCCTTGCGCACGCCCACCTCATGCGTGCGGCGGCCAACGAGATAGGCGATGAGGCCGTAGATGCCGACCGCCGCCATCACCAGCGCAATGGCCGCAAACGCGCCCATCAACTCCGCCATAATATCGTCGCCCTGCCCGGAGTCGCGCACGACGCGATCCATGGTTCGGAGGTCGGTGACGGGCTGGTCTTTGTCCACGCTCCACACCGCCTGGCGAAGCGACGCCGCGAAGGTGGTGGTTTCGGACCTCAGCCGGACCATCAGGCTCATCGCGCCTTCGGGCTGTTGGCGGAAGGGAACGAAAACCTGCGGCCGCCAATTGGCCTGCCCCACGTACTCGTCCACATCGCCTGCCACGCCCACGATCTCACGCCAGGGCGGCGGAGTTGTCCCCGCCTCGGCAGGTGATCCATCGGGGGTGAGACGCAGGTAGTGTCCCAGGGGGTTTTGGTTGGGAAAGAATTTCCGTGCAAAGGCCTCATTCACGATCACAACGGGAGCGGAATTCGCATCGTCGGCGCGGGAAAACTCCCGCCCTTCGCGCACGGGAATCTGCGTCACGCGGAAGTAGTCCGGACTGACGGCGAAATATCCCGCAAAGGTCAACCTCCAATCCTGGTCGCCGGCGGGAGGCGGCGCCTGGCCTTCAATCAGAAACTTCGCGCGGCCAGGAAACGTGTAGGGCAGGTTGTTGGTCACCGCCGCCGACTCCACCTCGGAGGATTTTTCGAGGTTGCGGAGCACGCTCTCAAAAAACTCGGCCTGGCGCGCCGGGGTTTTGTAGGCCGCGCCCGCCAGCGCCACCGACGCCGTCAGCACGTGGTGCGGATTCATCCCCGGCCGGGCGTGCATCTCCTCGATGAAGTTCTCCACGAACAGGCCCGCGCCCACCAGCAGGACCAGCGAAAGCGCAAGCTGGCCCGCCACCAGCAGATTTTGCAGGCGGTGACGCTCGCGCCCCACCGTCGCCGAGCGTGAGCTTTCCTTGAGGCTTGCGTTCGGGTCGCGACGGGAGATCTGAAAGGCCGGCGCGAGACCGAAGAGCAGGGCGGTGGCCGCCGAAACCGCGATCGTGAACAACAGCACGTTGCGGTCAAGGGACAATTGTTCGGAAATGAGGATGGACCACTCGTTCCAGTCGAAAGCGCCGCGCAGCAAGTGCAATCCCCAGGCGGCAAACAACAGACCCAGGCCGCCGCCGAGCAACCCCAGAAGCAGGCATTCGGCCAGAAGTTGGCAGGCTACGCGCAGCCGCCCCGCGCCCAACGCCACGCGAATGGCGAATTCGCGCTGGCGGTTGGCGTTGCGCGCCAACAGCAGATTGGCGAGATTGGCGCAGGCGATGAGCAGGACGAATCCCACGGCGGCCATGAGGAAAGCCAGGGCCGTGCCGGCATTGCTCTCCTGGATGGCGTATTGCTGAACGGTCAGTACGCTGGCGCCCCAGTCTTTATTAGTGGCCGGGTTGGTTGCCGCGATGCGGCGCGCGATGGTATCAAGCTCGGAACGCGCCTGGGCATCAGTGACTACAGGCTTTAATCGTCCATACACGCTGAGGCTCCGCTGGGAGCGGGCGGCAGGGCCTAATTGCGCCGGGGTGAAGGCCAGCGGAATCCAGAGCTGCTCGGGGAACATCCACAATTGCCGGAACGTGTCGGGCATCACGCCGACCACGGTGTAGGTCTCCCCATTCACCTTGACCGTACGTCCCAGGACGTGCGGATCGGATCCGAAACGCCGATTCCACAGATCGGCCCGCAATAGGGCCACGCGGTCGCGGCCGGGCTGGTCCTCCCCGGGCAGGAAGCTGCGTCCCAGCACCGGGGAAACACCGAGCACATCGAAATAGTTCGCGGATACTTCGCCGTTCGGCACGCGCTCCGGCTCGCTGCCGCCGCTCAGCGTAACCTTGCTGTCGTTTTCAAAAGACGTGGCGGCGGCGATTCCGGAGTACGCGGTTGCCTGGGCCCGCCAGTCCAGGAAGTCGGGAGGTGAAACGGGAGACCGATTGGCGTCCTCGCTGCCCCCCGTAGCCCCGAGTTTCCTGCTGAAGAGCACCATCAGCCGGTCAGGGTCATGGACGGGCGGCATGCGCAGCAGCATGGTGCTGACCACGCTGAAGATCGTGCTGTTCACACCGATGCCGAGACCCAGCGTCAATACCGCGACCGCCGTGAAGCCCGGGCTTTTCACCAGCGCCCGCAGACCGAAGCGAATGTCCCGCCACAGTTGCTCCAGCCAGCCGAAGGTCCACACCTCGCGCGTGTCTTCCTTGACCCGCGTCACGTTGCCGAATTTGTGCAGCGCGGCGTAATGCGCCTCGTCCGGCGCCATGCCGCGCGCAATGTTGTCCTGGGTCTCGCGCTCGATGAAGTCGCGGATGTCCTGGTCGAGCGAATCCATCATGCGCTGGCGGCGGAAGAATCGACCCCAGAGGTTCATGTCATTGCTCCCTTATTCGCGTCTAGGATTCACGATTCGCCTTCCTGTTCGGCGGGCAGGAGAATTCGCGCAATGGCGCCCGCGAGTTTCTCCCACTTTCCGGTCTCCACCGTCAATTGCCGCCGCCCCCTGGCCGTCAGCCGGTAGAACTTGGCGCGGCGATTGTTCTCGGACGTGCCTTCCTGAACGGAAATCCATCCCCGCTTGATGAGCCGGTGCAGCGCGGGATACAGCGACCCCTGCTCGACCTGCAACACGTCCTCAGACCGCATTTCGATGGCCTTGGCAATGGCGTGGCCGTGCGCGGGTCCTAATAACAGAGTGCGGAGGATCAAGAGATCCAAAGTACCTTGCAGTAATTCGATGCGTTCGAGTTCGTTTTGGGTAGACATACTAGGTGAAGCTACCCTGGCTCAGGTAGAATGTCAAGGGGAAAGTGACTGTGGCCTTAGATGATTGGCATCGGAGGATGTGGCCTGTGACACCACGCGGGCCCAGGTGGGACATCAGTTCCATCGGCGCGGGCAAGCGGTGACCAGATACGGACAAGATGTTGATTTGTTGGGCAGCGGACTTTCCGTCAGAGAGCGCGGACGCGCCCCGGCGCTCGTCCAATGTCGCGGATCGTCATTACTTTTTTCGGGGTGGCTGGGAAGGTCGCATCTCGATCCGGCTGGCCAGAGCGGTGCTGGGGAACTTGTACAGGTCGATGACCGCCTTGGCAACATCTTCGCCGGTCAGCTTCCAGCTTTCGCGCGTCTTGGAGCCGGGCGCGGCGGCAAAATCGGTATCCACGCTGCCCGGCATCAGGTAGCTGACGCGAATGCCGTCGTAGCGGACGTCCTGCATCATGGCCTCGCTAAAACCGTTCAGGCCGAACTTGGAGGCGTTGTAAGCGGACCCCGCGGGCATGGGATTCACGCCGGCCAGGCTCGAGATGTTGAAGATATACCCGCCGCCGCGCTTGCGCATAAGGGGAATGGCCTCGCGGCAGCAATAGAAGACGCCGGAAAGGTTGGTGTGAAGGGTGGTGTCCCATTCCTCCACGCTGAGCTGATCAACCGGCTTGAAGACGCCCACCCCGGCGTTGTTCACCAGGATGTCAAGGCCGCCGAAGCGTTCCGCCGCGGCGCGGATGAGCTTGCGGCAATCGTCGTAGTTGCGGATGTCCGTCGCGCAGCCGTCCACGTTGGCGGGGACGGCGCTGCGCAGCTTTTCCAGGGCGGCTTGCAACAGCTTCGGGTCGCGCCCGCAAATGAAGACCTTGGCGCCCTCGGCCAGCAGCGCCTGCGCGATGCTGAAGCCGATGCCCCGCGAAGCGCCCGTGACCACGGCGACCTTGTCCTTCAAATCGGTTGTCATAAATCCGCCCCCCGTCACTGAGATGACCTCTTAGATTAACCCATTCACTGCCTGTGAAAAAGAGGGACGTCCAGGCCCGAGAATCGCGATTGAGCGATCGTAGGATGGTGCTGGAGCGATACGAACGTCATTTGCGGCGAGCTGGGTTGACCGGGGAACGCTCGCGATTCAATTTTGGGTCAAAGTTCAGGGTCCCATGGATGCTCTCCTCGGCGG
>DATJVT010000230.1:0-2653 GCA_035501695.1 Terriglobia bacterium | reverse complement strand
CGATCGCAATGCGTTTGCCGATGCGACGCACTTCGCGAACCAGTTTGCCTTCCGCCTCTTCCACCGGTGGCGCAGCGGTGCGCAGAAGAAACGGACTCGCCACCCGCACTCGTTCCAGCTTCCGGTGCAGGATGCGCGGTTCGAGGGCTTCGATGTAGACGACGATATCGGGAAGCTCCGGCACAATTACCTCATCTTGGCATAAAACACGTGGCTTGGCCATCCCGGGCATTTAGTGTCTTGCGCCGCGGCCTATGATCGGATACCGGCGCACGTGCTTTGTGCCCCCAGCCCGCGCCCGTGCATGGAAGCATTCATGGAGCCTCTGGCAGAAGGCTGGCGACGGCGGTATAATCTCGGCTCGGTAGTTGTTCGGGGGAATGTTCGGAAACCGGATAGGCTTCCTGGCGGCGCCATGCTGGGCTGGAAGGGGCTCTTTGTCCAGGCATTGAGAATCTGGGTAAAACCAAATACACCAACTGAGGAGGAGAAGGGACATGAAGAAACTATGGATCGTTCTGCTGAGCGCGGTGATGACGGTCGGTTTTACGGCGGCGGCTTTCGCGCAGGCTGGTCCCAGGGGCACGTCAACGTTAACCCTGAACGGCAAGACCGTATCGGTTGAATACGGGCGTCCCTCGCTGCGAGGACGCACTACCGATGATCTGCTCGGCAAATTGCCCGCCGGCGGTTATTGGCGGATGGGCTCCAACAAATCCGCCACCTTGAAAACGGATGTCGATTTGGCCTTTGGTGACGTCACCGTGCCGGCGGGCGAGTACAGCATCTGGATGCAGAAACAAGCCGATAATTCCTGGAAACTGGTTTTTAACAAACAGCACGGCCAGTGGGGGACTGACCACGATGCCTCTCAGGATCTGGCCTCAGCGCCTATGACCAGCACGAAGGCCACCAGTCCCATGGAAATGCTCACCATAACCCTCCGCAAGGCGGGCGGCGGCGGAACGCTGACCGTCGAGTGGGGCACCCTGGTTGCATCTGCTGCCTTCACGGCGAAATAAACCTAGAGATGGTCCGGAGTCCGGTGTCCGGAGTCCGGGGTCGAAGGCACCGATTCCCTCTGAGGCTTGGAGTGGAGAGGCAGGGCGTCCTTATCTCCGAGCCTCAGTGCCTCGGTGTTGAGAACTGGGGGGTTGGCTTATGCGCATGCGCTTGATGGGAAGGACGGGTCTAAAGGTCTCGGAAATCTGCCTGGGCACCATGACCTTTGGCAGCGTGCCCGGCGTGCGGGGCGCCCCGGGATGTGATGAGAAAGAATCGCTGGCAATTCTGGATGCATACCTCGGGCAGGGAGGTAATTTCATCGATACTGCCGACGGCTATGCGGAGGGGCGCTCGGAAGAAATCCTGGGTCGTGGTCTGAAAGGCCGCCGGGACGACGTGGTATTGGCCACCAAAGTCTTCTTTCCCGCCGGGGCAGGAGCAAACCGCAAAGGGCTTTCCCGTAAGCATGTCTGCGAGGGGATTGAAGCGAGCCTGCGTCGTCTTCAAACTGATTACATTGATCTCTACCAGGTGCATTGTTTCGATCGGCGCACCCCTTTGGAAGAAACGCTTTCGGCGCTCGATGCGCTGGTTCGGCAGGGAAAGGTTCGCTATCTGGGATGCTCGAACTTCAGCGGTTGGCAGTTGGCAAAAGCGTTGGGAGTGTCGGCGCTTCATGGCTACGCCCGATTCGATTGCCTCCAACCGCAGTACAGCCTGGTGTGCCGGCCGATCGAGCGCGAAATCCTGCCCCTCTGCCGCGCCGAAGGCGTCGGGGTGATCCCCTGGAGCCCTCTGGGAAGCGGGTTCCTGAGCGGCAAGTACCGCTCGGGCGAATCCGTCCCGCCGTCGTCGCGCCTGGCAGACTCGGAAGCTTCCATGCGTTTCTGGATTGAGCGGCTGTTGACCGAAAGGAATTACCAAATTCTGCGCGCGGTGGAAGAGTGTGCGGCCCGCCTCGGAAGGACTCTCAGCCAGGTGGCACTGGCGTGGTTGCTGGCTGTGCCGGGCATCACTTCGGTAATTATCGGAGCGCGCAATCTGTCTCAACTTCGGGATAATGTGGAAGCCGGCGGTTGGGATTTTCCGTTGGAAGAATGGAAAAAGCTTGATGAAGTCAGCGCCCTCGCGCCGGAGTACCCCCAGGATTTTCAATCGTGGGTGGAACCGATGATTCACGGTGATTTGCAAATCTGAGCGTTGGGGGGATTGACGAGTATCCTGTCCATCCTTTTTGTTTCTGCTCACATCAAATAGAGGAACTTTTTTCAAATCGATGGTGTCTACGCTATAGAAAGTCTATCTTCGGAGGTTTCATTAGGACCCATGGTTATCATTGCAATGGTTGGTGGTTTGGTTGTTGGTGGAGCACTATTTGCCATTCTTAAGAACGCCGGTAGCAAGTCGACCGAAAGCAAGGTCACCAAATTGGACATCGGTTAGCCGCGGCGTCCAACCCCAGCGGTTCAGTCTCCAGTAGTCCAAGCCTTTTCCAAGTTATGCCGGAGAGGATGTGACGGGAACAGGGCAGGAGTGTCGTTGCGCTAATAGAGCCTGACTTCATCGATGTCGAGGTGGAAGTCTCCGGGCGGGCCCTCAACGCGAAGCTCCAATACCAGTGTGCCCTTGCCGGGAGCAGGGTTGATAT
>DATJVT010000229.1:0-6804 GCA_035501695.1 Terriglobia bacterium | reverse complement strand
TGGGAGGATCACTACGATGCCTTGGCCCACGTAGTACCTTGTGAAGGTGGAGAAGCAGAACCCGTCGGGGGAAACGTTTTCAGTTTGGGCAAACTCCACCTCTCCGAAATAGTCTCGCACGCGGATCGGTAACTGTGCCGCCTTCCGCTGGGTGCGCCGCCGTTCCGCCGCCAAGGGAGGAACTCTTCCCGTGGCCTCCGTCACGGCCGCCTGGTAGGCCTTGGTCTCAAGTTCGAAGGCCTGCCGGGGATATCCCCAGGGAGTAGAGGCTCCGCAATGCAGGCAGGGCTTGGTGAGCAACCCCGCCGTCTCCAGGACTTCCACTTCCACCAGCGAGAGCGATTGCAGCGAAAACGATTGGCAAAGACGGCAGGAGAGCAGGACACGGGCATCATAGTCTCCCCTCGGCGTTGGGAACTGGATATCCCAGATGTTCATGTCCACATGCAAGCACTCAACGCCCCATTCGCCCTCGTGGTCTATGGGGGGGGCAATGGGGCCCACCACACGGAAGTCTCCCGTCGCGTCGTTGGCTTGATTGGTGACGTGGATCGTCTGCGTGACCTTGAGCGAGCGGGAAGCCAGAATCCGGGCGCCGTGGCGGTTCAAGGTGATGGTGCGTCCGAGAACTTCAAAGGGTTTGTCCTTATCGTCCTTCCCACGAATGCTCAACGGAATGCTGTACATGATGCGAGCTGAGCGACGCTGCTCGTTTTCCATACCTCACCGGTCTACAAGCCAGAGTTATAAGGGCCTCCAGTTTACCGACTCCCCTGCGCTTATGCAACATCGGTGAAACCGTCGCTGAAATCGTGGGGGGGCGTTTCGAGGGGGCAGATTTCCTGTTGGTTCCGGAACTTCCCGTGGATATTCGAGGCAACCACCCACCTCCTTCTCACGCGGGTCGATCAAGAATGGGCAATTCGACGAGGGCATCGTAGGGTTCCGGCTGCTCGGCTTCCGGAACGGCCTTCGACAGCTCTTTTTCAATGTCTTCAGGGGTCGCCACAGCTACGCAGTTCCGTCCCGCAATCTTGGCGCGATACAGGGCGGCATCGGCAATACGGACAAGCGCCCCTGCAGCCACCTGCTTGTGGCTTTCGAGCGACGCCACCCCCAGGCTGAGGGACACGGGTATCAACCCCTCCGCGGTTTCTATGGCCTTGCGGTCAATACGGGCGCGGAAGCTTTCGGCAAAGCGGGCGGCCGCAGGGGGATTGCAGCCAGGGACCACGGCCAGGAACTCATCTCCACCGTAGCGTCCCAGGGAGTCGTACGTCCGCAGGGCGCCTCTCAAGCGGCGAGCCGCTTCGCGCAGAACCACGTCACCTGCCTGGTGCCCATAGGTGTCGTTGATGGTTTTGAAGCGGTCCACGTCCGCCATGGCTATAGCGAAGTGCCCCTTCGTGCGGGAGGCCCTCGCCAGTTCTTTGCGCAAGATGGCGAGAATGGACCCGTGATTGTAGAGGTCCGTCAGCGGGTCGCGGCTGGCCTGGTCGCGCAAGGCCTCCCGCGCCTGCAGGAGTTGCTCCTGAAGTTCCACGATGCGCCGGCCCGCCCGCAGGCGCGCCCGCAATTCAAAAGGATCAAAAGGTTTGGTTACGTAATCGTCGGCTCCGGCCTCCAATCCTGTCACGATGTCATCCTTGTTGCCGCGGGCCGTCAGCAGGATGAAGTAGGTGTACGGCCGGCCCTTGTGCTGCCGAATACTGCGACAAATGTCGATGCCGTCCCGGCCCGGCATCATCCAATCGAGGACTGCCAACCGGGGCGCGTCTTTCCCCTGCAGGACTTCCCATGCCCCCCCCCCTTCCGTTGCTACCATGACTTCGTAGCCCCATTTCACGAGGAACGCCTCCAGCATGCGCCGGGATATGGCGTCGTCTTCCGCGATGAGAACCTTCATCGACTTGCCTCTCTTCCTGGCGGCTCGGTGGGATGGTTTTCGAGGTCACGGGAGTTTTCCCCCGCCGACCCTATCGGCAGGGGTAGTAGCCCGTCAATGGTCGCCAGGAGTTGTTCGGCCCGGACGGGCTTGGCGAGATATCCATCCATCCCGAGAGCCAGGAAACGCTCGGGATCCTCATTCCTGGCGGGTGCCGTCAAGGCAATAATGGGAATTCGTGTATCTGAGCCACGCTCTCTGGCGCGGATGCGGGCAACGCACTCCTCCCCGTTCATCCCCGGCATGTGCATCTCCATCATGAGCAAGTCATACGGGGTGTCAGGGGGTGTTCCCACGGCATCGAGGGCCTTCTTGCCGTCCTCTACTACCTCCACCGTATGTCCTCGCTTTTCCAGAAGTCGCGCAACCAAAGCCTGGTTTACGGGGTCATCTTCTGCCAGCAACACGCGCAACTTTCCCCGCTCTTCCTGCAGAAGATGGCGGTGGGCGGATTCCGCCGAAAACGAACCGTCGGGGTTGCGGCCCAGGCCCAACCTCAGAGTAAAGTGGAAACGGCTGCCTTGCCCAAGAGAGCTTTCCACCCAGATCCGTCCTCCCATTAACTTCACCAAATGAGAGGTGATCGCCAATCCCAGGCCGGTGCCGCCATACCGTCGTGTGGTCGAGGAGTCGGCCTGCTCGAAAGCCCCGAAAATGGCCTGTTGCTTGCCGGGGGCAATGCCAATCCCGGTATCGCGAACCGTAAAATGCAGCCCCGCATGCCCCTCGCTCCGGGAATCCGCTTCCACCCGCACTTCTACTTCGCCCTTTTCCGTGAACTTGATGGCATTCCCAACCAGATTCAGGATAATCTGGCGAAGCCTTCCTGGGTCCCCAATCAGGTACTCCGGCACCTCAGGCGCAACCGAACAGGCCAACTCCAAGCCCTTAAGCGAAGCGCGGTTCGAGAGGCTTTTCAAGGCATCTCCCAGGGCCTCCGGAAGTTTGAATTCAATCGTCTCCAGGGCAATCTTCTGGTTTTCGAGTTTGGAAAAATCCAGGATATCGTTCACCAGGGCAAGTAAGGTCTCCGTCGAGGCCTTCAGCATGGCGAGAAACCCCGATTGCTCGGCAGAGAGGGGCGTCTCAAGGAGAAGTTCGCTCATGCCCAGGATGCCATTCAGGGGAGTGCGGATTTCATGGCTCATGTTGGTCAGGAATTCGCCCTTGGCCCGGCTGGCGGCCTCGGCACGCCCTTTGGCTACGCTCAATTCCTCCAAAGCTGTCGTGAGTTCCTGAGTTTTCTGCTCCTGCAGGTCGCGCGCCTCCTCTAATTCCGCCGTGTAACATCTAAGCCTCTCCTCCGCCCGCTTCCGCTCAGAGATATCGTTCATCACCCCCAGGTAGGCCACGACATTTCCTTCAGCGTCCAGCATCCGGGCTGTGGAGAGTTGAAATTCAACCTGCTGGCCATCCTTCCGGCGACGGCATAGTTCGACATTGGAAAGCTGTTCGCCATTGGCCGTTCTCGCCACCAAGGACTGGTGTCTCTCGCGTTCCTCGGGAGGAACGTAGGGGAGGGGCCCGCCCAGAACTTCCGGGGCGGTCCAACCGAAGAGCCTTTCGGCGCTGGGATTCCACATCCGGACCACCCCCTCCGCGTCCAGCGCAGTAATGGCCTCTGGGGAAGCTTCCACCACGGCCTTGACCAATTCATCGGCTTTGCGCAGGTTCTCATCCGATTGCCGGCGATGCAGCGCCGCACCAATGGTCCTGGCTGCGGCGCGCAGGGCTTCGGTTTCCACGCTCGACCACTGGCGAGCACCGAGGCAGTCATCGAAGCCGATGAAACCCCACCACTTGTTGCTTACAAATATGGGCACCACAATGAGCGTTTTAATATCCTGGCCTTCGAGGTGCCCCCGCGCTGGTTCCAAAAGGCTGCTCACCACCGCTTGCACGACCTTGTCCTGCTGGAGTTCTTCCATCCAACTTTTGAGGTGGTTCCTCTCCCAGGAGAAGTTTTGGAGTTGCTTGTTCTGAATTTGTGGGGCGATCCCTGGCGCAGCCCATTCGTGCCGCTGGCTCGCCAGCAGTTCGCCTCCATCTCCCGGATGGCTTTCAAAAATATAGGCTCGGCTCACGGAGATCGACTGCCCCAACCGTTCCAGAACGGATTGGATGCTTGCTTCCCAATCGCCTCCCGAGAGGAGTTTTTCGGCGGCAAAGCTAACAGCCTGCAAAATAGCATCGCGCCTTTGCAGTCTTTCAGTCAGCTCCGTCTGTTGGGTGACATCCCGATGGGAAGTCAGGACCGCTTTTTGGTTCGCATATTCAACGACGGCGAGCCTTACCAGGACCTTTATTAGATGCCTGTCTTTGTGGAGGTGGGTATAGCAAAACTCGGAACAACCTTCGGTCTCACGGACCCGGCGCGTTTCCTCCTCGTATCGTCCGTGGTCCCTGATGAGCATGGTCATGTTGGAGCCTACCAGGGAGCTGCGATCCCAATCATACATTTCGCAAGATTTGCGGTTGCAATCCAGGATAATCCCACTTTCAGGCTCACAAATAATAATAGCGTCAGTAGCATTTTCGAAAAGTCCGCGATATTGGCGTGACAATGAAGCCTCCCGCCGTAGCCACTCGCGGGAGACGGGGTCATGGCCCCCTCCTGTTTTCCTGGCCAGAACAAAGCCGACCAGGAGACCAGTCAGCCCCAAAAGAGCCAATGACGTGAAAAACTGGAGGATCAAAGCCTCTTCTCCACAACACTCTGCATGCCATTGAGTTGCGGTTGGACGAATCGACCATAGCACTCCGGACAAATCCCATGGCTGAACTGGGCTTCGGAGTGGTCGCTGATATATCCTTCCACTTGCTGCCAATAGTTCCGGTCATTTCGGATCTTCTTGCAATAGGAACAAATAGGCAGCAAACCTTGCAGTGTCTTGACCCGGGAAAGGGCTTCTTCCAGCTCACGCACGCGCTGCGCCAATGCTCCTTGAAGCTCCAGGACGCGAATTCCGACTTGTACGCGGGCGCGAAGCTCCTCCCGGTCAAATGGTTTGGTGATGTAATCGTCGGCGCCCGATTGAAGGCCAAGGATCTTGTCTTCCCGATCCCGCCGAGCCGTCAATAGGATCACGTAGATGGACCGGGTTTGGGGGATGCGGCGGATTTGACGGCACACGTCGATCCCATCCATGCCTGGCATCAGCCAATCCAGAATGGCCAGGGGCGGCGCTCCTTCCTCCCGTAACGCGCCCCATGCCTGCGTCCCGTCTTCGACCGCGGTCACGTCGTAACCCCACTTTCGCAAATTACCAACCAGAATGTGGCGAGACACCGGTTGGTCCTCCGCCACCAGGATCTTCATAGGCCAAGCCCTTTCCCGTCTTGCGGGCTTGAGAACCGCCAGCTTGCCCTTGGGCTCATCAAACCTGAACTTGCCCGCTCGCGGGTTCTTCCCCCCGCGCTTTGTGCAGAGCGCTGGATAGCCCCGCGAGTGTATAAGGCTTCCCGATGAATGCCGCCGAACGCGCGTCCGGTGCGTCGCGCAGGATCTCGCCGGTACTGAAACCGGAGGCGAACACCACGCAGACTCGGTCATCGACTGTGCGCATCCGGCGAAAGATTTCCAGGCCGCTTAGTTCCGGCATGACTAAGTCCAACAGCACCAAATCGATATCCTTATGACGCTGTCCGAAAATCTGCAGAGCCTCCTTGCCATTCTCAGCGACCCAAACCTGATAACCGAGGGTTTTTAGTCCCTCCGCTGCGAAGGCCCGGACAAGCGGCTCGTCATCCACCACCAGAACCGTCCCGTGGCCACGCTGTATTTCCCCCCGGTCGCTGGACCCGGACGGTAAATCGGGAGGGGGACTCAGGGGGAGCGAGAGCGTGAATCGCGCCCCTTGGGTGGGTTCACTCTCCACCTTTACGGACCCGCCATGGCTTTTGACAAATCCGTACACCATGGCGAGGCCCAAGCCCGTACCGCGGCCAGGTCCCTTGGTAGTAAAAAACGAGCTGAAGACCTTCGGCAAGTCTCCGGCTGCAATCCCCACTCCCGTGTCCTGGACGGAAATATTTGCGTAGCGACCAGGAAAGCGGTTGGATATCGGTTCGCCCGGTCGAGATTCCACCGTAGTAGCGGTGGCTTCGAGGGTGAGTGTCCCTCCACTTGGCATGGCATCGCGGGCATTGATGCACATGTTCAATAGGGCCTGTTCGAGATAACCCTGCTCCGTGTTCACCCACAAGGGCTCGCTACACTTGCGCACCACAATTGTGATGTTGCGATCGAAAGTCCGTTCTGACATGCGCCGCACGTGGTCCAGGGCATCGTCGATGCACACGGGCGCTATTTCCTGCCCTTCCGGGCGGGCAAAACCCAGCAACTGGCGTGTCAGGTCGGCCGCGCGCTGGGCTGACTGTTCGATCATGTCCAGGGAATCTTGCAGAGGATCATCCGAACTCAGCCGCTGGCGGGCCAGTGATGCAAATCCCAGCATGACGCTTAGCTGGTTGTTAAAGTCATGCGCGATGCCGCCCGCCAAGGTCCCCAGCGCTTCCATCTTCTGTGCTTGGACAAGCTGTTGCCGCAACCGGCTGCACTCTTCCTCGACCTGCTTGCGGTCGTCCATCAATGATCGGAAACGGTCTTCGGAGGCGCGCAATTGCCGGTAAAGGTCGCTGCGCTCAATCGCCAAGGTGGCCTGCAGGGCAACTTGATCGATAAGATTGCGGGTCCCACAGCGGATCCCTCCCTCCCGTTCGGCCACTGCTTCCAGGACCCCCCAGACGCCAGCGTTATTCTGAAGGGGAACAGCGTATACGCTCCCCACCTCCGCGTCGGCCCTTCGGCAGCGCGCGTCCTTATTGACCTGTGGGACGTGTACTGCTTCCCTGTTCCG
>DATJVT010000228.1:0-2695 GCA_035501695.1 Terriglobia bacterium | reverse complement strand
TGTTTAAGTCCTTAGTCTTCGCGCTCGGCCCCGGCGGCGTTCCGCACAGGCACGATCGCGCTGCGGGTTGCCGCATCAAACATACACCGGTTTTCATGTGCCGCGGCCATTTAGCGGCGAAAAAAACCATCCGATCGGCGCACCGAATGCATATTGGGCTCATCACGCCATCGGGGCTTTGTTTAGCGAAATCGAACGCCGAACCTGGTTCATTTTGGAGATCCGGTACGCTGTCTTAGAGACGGAACCCGGCGTCATTACCTGCAGACGGAGGCGACCAACCCACGGAACGACATCCGAAACAGTCCGTTGCAACCATCGAGGTGACTGAAATTGTGGACTTTTACGAAGGGGTTCTGCAAAGGCCGGAATGTCCACCAATAGCGTACCAAGGGGGCAGCGAATGGTCCTGAGTGTATCAGGCGCCACACCCTTAATGGCAAAAATACTGACACACTTTTGACCTCGGCGTCAGCTTGCCCACTGGCTGAACCCACCCTGTCAGAAAGGAATTAATGGGAATGCGCTTGGGCATCCAGTGGGCGCGTCCCGATTTATGAGGCCATGACAGATTCAGATTCCAAGGCTGCGACCCGGCAGGATGCTGCCGAAGCGGAGAACTCCTGGCACCCCGGCCAATCCGACCAAAATCCTGATTCCACCGCCCGAGGACTGACCCAGTCAGAAGCCAAGACACTTCTCGCGCAATACGGGTTCAATGAAATTGCGGAAAAGAAGGCCAACCCCGTCCTTAAATTCCTTTCCTACTTCTGGGGGCCCATTCCCTGGATGATCGAAGCCGCAGCATTGCTTTCCGCCATCGTGGGGCATTGGGAGGACTTTGCCATCATCACAGTCCTCCTGTTTGGAAACGCGGTGGTGGGATTCTGGGAGGAGTTCCAGGCGGGAAACGCGGTTGCCGCGCTTAAGGCGCAGTTGGCGCTGGAAGCCCGCGTCAAACGCGATGGCGCCTGGACCACTGTGCCGGCCCGCGAATTGGTGCCGGGGGACCTGATCCGCCTGCGCCTCGGCGACATCATCCCGGCCGACGCGCGCCTGCTCCAGGGCGACCCCATCGAGGTTGACCAGTCCGCGCTGACCGGAGAATCCCTGCCGGTTCCGCACAAAACCGGCGAAACCGTCTATTCCGGTTCCATCATCAAGCAGGGCGAGATCGAAGCCGTGGTGCAGGGCACCGGCAAGAACACGTACTTCGGCAAGACCGCCAGCCTGGTGGCGGAAGCCCGCACGATTAGCCACTTTCAAAAGGCGGTCTTGAGGATCGGGGACTACCTCATCGTCCTGGCGGTTGCGCTGGTGGTGCTCATCCTGCTCGTGGCGCTCTTCCGCGGCGATAAGATGATGACCACGCTTCAGTTCGCGCTGGTGCTCACCGTGGCTGCCATTCCCGTCGCGATGCCTGCCGTTTTGTCAGTCACCATGGCAGTAGGCGCCCGCGTGCTCGCCGCGAAGCAGGCCATCGTAAGCCGCCTGGCGTCCATCGAAGAACTAGCGGGCATGGATGTGCTTTGTTCGGACAAGACGGGCACACTCACCCAAAACAAACTTACCTTGGGTGAACCCTTCGCGGTTCCGGGCATAGCCGCTGACGAGGTCATCTTGAGCGGAGCCCTTGCATCGCGCGCCGAAAATAAGGATCCCATCGACCTCGCGGTGGTGGCGGCGGTCAAGGATGGGGCGCACCAGTCGAGCTACCGGGTCACCCACTTCGAGCCGTTTGACCCCGTCCACAAGCGCACGGAGGCGGACGTGTCGGCTCCCGGTGGCCGGACGTTCAAAGTCACGAAGGGCGCGGTGCAAATCATCCTGCCGCTGGCCGCCAATCGTAGCGAGGTGGAAGCGCAGGTTGAGACGGCGGTCAATGAATTCGCCTCCCGCGGCTTCCGTTCGCTCGCCGTGGCCCGCACGGATGACCACGGCCAATGGCGGTTCCTCGGCGTGCTGCCCCTGTACGATCCCCCGCGCGACGATTCCAAGGCCACCATCGCGCAGGCCAAACAAATGGGCATCAAGATGAAGATGGTGACCGGCGACCAGATTGCCATCGCGCAGGAGACCGCACGGCAATTGGGGTTGGGAACCAACATCATGGACGCTCGGGTTCTCTCGGAAACCAGCCACACGCAGGCCAGCCAGGTGGATGACATGATCGAAGCCGCCGACGGATTCGCTCAGGTCTTCCCGGAGCACAAATATCACATCGTCGACGTGCTGCAAAAGCGCCAACACATTGTGGGCATGACGGGTGACGGCGTTAACGACGCGCCCGCCCTCAAGAAAGCCGACGCCGGCATTGCCGTCTCCGGCGCCACTGACGCTGCCCGCGCCGCCGCCGACATCGTGCTCACTACGCCCGGCATCTCGGTGATCGTCGACGCTATCAAGGAGAGCCGCAAGATCTTTCAGCGCATGAACAGCTACGCCCTCTATCGCATTTCGGAGACGGTGCGAGTTTTGGTGTTCATGACGCTCTCCATTTTGGTGTTCAACTTCTACCCGGTGACGGCGGTCATGCTGGTTTTGCTGGCGCTATTGAACGACGGCCCCATCCTGGCCATCGCCTGGGACCGGGTCAACTATTCCAACCAGCCGGAAGCCTGGAACATGCGCCGCGTCCTTGGCGTGTCCAGTGTCCTGGGGCTCGCGGGTGTGGTGGCGACCTTCGGATTGTTCT
>DATJVT010000227.1:0-6249 GCA_035501695.1 Terriglobia bacterium | reverse complement strand
GAGGATTGAATGAGAAGGACGTCCAAAGGGTTCTCACTGATTGAGTTGTTGATCGTCGTGGCGATCATCCGGATTATTGCGGCAATTGCCATCCCCAATTTGCTTCGGTCGCGTATCGCTGCAAATCAGGCTTCAGCCGTGGGTTCTCTGCGTACTCTGAACACCGCAGAGATCACCTACTCTTCTACCTACAATGTCGGCTTCAGCTATGCGATGAGCTACCTGGCACCCCCGTCGGGCGGTGTCAATCCGACATCCACCGCCGCCGGCCTGATCGACAGCGTTTTGGCAATCGGCGCAAAGAGTGGTTACAGCTTTACGTATACGCCGGGCGCCAGTGACTCAACCGGGCGCATCAACACCTACATGTTTACGGCCGTTCCCATCACCAGTTCGACGGGCACGAACTACTACTTCACCGATCAGTCGGGCGTCATTCGCCAGAACTCGACCACGGTGGCTGGTTCCACGGACTCTCCGATTGCCGGCTAGCATTCGAGCATCCACGAAGGGATTTCAAGAGGGGAGTCGAGCGACTCCCCTTTTTCTTTAGTAGCCGCTTCGAACCGCCGGGTCTTGCCGATGG
The DNA here is from genome assembly GCA_035501695.1 of Terriglobia bacterium. Taxonomy (GTDB): domain Bacteria; phylum Acidobacteriota; class Terriglobia; order UBA7540; family UBA7540; genus Bog-366. The sequence continues at coordinate 5,663 of DATJVT010000227.1, read as the reverse complement.
TGGGGAAATACAGTAAGGTATCGAACTTTGGACACGGCGATGAGCGGAATTGATTCTTGGCCGCCGGCAACCAACCCTGTGGCCGGGCGAGCCAGCGTGGCGTCTCCCGGTGTGTGGGTGGGGGCCATTTGTCTCTTGACCTTCCTCGCCTATGCGGCGACTCTCCGTTTCCAATTTGTCGATGACGATCGCGGGCAGATCCTGTCCAATCCCGCGGCGCACTCCTGGCGTGCTGTGCCGGGTTACTTTGCATCCCATGTCTGGGCCGGGATCGTCCCAGGGGTGGCGCGGAACGAATATCGTCCGTTATTCCTGTTGTGGTTGAGATGCAATGACGCGATATTCGGTAGCCATCCCACCGGCTGGCATCTCACGACGATCATCGCTCATGTTCTGGCAACTTATGGCGTTTGCCTTCTCGCCCACCGCGTATTCCGAGAGTGGCCACCCGCACTGTGCAGCGGCCTGATTTTTGGCCTGCATCCCATTCACATTGAGGGCGTTGCCTGGGTGTCGGGCGTGCCGGAACCTCTGATGGCCGGGCTTTTGATTTCGTCCTATCTCTGCTGGTTGCGGTCTCGAGAGGCAGGTGGCAGGGGCCGCTTGTGGCTGGGCTTTTCGCTGGGTCTATACGCAGCCGCGATGTTGGTAAAGGAGCCAGCCGTGGTGCTGCCGGTGATTTTATTCGTATCCGAATGGCTTGGCCTTCCGCCCGCTGAAGAAACCAGGCCCGGCAGTTGGGCGCAGAAGACGGCGCAGATCCTGAAGGGGCTCCTCCCTTACGCAGCCCTGACAGCCGTGTACTTGACGGTGCGAATGCTCGCCCTCAAGGAGATCTGGCATCCTGACGCCCAGATGAGTTGGCGGGCCATGTTGAGGTTATGGCCTGCCATCCTGTTCTTGTACGGAAAGTTGCTCCTCTGGCCCGTGGGAACCAGCCCTTTCTACAAGTTTGGCTACCTTGTCCACCCCACCCTCGCCACGAGCGTTGAGCTGATATTGATAGTGCTTACTGCGGCTCTGGCGCTTTGGATTTGGGCCTCCCGTTCTCGGACGGTGGCGCTGGCAGTCACCTGGCTCATCATTCCTCTACTTCCCGTGTTGAATCTCCGGGCCTTGGGTTTTGGGAACCTGATCCATAACCGGTACCTGTACCTGCCTTCCATCGGTTTCGCCATGCTTTTGGTGGCGGCATTAAAGGCCATAAAGGTTGGAAGGCCGATTCTTGGCGGCATCCCTTCATTGCAGGTTTGGATCGCCCTGATCTTGACGCTGCTCATGGCCTTTGCCATCCAGGTGGAAGACCGGTGTTACGCGAACGACGCGACATTCTATGATTATGCCTGCTCGCACATGGGAGCGCCGGACCCCTTGATTCGTATGGATTATGCCAACGCCCTTGCCGAGCGGGGAGATTTGCCGGGGGCGGCGGCGATTTACCGGGAGTTGATTCAATCGTATCCCGATCTGTGGAACGCTTACTTCAATCTTGGCTATATGCTCTACACGTCGGGGCAATTGGCGCCGGCCGTGGAGATTTTGTCGCGCGACGCCGCCGGCGATCCCGGCAACGCCGGGGCCTTCTTCTATCTCGCGCTTGCACAGTTGAAGTTAAGGCGCTTGGACGAGGCGGAGGGTAATCTCCGCCGCGCCGTGGCATTAGCTCCCATGGCGCCGAACTATCACTTTGCGCTGGGAGTGGTTCTTAAATTGAGAGGGAACGGGTCTGAGGCAAAGGCAGCATTTGCCCGTGAATTGGAAATCAATCCGGAAAACACGGACGCCGCGCGACAGGCTGCCGAAATCCAGGGGCAGAGGGTAAAATGATGGCTGCTTGCCGCGGTTCGGTGCAATGCGCAAGAGTATCTTATTGCAGGCGGTTGATGAATTCGTGAGAATGGCGAAAGTGGAGTGATTCTAAGGGTCAGATCGATGCCGGCTATCGAAATCAAAGGGCTGACGAAAGAGTACCGCACCGGGTTCTGGAAATCCCGAACCAAGCTGGCGTTGAATTCCCTGAATCTCCAGGTTGAGTCCGGCGAGGTCTTCGGATTGCTGGGGCCCAACGGCGCGGGCAAGACCACTACCCTTAAAATCCTCTTCCGGCTGGTTTTCCCAACTTCCGGAGCGGCGCGAATCCTGGGCAGGGAACTGAATGATACGGCCATGCACCAGCGTGTCGGCTATCTCCCGGAGCAGCCCTATTTCTATGACCACCTGACCCCGGAGGAGTTGCTGAACTATACGGGCCGCCTCTTCCGGCTCAGTAAAGACGGCCTGCGGCATCGCGTTAACGATCTCCTGGCTCGCCTGCAACTCGCCGAGTCCCGCCACGTGCCGCTGCGACGGTTCTCCAAAGGAATGCTGCAAAGAGTAGGCATCGCCCAGGCCCTGATCAATGACCCGGAAGTCGTCTTCCTTGACGAACCGATGACCGGCCTCGATCCGATTGGGAGGCATGAAGTGCGCGACCTGGTTCTGCAGTTGCGAGAGGAGAGGAAAACGGTCTTTTTCTCGACACATATCCTCTCGGACGCAGAGACCTTGTGCGATCGCATTGCCATCCTGAACAAGGGCCAACTCGAGGGCTGCGGGGAACTCCATGACATCTTGAGCTTGGGAGTGTCGGCCACTGAGGTGATCCTGGAAAGCCCCACCGAAGCGGTTCTGAACGAAGTGCGCCCCCTGGTTTCCTCTATGGTGCGGACGGGAGACCGGGTACGGTTGGAAATCCGCGAAGAGGCCAACACCGAACAGGTTCTGGCGAAGGCATTTCAAGGCAAGGCAAAAGTGGTTTCTTTGAATCCAGTTAAAATGTCGCTGGAAGATTACTTCTTGTCAAAGGTGAAGACGAATCCTCGAGATCTGAACAATCGGTCTTCCTGACCCCGGACCTCGGACTCCGGACACTGGATTTTACTTTATGGGCCGTGTCGTAACCATTGCGCTGGGAGCTTTCAGGGAATCGGTACGGGAACGTGTCCTTTACAACCTGATTGTTTTTGCTTTCCTGATGATTGGCGCCGCAATCCTCATGGGAAGCATTTCCGTGGGAGTGGAGCGGATTATCCTGGTCAACCTGGGCCTGGCGGCAATTTCTGTTTTCGGCCTCCTGATTGCAATCTTTATCGGCATCGGGCTGGTGTCAAAGGAGATCGATCGGCGCACGATTTACAATATCCTCTCGAAGCCGGTAGCCCGCGCCCAATTCATCCTGGGGAAATATGCGGGATTGCTGCTGACACTCTTTGTCAACACCGCCATCATGACGGCAGGGTTCTATATTGCCCTTGCGATCCAGGAAAGAGGCTTGGAGACGAGCGACCTCAACCTGCTGGTCGCGATCTACTTCATTGTGCTGGAATTGGTCATCGTCGTCGGAATCGCCATATTCTTTTCCTGCCTTTCCTCGTCCATCCTGTCAGCCGTATTCACTCTCTGCCTTTTCGTCATCGGTAATTTTTCAAGTGACATCCGGGCGTTCGGGCAAGGAAGCGGGAGTCCCCTCCTGGAGAAGATCACAGCCTTCCTGTACTACGTTCTTCCCCACTTTGGCGATTTCAATGTCATCGATCAGGTGGCGCACGGCGTGAGAATCCCGGGCTTTCTGGTTGCAGCAAACACGCTTTACGCCCTCCTCTATGTTGCTGTCTTGCTTTCGGGAGCCATCCTGGTTTTTGAGGAGCGTGAGTTTTGACCGCGCAAGCCCAGGATCGGGAGCCGGGTGGCGGAGACCAAGCACGCCGCGGGTCGCGAGCGGGAATCCCGGGACCGGAACACGAAATGCCGGATCATAACGCCAAACTTCGGACGCTGGGCTTCGGGCATCGGGCACTGCTCGGGTCGATTATCGTGGTCGCCTTGCTTGCTCTCTACCCCCTCCAACGAAGTATTGATCGATATGCCGAATCGGCCCCGCAGCGGCGGGAGGAGCTGGCTTTCCTGCCATCTGAAGCCAAGATCGCGCATTTGAGCGGAGGGTATGCGGGGCTGCTGGCCGCCATCTACTGGACGCGCTCGGTTCAGTACTATGGCCGCCACCGGATTGCCCGCGCCAAGGAGTTTCCGCTGCTCGGGACTCTGCTGGATATCACGACGAGTCTTGATCCGCGACTCATTATTGCCTATCGATTCGGATCACTGTTCCTCGCGGGCAGACCGCCTGAAGGCGCCGGAGACCCCCAACGCGCCATCTACCTGCTTCAGCGCGGGATTGTTAATAATCCTGATTACTGGCGCATGTGGCAGGACTTGGGGTTTATCTACTACTGGGATGTGAAAGACTACCCGCGCGCGGCACGCGCCTTTCAAACCGGGAGCGAGCGGCCGGGCGCTATGCCCTGGATGCGTGTGCTCGCCGCCTCAGTGGCAGCGCAGGGTGGGGAGTTTCAAACCTCGCGCCTGCTCTGGACGGAAATTGCCCATACGGCTGGGAACGACCAGATGCGCCGCAGCGCGGAACTTCATCTGGCTGCCCTGGATGCGCAAGAGACTTTAAGAAAGCTCGACGGCTTGCTGGCTGATTACAAACAGAAGGAAGGGCACGAGGCGCACTCCTGGCAGGATCTGGTCGCCGCGGGCTATTTGCGAGGCATTCCGCTTGACCCTTCCGGCGAGCCCTTTACCCTGGGGCCGGATGGCAAAGTCACGCTTAGCCTGTTGAGCCGAATTGATTTGAATCTGGTGCAGTGAGGCAGGGGTCAGGGATCAGGGGGTAGGGGGCAGAGGTCAGGAGGGACGGTCAGGAGGTAGGAGTCAGGAGTCAAAAGTCAGGAGACAGAATTCAGGAGTCGGGAGCCAGGAGTCAGAACGGACCGCCCGCGGGTCACTGCATTTCGACTCCTCTCTCTTTATCCCTGACCCCTGACCCCCGATCCCTAACCCCTGCTAAGAAAGGTCGGCGGGAATGGAAATAATACGTTTCATCTTCTGGGAAGCGGTCAAGGTTCTGGCCCTGGTATTCCTCGGCTTGGTTTGCACCAAGGCGGTGGCGGGCCTCTCCACGCAGAAGGCCTGGTTGAAGCCGGCTCTTTATCTGCTGATCCTGGCGCTGGTGGGGGTAGGGGCGTGGCACGCCGGCAACGATGTAGCCGCCGAAGTTTACATGTGGAGTTGCAGCAGCAACCTGGACAAGGGGGACTTACCCAAGGCGTATTCCAATGCGGTGCAGGCCGTCACCCTGCGTCCCAACAACTTGAACTATTGGCACGTCTTGACGCAAACCAAGGTGCGCATGCAACAGCTCCAGTCCGCGCTCGATGACGAACCCGCCGTGCTGGCCCTGAGTGACGGCAACCTGGATGAAGTGGACGAGTACCAGTACGCGCTGTGCCTCTACTTTCTGGGGGAGTACGACAAAGTGGTGGCGGCCACCCTTCGCTTGATCCGCCAGAATCCCGCGTACGCCGCGCCCTACGTGCTACAAGGGCTCACATACACGGCGGAGAAAAAATATCCCGAGGCCCAGCAGAGTTTTCTTGCCGTGCTCCAGATCTTTCCCAATAATGAGGCCGCCGTGGAAGGTTTGGCGCGCGCTTTTTATCTCGGGGGCGACCGCCAGCGAGCTCTGGCAACTTTGGACGAGACCGCCAAGTTCCCCTTTCCGCCTCCCTTGCGGCAGCGATTTGAGGCACTGAAAGGGCTCTATGGCCAGTGACACGCGC
>DATJVT010000226.1:0-2642 GCA_035501695.1 Terriglobia bacterium | reverse complement strand
AAATCGCTTCGGGAAAGATGGCGTTCGAAGCCCTGAACATCTGGGTTCCCGCCCTCCTGCTGCTGATGATGACGCTGTTCATGGCCCCTCTCGGCATGTTCACCAAGAAGCTCTGGCAGTGCCGGATTACCGGCATGAGCGAGTATATGTGCATGGCGGACCGTTATGTGACGGCCTTTGACCGCAAGTGGATCCGGGACCCAAACGCGTCGGGCGAGTCCCAGTTGGGCACCGCGGATATGCAATCGCTGGCCGACCTCACCAACAGCGTCAATGTCGTGCGCGGCATGCGATTGATCCCGGTGGGTCGGAGGCAACTGACGATTCTGGTGTCCTCGACGATCGCGCCGCTGCTGCCCCTGGTGCTGCTGAAGTATCCGTTTTTTCAGGTGATGAAAAAGGTGGTCAAGATGCTGGCCGGCACGTAGCCGCGGCGGGTTTGGCGCGCACGCCGGAGCCTCCCTGGCTTTGCGATGGCTGCATGACCCAGGCCGGGATCAGGACGCCTGTCGGGGGCGCAGGGAAGATCGACCCCCTCACCGCAGGGGAGGAGCCGTAGGGGCGGCCCGCGTTCCCGTGGCGGCCGTCAGTCTATAGAGGGGTGGATGAGAATGCCTCCCCGCCACTCGGCCCGGCCGGGGCCAAACACGTAGAGGATCGCGGAGACGCGGGAGAAAAGCCGCACGGCCAAACGGCCGCCGCCCTTCCATTCATCACCCTCTCTGAAATGGATATACTCCCAGGTTCCGCCGACCGTGAGGCGACGCCATCGAACGCTGAGGTGATTGCCGTCGGAGATGGTTGGCCGAACGAAGGAGGCCGGCTCCGATTCTTCTTCGCGGAACACCGGCGTCTCGCGAAAGCCCTGCACGATCAGGCCCTGGGTGACGAACCAGGCGTGCTCGTACTCCCAGCGGAAGGAGACGGCGGAGGAGGTGGCGAAGCGATTGCTGCCGAACAGGACGCCGAAGGCCGGGGACAGCTTCAGATCGCCCGCCGCAAAGGTCCAGGAGGCGCCGGTAAAGCCGACATCGGTTTCCGTCCCGCCGAAGTACTCGCCTTCGAATTTCAGGCGGCGCCAGAGCGGCTGCAAATAAGTAGCCGACCGGAAGATGTTCGAAGCGACGAACTCGGCCTCGAAGGCGGCCGGCCCTTCAAAGGCTTCGTGAGGTTCCGGTGCGGGACTCTGGGCAAACGCGATGCCCATTGCGAAGAGGAATAGTCCTGGCTTCATAGCGCGGTTCCCGATGATGGCCGGCCAGCAGGCGACTCAAAATCGTTTTTAGTCCGGTCATATTATGAGTCCAGGCGCCAGACGCGGCTTCCTCGTCGCGGCACGCGGCGATTGCATCCGGAACTGGTGATGGCTTCCGGTGAATCGGCTCCACAGAAAAAAAATGCAACCGGTGGGGTCAGAAGGCATCCTCGGCCCGTGAGGAGCCGCATTGCTGGACATCCGTGCGGGCCGCGTGCCGGCAAGATCATCCGGACCTGACCTCACGGGGCTCAAGGGTCAATCTGTATTAGTGCTTTGTCAAGGAGGGCCTATGGAGAATACGAACCGTTCGGAGCACCAGCGCATGGAGTATGTCCGTCTTGACACCGGCCTTTCCAGCCGGGCCGAAACACAGGCAGAGACGCCTGCAACCTATCGCAGGGTTTGGCCCGCGCCGGGGGCTTCATCAAATGACCCGGCGGGATTGCCGGAACCTGTCTTTCCACTGCATCCGGAAAAGTGCGGCGATGTATCGCCCGATCCCAGGTCCGTGCCGCGCAACGGGAGTCCGTACCGGACACGGGTGACGCCATTCATGATCCAACGGGCGCTCCGTGGTTGGTTCTATCCATATCTGCGGTCGCGGATTTCACCTGGCGACTTCCACCCTATCATTGCGTACCTGTTTACGGAATGGAAATGTAACCTCGACTGCCATTATTGCTGGGCGTTCGACAACAGGGTCAAGGGAATGACTGAGGATACCGCCAGGCAATCCATCGACTGGCTTTACGATACCGGCTGCCGCGTCCTCGCACTCATGGGAGGAGAGGTGCTGCTCCGGCCTCAGTTCGCTCACAAAGTCGTTTACTATGCGGCCAAAAAGGGATTTTGGGTTTATGTACCGACAAACGGGCGCCTGATGAGAAAAGACGTAATCGACAGGCTGGCCGATGCCGGCGTTGCTACGTTCAATCTGGCGGTAGACTCCGTCGAAGACCGTCCCGAATTGCCGAAGGCCCTCAACCCCATCCGGCGGGAGTTCGAATATCTCGTTACGAAGCAGTACGTGTACGACTACAGCGTGTTTTTCAACATCAATATCACACGCATCAATCTGGAGGACGTCAGGCAACTGACTGAGATCGCGCATGACGTTGGCATTGCGACCGACTATCACATCAACGAGCCGCCGATGCTCGATCAACCCCACTTTAAACACCAGGAGGGGAACAGCACGTTCATCACGCGAGAGGACTGGCCCCGGGTAGAAGCAGTCGTGGACTGGTTGATTGAGAAGAACCGCTCGGGCTACAAGATGGTGAATTCCGTCGCGCGCCTGAAGCAAATGAAGGACTTCATGCGCGGCGAGCTTCAGGAGTGGAATTGCCGGGCGGGTCAGAATTCCTTGATTATCCGTACCGAC
>DATJVT010000225.1:0-11230 GCA_035501695.1 Terriglobia bacterium | reverse complement strand
ATCAAGGGCGACAATTTCGTGATAAAGGTCCCCAACTCGCGCTATTCCCTGGCGCTGCAATACTGGGAATTGCGCGGAGATCACGCCTCGCAAGTGAAGGCTCTGCATGGCTGGCGGAACCGGATCGAAAAGGTCTTGCAGCAGGCACTTTCCCAACCGGACCATCAATTCCCCAAGTCCTTTGCGGCGTGAGGGCGGGCAAATTCGTAGCAGCCGGTTTACCCCGCCATGTGCCCATTGAATTGATTCGGGTTATAGTCAAGGACCAAAAAAAGGGCCTCCCGGAGGGAGGCCCCCTTACGATTGCGGTTTGTTCTTCCGTGCCCCGTAAACTGGACGGGAGGAGCCCCTCAGCTTTACCCCCACCCCACTCACGGGATCGCGGATTTTTATTTCGGGACTATTCCTGCGGTGGAATCGATCGCTTTTCCCGGCCGTCCTCGCGCGGGGAATGCCGGTTTCCGCTAATCGCGCAAGAATTGTTTCCCGTTAACCAGCGCTCCTTTCGTGATTGGCACGATTCACGTAATACCTTCGTTTTGGGACCGCTTTCGCGACCCCGTTGCTGACGATAATACGGAGGCGCTGAAAAGGGGTCAAGGGCGCGCGCCAGATAGTTCCGCCAGATGCACAAGGGATTGTGGCATTCCGCCGGAGGTGACCACATTTTGTATTCGGGCCAATTCAAAATGCAGCGCACGCGCCGCCGGCCCAGCCGGACGGACCGTGATACAATCCCGTCGCTTCCCTCTCCATTAACCGCATCGAGGGGGAACCGAGTCTGCCCGAGTCCGGGCCCGGCAAGGAAGCTGTTTGGGAGGGGAAATGAATAAACCCGTACTGTCGTACGTCGGCGCGTGGCGTTGGAGGCGCGCATTGGTTCGACTCTGCCTGGTCGCCAGTTCAACGGTGCTCCTGTGGCGCATCGCGGCCTGGACGGGAATCGGCGTCTCGATGCCCTCGGCTTCCGCCAGTACGGCCCAAACCTACAAGACCAACTTCCCTCTCACTGAGAACCCCATTTCGGAAGGCGGCCGATGGCTCAACGGCGCGAAGGACGCCCTCGACTGGACCGATGTCCGAACCACTCCGGGTTTTGCCTTTGGGACCGAAATCGGCGGGGTCCGGCCAGAGCGCCAGAAGTACGACGATTCCGCCGCCCTGCTCACCGGCCACTGGGGGCCGGACCAGACGGCTCAGGCCACCGTCCACCGTATCAATAAGGACGATGACCGGATCTACCAGGAAGTGGAACTCCGCCTGCGCAGCACTCTTTCCCCCCACAATGCCACCGGCTATGAAGTCATGTTCCGGTGCTCCAAGAGCCCCAAGGCCTACTGCAACATCGCGCGCTGGGATGGAATCCTGGGAGCGTGGATGATGCTCAAGACAACGGAGGGCTCGCAATACGGCGTGGCGGATGGGGATGTGGTGAAGGCCACCATGGCCGGAGAAACGATTACGGTCTACATCAACGGGGTCCAGATCGTCCAGACCCACGACTATCTCTTTACCGGCGGCAACCCGGGCATGGGGTTCTACCTCGAACAGGCCACCGGCGTGAACGACACATGCGGGTTCTCCAGTTTCACTGCCACCAGCCCCTGAGGGACGGGCGTGGGACCAAGCTGGTTCGATCTCCGTTGGAGTCCGGCATTCACCCTGTTCGGCCCGCTTCCACTTTTCCCTTAACCTCCGAGTTGCCCGCTTCGAAGCCAAATCCGGCTTCGTTTTGGCATGCCTATTGCCCTTGGCTACTGGGTTTGAAACCCTAGAATAGAGTAACAATTTATTTTTCAATATGTTACGGAAAGCACCATAGCGGGTATGCCAGCCGTTGCACCGAGAAAGCTGCAACAGTTTGCACATAGTCGTCTATTTCGTTGATATTAAATCGCTTAGTTGTGGGAAGGAAACGCCAACTCATTACTGTTCCCAACCAAGCCCAACGCACGGGAAGGCGGCGGGCTTTGCAATGGGGACCATCGCTGGAAAGGAGGATCAGCAGTCTGGCAGGAAACATCGTCAAGACCTTGGAAACAGCATAGGAGGTGAAACCTAATGAAGATCTCTAAGCTCCGTTTCGCGGTTCTCTTCACATGGCTGTTTTGTTTCGCACTGGGACCATTATCGAATGCGCAGAGCATTCCTGGCAAAACCTTGCTTCATCAAACCCCGGCTTTCGTCTCCACAGCCAGAGACCTGGGTCCGGAAGACTCCTCGAAGCAGATCACCCTCCATGTCTGGCTGCGCTTGCATGATAGGGATTCGCTCCGGGAACTCGTAAGACAGCAGCACGATCCCGCCTCGGGTAACTATCGTGCTTGGCTGACGCGCCAAGAGTTCAGCGCGAGGCACGCGCCCACCACTGAAGACGTCGCCCGCGTGAAGGATTTCCTTGCCGCGCACGGTCTACGCGTCGTGGGAGTGGGCGATCGCAACTTCTATGTGAAGACGGAAGGAACGATTGGAGACGTCCAGAAGGCCTTCCACGTCCAAATGCACCGATTTGAGGTGCGGGGCGAGGAGTTCCGGTCCAATACGGCCGACCCCGAGATCGAGGCGTCCCTGGCCCCACTCATCGGCAGAGTGGGTGGGCTGACCAGCCAGGTTTTCAACTCTCACCTGGCGCGGCCGATCAATCCCGAAACTGGCCAGCCGTTCCCACCCGTCCCATTCTCGGGCCAGCCGGCAGGTGCGTTTTTTGCGGCGAATTGCTTCCGGCCCAGCCAGACGGTGATGTTCAGCCAGGACGGCTACGCGCCGAAGGCTTTTTACGCCGGCAACCGGTATGGGTCGCAGATTAACAGTTCCGCGCCCAATCTGCCTCCCTGCGGTTACCAACCCAGTGAAGTCCAGACGGCATACAACCTGAATGGTGTTTACGCGGCCGGCTGGAATGGCGCGGGACAAACCATCGTGATCATCGACGCTTATGGCTCGCCGACCATTGCCGTCGATTCCAGTGTGTTCAGTTCCTTCTATGGACTGGCTCCGCTGAACCTGACCGTATATCAACCCGGTGGCCCCCCCGCCTTCAACTCGGGCTGGGCAAGCGAGACCACGCTCGACGTGGAGTGGGCGCACGCCGTTGCTCCCGGTGCCAGCATCGCTTTGGTCGAGGCGCCCAGTAACAGCTTCGACGATTTGGATACGGCCATACTTTTCGCGGTTGAAAACGGCTTGGGAAATGTCATTTCCAACAGTTACGGGACGGAGGAGGCCAACCTTGGGGGATCCCCGTATGCCTACCTGGACGACCTGCTTCTGTTCGCGGGGTCGCTGGGAATCTCGGTGAACTACTCGTCAGGTGACAACGGTGATTTTGCTGCCATCGAGGGGTTCGCGGATGTGTCCTACCCGGCGAGTTCTCCCTACGCGACGGGAGTGGGGGGGACCACGCTGGCATTGAAGACCGATAATACGATGTTCTTCCAGACGGGCTGGGGAAACAATGAGACCCGGATTGCCTCCGCCACCGACTCCCACGGCTACAATCCTCCCGTGGTCCCTCCCTTGCATTTGGGCTTCGTCTACGGGGCGGGGGGCGGGACCAGCACGGTCTATGCCAAGCCCCCATTCCAGAGCAACCTGCCGGGTGGTTTCCGCATGGTGCCCGACATTGCCTACCTGGCCGATCCCTACACCGGCGTGGAGATCATCTGCAATACCGGCAGTTGTAGCGGTTCGGGAAACAGCCTGTCGGTCTACTCGATCGGTGGCACCAGCTTGGCTTGCCCGATGTTCTCCGCGATGTGGGCCATTGCGAACCAGAAGGCCGGGGTTCCCCTTGGCCAGGCCGCCCCATGGCTCTACACCTTGCCGGCTGGCGCCATCACGGACGTTACCCCGCCCAACCCCAACTTGAACGTGGCGGGTTTCATTACGCAGGTGGGAGGCGCGATGACTCCCGAGAGCGCAGCCATGTTGGCGGCCCCGCTCGGAACCAGCACGCCTTTCTTTAGTGCCTTGTACAACGGCACCAGCACCCGCTGGTATGTCCTCACCTTCAACACCGACTCCTCGCTCTCCGCCAGTGTCGGCTGGGATGATGTGACAGGCTTGGGAACACCGAACGGGCTGTGGTTTGTGAATGCGTTCTGATCCTGGGGAAGGCGCATTGGCGACTCCAGGAGTTTTGAAATTGGTACGAGACCACGGGCGGGTGTGAATCTCCCGCCCGAGGCTTCACAAGGAGGGACTGAATATGAAACTTCCACGCGCCTTACTTTGTGCGACTGCGCTTTTGATAGGTCTGGCGGCTCTACCTTTTACCTCCCGAGCCGGAGACATCACGATCTATAGTAATTTTGGAATTAATCCCGCCTACGACTGTTGCAATGGGTACACGGAGTCCGGAGCCGGTTCGTTTACGGGATTCAACTCGCTTCAGGCCATGGCGTTTACCAACTCTACGGGCCAGAACCTGAACCTGGCGCAAATCGACATCGCGGACTCGTTTGTAGCCGGGAACAATACTGCGACTCTGAACTTATACTCCGACAACGCTGGAGCTCCCGGAACGGTGTTGGAGTCGTGGGCCCTGAACAATCTACCCGGTCTCGGAGCCTGCTGCGCTGTAGGTACGGTTCTTGATTCTGCTGGCGTGGTGCTGCTTAACGGCGGCACGTACTGGCTGGCTCCAGCCTCCGATGATGTGACCTGGGAAGCCTGGAACTGGAATAGCATCGGTGCCAGCGGACCGGGCGCCATATCGACGGACGGCGGGGCCACATGGGTTCCGGGAGCCTATGACCCCAATGGGGCCTTTGATGTTTTGGGAACGCCGGCGACAACCCCCGAGCCTTGCACTTTGATGTTGCTGCTGGGGAGTTGCCTGGGGCTGGGTGGTCTACTTCGTCGCTGGAAGTAGGATCGTCGCGGCGGCCGAGGAAGTCGGCTCGATGCAATACGAAGGAAAAGCTGGGAGCGGGGAGGAGTGCGTTTTCCAGCACCCCTCCCCGTCTCTTCCTTCGACACCCGGCATCAACAAGTTGAGCGCATCGCTATTCAATGGGACGCCACTTCAGGAGGCCCCGAAGCGAGACACTTCCGGACCACGGTCGGAAAATCCCATCGCTCTTTCTGATCGGGGGGAACGGGTACCCCGGAATTGCAAGTCGGTAGGCCGCGCGCTGTTTGCGTTTTTCTGCGGGGTTTCATCCGCCCGTTCTATTCTATTATTGGATGTTATCTCAATAGTTTATGTTTTGCAGTTAAGAACTGAGGATCAGTGTTGCAGGGCACACCAGTCTGTTGCTGTGCGGCGCTGCCTTGGTACCCCAATCTCCGAGATTGAACAACAGGTCGCTACCGCGGTGCGAGAGAGCGAGATGATTTCAAGGCTTGTGTGTGCATATGCGCAAACTGGGACACTTTGTCCATGGACACTGGATCGAATTATGGACTTGACAAAAGGGGGTGAGGGGGGGGGATGATTTCTGTATCTCGGTTCATTAATACTTCGCATATAAGGGGGTGTACATATGAGAACGGCCTTGAGAATCGTGGCTGTCGTAGCCTTCTTGGTGTGCGTTGCGAGAGCCTTCGGCCAATGCTCCGCCAACATGCATATAGCCGGCACCTTGGTAAATTGTCAATGCGGCGGTTATGCGTACGTCCAAAGCTGCTTCCTTCTTGGACCCGGATGCAACCCGATCCTAAACTTCGTCCCTTGCGGGTCCGGATGCGAGATCGGGGAGGCAACATCATGCAAGGCTGCCACCCCGCAGATCCCCACCGCCGCGTTGACTTTTCAGGATGCGCCCAAGAGTTGGGCCGACTGTCACGGCAGCAGCGATCTGGCAGATTTGCATGAATGGGTGAAGAAACATCCCAGCCTACGAGATAATCCCGGCGATCATCCGCAAGTTCGGAACTAGGAGGTAAAAACACGATGCGTGCGAAGCTTGCAGGGTTCGTGTGTTTGCTCCTCGTTATTCAGCCCGCCCCCGCCCAGGGACCATTACTTCCCAAGACGCTAACCCCCGCGACCATTCACGATGTAATGGCTCCGCCCTTCACCTTTTGGGGCAATCCTGCCTGCGACAAGGATGGGAACATGTACTTCCACGTGGGCGGGTCAGCCGTTGCGGAGGTTCTGAGGTTGTCTGCAGATGGAAGCGAGGGCAAGATCTTCAAGGTCGCGGAAGACTCTCCTGGGGCAAAGGGCTTTGTCTTCCAGGACTTTTCAGTAAGTCCCAAGGGGGAGGTGAACATTTTGGGTGGCATTACGGGGGAGAGCACGAGAATCATGGTGATGCACTTCCATCAAGATGGCTCCATGGACGAGCCGATCTATCCGCAGATTCCCAAATCTGCCTTCCCCACCAATGTCGTAACCTCGGACGCCGGGACGGTCCTGCTCTTCGGTTACTACGACGACACGGCTCCTCGCGGGCTCAAGAAGACAAGCTACCTGGCAATTCTCGATTCCTCCGGGACGCCTCGGCAGGAGGTGCATGCCGCGGTGCCTGGGCTTGACATCGCGAAGCTTGCGTCCGGAGAGACGCCGGCCCCTGCCGCCACACTGGGGGAGGACGGCAACTTCTACCTTCCGGGGTCGAACGAGATACTCGTAATGCTTCCGGACGGGGAGCTGGTTCGGGGTATTCCGTTTGACAACCCCGAGCCGAAGAGTATGGTCGGCAGACTTATCGTCTCAGGAAAATTGATCATTATAGTGCTCGACAGCTATATCAACCGTGCTGGACATGCTGACTACTTGGTCCTCCTTAACCCCTCTGGAGGCGTAGTGGGCTACTACCAGCCTTCAGAGGAGCTCGGTGGCTGGCGGGCGATGTGCTATTCACCCCAACAAGGCTTGATATTCTTGAAGGTCGATCACAAACGGCTGAAGCTGCTCACTGTGCCCCTTCGATAAGACTTCAACCGGGTACCCTGGAAGTGCTACGGGGTAGGACATCGCGCAGAGACGCGCGCTCTTTGCGCTTCTCTGCGGTACTTCATCCCGTTATGCCGTTCTAACCTTGGATGTTATTTCAATGGTGTATGTTTTGATCTTAAGAACCTGGTGCTGGACGACGCACAAGTCCGCGCTACCTTGCTTTCAATGGGACGCCACTTCAGGAGGCCCCGAAGCGAGATACTTCCGGACCACGGTGGGAAAATCCCATCGCTCTTTCTGATCGGGGCGCGTCACCACGGTCACTCCGGCCACGGGGCTGATGAGCGGCCGCGACGCCGGCAGGTGCAGCACGATTCGTTTCGGCGGGGTACGGGTGGGCGCCGACAGGCTGACCTGCACTCCACCCGCCACTCCGCGCACTACCAGGTTCATCGTTCCGAAATAGGTGGGCAGGCGTTCCAGGCGGATCTCCTGGCCCTCGGCGAGCCATCCATCCGGAACAGCGGACAGCAAGTGCAGTTCGTCGCCATCCTCGTGCACCAGCATGTGGCGCAGCAGGATGGCGTAATTGCAGGCCCCGGTGACGTGCGGGATGGTGTCGCCCCAGGCCTCGCGCTTCTTATAGTAGATTCCCTCGGGGAAGGCGTTGGCGGCGGTCGAATGCAGGAGGTACCAATAGAAATCCTGCACCACCGTCTCACTGTCGCCGCGGATAAGCGAGGCCATCACGGTGTAGGCGCCCATATAGGGATGAATCGCGTCCTTCTCACCTGTCCAGCGAATGGTCCCTTCCACGAACCCGCCGGCAAAATCCTTGCGGACATAGTCGATTAAGGCCACCACCCGCGGATCGTTGCGATCGAAGATCTCGGTGGGCCAGAGCGTCTCGGTATCGCCCCAGTGGGTCCCGTCTTTCTCCCAACTGGGTGGGAAATAAGGAAGTCCCGTGCCCTTCCAAGCGGCATCGATGGCGGCGCGATACTGCTGGGCCTCGGCCAGCAAATCCTTTTCGTCCTCGGTTCGGCCCAGGCGCCGCGCCGTATCGGCGGTAATGAGCAGACCGCGCAGGTTCCAGAAGTCGTAGCCCACAATGTGGTGCTTGCCGCCGTCCCACAGGGCTTCTCCGTCGCCGGGGGCGGGGGGCAAGAGCCCGGCGAAGGGCGAGTCCGCCGGCGCTTTGCGGCGCTCCTGCATCGTCCACGCTACGGCCTTGAGCATGCGCGGATAGGCACGGTCGAGGAAGGCCTGGTCGCCGGTGATCCGGGCATACTGCCACAGCGTCCAAATCCCCTGCCCGTTGCCGTCGAATTCCTGGGGCTGCGACTCGAAATCCCCTTCATCCCGTTGCCGGGGGAAATAGAGCTGGATAGCCCGGTCAACGACGTCGTTCAGGCCAGCTTCCTCCAATTCCATGAGCTGGTAGGCGCCGTCGCGGATGAAGAACTCGTCATAGAACCCTTCGCCGCCGCGCAGGTCGCCGAGATCGTTGGCGATAAGCTGGCAAACGTGCGCGGCCAGCAGCGCCTGGGTCGCCTTGCGGCAGGGGACCTGCACCTTGGCGGCCCGGGCCATGACGCCCGTCCAATACTGCACCGTCCGTTGGAGCCACAACCCGGCGTCCGCCTTGTCGTACCGGGCGGCATCCGCGATGGGGAAAAATGTGTAACGCGCCACGCCTTCCGCCGATTGCCCCGGGGCCAGTTTCCACGTCCAGGCATAAACGCGGGTGTGCTTCCGGGGATGCTGGATCGCCGCGCCCTTATCCGGGTGGCCGGCCGGATCGGGCGTGACGTCGGCCTTCGCCTCCGCCGGACTCGAGGAAGTATTCGTGGCCCGGATGGTAATCCAATTGAGGTAGTTTTCCCCCTCGGTGGGCCAACTGAACGCCTTCTGCCAATCCTTGGCATCGGGCAAGGGCGTGGCCCAGTAGGTGATCTGGTACCGCACCGGCCCATCCTCCGCCGCGACCTCGATAATGGGCATCCAGCCATTCTTCGCCAGCTTGCCCTGCGCGCGGCTCAGCGGCGTGAGCGCCCGCCCCACCCGG
The DNA here is from genome assembly GCA_035501695.1 of Terriglobia bacterium. GTDB lineage: Bacteria > Acidobacteriota > Terriglobia > UBA7540 > UBA7540 > Bog-366. Next base: position 2,315 of record DATJVT010000225.1, on the reverse strand, counting down.
ATGCGGAGCGTCGTTGCATCCGCCAGGTACACCGCATTGTCGGGAGTGATGCGGCTGCCATACATGTAATCCGGCAGCCCGATCACGTTCCAATTGTTGGTGAAGTAGTCGAAGTTGTCCTCGACTCCTGCATACGCGGACGGAACCACAAAGGTGCACAAAAGCAGTACCCAGAATCCGAACCTTACGATGATTCCCATTATGATCTCCTCAGGTATCGCGCCGAAGCCGCGACCCGCGCGGGATTATACTCCTGCCCGCAAGAACCGGCGACGAAGATTCGGCATGTGTTCTTTAGAAGTGTCTAACGCGAGGCATTCGTCGGATTACGGAAATTTCGGCGCCACCCGACAAATTCCGTAGCGCGGACCACCGCTTTTGCGGTCCGCGGCCTTTGCGCATCGAAGTCCGCTTGTCGAGGGGTATGAATGTGCTTGCGGTGTGCGGAACCGGAAAGACGCGACCACAAATCCGGTGGTCCGCGATCACCAATTTATTTGACGCCTTGCGCCGAGAGATCCCTCTTTCGTTGAGGCTCGAAGCGAATCCGCAGATGGGACCGGGTGGCCCGGGCGAGCCTTTCGAGGGTGCGTAGCGACGGACGTACGCGCCCGCTTTCCAGCCGGGCGACGACGGGCTGGGTGGTCCCCATCCTCTTCGCCAGCGCCTGCTGCGTCAATCCCGCGCGGTTCCGCGCCTCGATCACCGCGGACGCCAGCACGAACTCCTCTTCCAGCGCTTCGTACGCCTGGCGGTACTTAGGCTCCTTCATCCACTTCTTATGCAGGTCACCCACCCGTGTCATGTTCCACCTCCCTCATCGAACCTCGGCGTCCACCACCGCGTTCAGGGTTTCAACCGTCCAGGCCATGTCTAAGTATACCAAAAAAGATATGTGGATGACATGCAGGTACCCCCTTCAAGGAAGTAGCGCGGGCCGCCCCGATCTGATCGGGGTCCGCGTCTCTTACCTTCTGACCGCGATCATCTTACCGCACGATAATAACCCTGGAGGTGGCAACTGAAGTTCCGCGGACCACAAAGGCGGTGGGCCGCGCTACCGCCCTTACTGTCCCGGCGGGAGAACATAAGGCTTCGGTGGAAACGCATAGACGATAATCATGTTGGCGGGCACGGGTTTGCCGTTCAGGGTAGCTGCGATGAATCGCCAATGTGCCAATGCCTGGATCGCGGCCGTAGTGAACGGCGGAGCATCACGGAGCACCTTCGTGCTTTCCACCTTTCCCGATTCGTTCAAAGTAGTTTCAAGAATAACCTCTCCTGGGGCGAGCGCGAGGGCAGGGTAATCTGCATACGCCGCACGGGTCACTACCGGGGGTTGAAACGCCGACTGGATTCGAGCTTCGTCGTCCTGAGGAATCACGCGAGGAAGAGAAGGCTGACCAGTGACGCTCCCGAAGGGGAACGTATTAACCGTCACGGCCACGGTCATCCTTGAGCGAGCCGGTTTGCCGTTAGATTTCGCGGCTTCAAATGTCCACGTTTTAACCCATTCGACGGCCCCCGCGGCGATGGGCGGAATATCACGCCGCACCTGAATGTCGCTTGCTTTTCCTTCCTCAGAAATCATGACATCCAGCACTACGGTCCCGATGTACCCGCCGATTGTCCCGATATGGCTGGTGGCCGTATCGATGGATGCCGCTCGGGGAGGTTGGAACTCAGAATCCCCTGGCGCTGGAGCGCTGCTGGAGAACAGAGGCGGGATGCTCAAAAAAGCGAATGCGACGGCCGCAACAAAGGATTTCTGCATGGGCAGGACCTCGCTGCAGGCAATTATACTCCTCGCCGACGGACGCTCAAGAATCGCATTCAGGGGGACACTAGCGAATTGACGCGGGTTTCTGTCACGGATGTTAGTCTTGACATTTTGTCGCTGGTCGGCTATGTTTGAAGGTATCATCCAGGGTTAATGGAATTTTTCTTCGCGACCACACTCCAGGCGCATGTGGGCATGTTGAGGCTGCCGTGAGAAATTGGCATGTCAGGGGCGAATTACGTGTGACCGCCCGAAAGCAAGCATACACGCAGCGCCGGTACATGGTCGTAAGTTGCGACAGCAGCTCAACTTCGACGTGCCCTCCCTTGTGAGGTCTGACCAGAGCCGTTGGGACAATTTGACTGGAAGCAAGATTATGGAGTGGGGCTCTGTTGGCAAGGAAGGAACCGAATAGCGTGTCCTCCGCAATTAGGGAACCCATTCCAACTTTCGTAAGAGACATCCGAGCGAAGTGATGGAAGTAATGGAATTTGAAGCCGTTTTCACTCCACTCCCGTAAACGAACCTGGTCCGG
>DATJVT010000224.1:0-8996 GCA_035501695.1 Terriglobia bacterium | reverse complement strand
AAGGTCATCCTCCTTGTCGCGGCGGGTACGGGCGCGACGGGCATAATCAATCAGCTTGCGATGCGCGACGGCGGTGATCCAGGCGCCGGGATTGTCGGGAGTGCCATGCTCCGGCCAGCGAGCCAGCGCGGCCGCGAACGCATCTTGCATGGCTTCTTCGGCGAGGTCGAAGGAGCCCGACATCCGGATCAGGCTGGCGATGATGCGCCCCGACTCACGCCGGAAGACCGATTCAACCGCGCTCTTTAACTCATCCATGGACGCCTACGGCGGCGTCCGGCACCGGCGCTTTGCCGAACCCCGGCATGGTTTGGATGGGCCTTACTTCCACGCCACCCTCGCCGGCGCACACCAGGGGAAACTTCGCAGCCCACTCCAGCGCTTCGTCCAGATCCTTGCAGTTCAGGATGATGTAACCGCCAAGCTGCTCCTTGGTCTCCACATAGGGACCGTCGGTGATCAGCCACTTGCCGTCGCGGGCGCGGAGGGTGGTGGCGGCGGTGGTGGGTTGCAACGGGCCGGCGCCCTCGAAGACCCCACACCGGTCGGCCTCCTCCATGACGGCCAGAGCCTGCGCCATTCTTTGCTGGCGTTCCTCCGGCGGCAGGGCTTCCCGCGCCTGCTCGTTGGCGTAAATCAATAACATGTAGCGCATGGTTCCTCCTTGTGTGCCGCTCTGATGAGCCACCGAACGTAGCGCCGGGCTTGAGCCCGACATGTGCCGCCCTAAGGGGCGGCGCTACTTCCGGTGGAAGTCGAAACGAGTCGTGCGGGTTTGACCATTGGAAAGGAACGTCCAGTCCTCCCAGTGGTGGCTTGGGTCAAGGAGGGTAAACTTCACCCCCACCATGTGGGGCGCGGTGGGAGCGGCGAGATTCGTCGCATCCTTGAACTCGAAGTTCACCACCTTCGGATCGGAGGACGGCACAAAGCGGAAGCGAGGCTGGTTATGCACCGCGCAGTAATGCGTTGCGAGCAGGTCGGTCCCATCCATGTGAAACATGGTCACCATCTCGTGCGGGGTGCCAGCGCCCAGCAGGTCCAGGATGGCCGAGTTATCGGAAACAACCCGGAAGGATGTGGTGGTGGTCATGTTCTGCCCGCCTTCGTTGGCGTTGCCCTCCCACTCGCCGTTCAGAGTTTTCAACTGGTCGAAGGCCGCCGCGGCGGGTTCATGGGGAGCCGCGGGAGACAGTGGTTGGAACACCATCAAACTGGCAAGGATCACCATTGCTGGAATCACGCTCAGTTTTTTCATAATCCCTTCCTCCTGCTTTGGATAAAATGCCCCGGCCCCGGGGGGAATCGAAGGTCGCAAACCTCATTATCGAAATCTAAATTACCCCACGAGCTGGCCGTGCCCCAGCCATTTGCGGAGATAGCTCACTTGGCCAACGTGATAGGTCTCGTGAAACGCCAGAAAGGCGACGAACCCGCTGAGCTTCCCGTCGAACGTGGGTTTGTCGTAGGGCTTCTCCAAGACTTCGGCCGGCACGTTGGCCAGGCACGCGGCGAGGCGCTTGGTAACGTCGCTCCAGGCCTGGCGGATTTCTTCCGCGTTCGGGTATTGGGATTCATCGGCAAGGGCGGCGCCGCGGGCGAATTGTTTTTCCCAGGGGAGAGACCAATCCTCGCCGAGTGTCCTGAGAATGTTCCCCCGGCTCCACACCAGATGCCCCATGATCCAAAGCAAGTGGTTGGAGGAATCGCCCGGCTTGCGCAACCATTGGTCGGCCGGGATGTCGCCGGTGGCTTTCTTCACCAGGTCAGTGTTGGTCTTGAACATTGCAATGGTGTTTTGTAAGCCCGTGTCCAACGCTCCTCCTTAAAGTGGTTTTGCAGTCCCCTTTTCGGAAGCATATACAAGTTTGCCGCTTTCTTCCAGCTTTGGGCCCGCAGCATTATTCCGCCACCGGTACGACGCATGGAGGGTGCGAAATCGACAACGGCGAAATATTTTTGTGTTGCAGACCCGATAGAGAGCCCGGTCCGGCACGGTGCCCTCACGATGGCTTGACCACGCCTGGGGTTGCACATATTATCTGGGTCTGAATTATTCCGAACTATAGGATAATGGTGAATTATGGAGGAAGACGTGGACATAGAAGCACTCTTAAAGGTTTCATCGCCTAAATTCGTTCCGCCATTACATCGAACGTTCTCTCCGGCCGTCCTTTTCAATCATAATTTTTGTAAATTTGTAAATAATTCCGGACGCGGTGTGCCGCTGGTGATTGGCTTGGAACGCGGCGGCCAGTCGCTATCCGTGTATCGCACTCAGTGCCTTGACGAAGGCTCGGAATCCGCCGCGCTCAACCTCCCTTTTGCCGAACGCCTGGTGAAGATGCTCCTGTGGCAAAAGGGTGGATGGCGGGTCATCGTAGGGGGGCCCAAGAGCGTGGGCGAGCACATCCGTGCGGTTTACTCGGGCGCTGGGGAGCGGAAATTTGACGCGGATTTCATGGGTGGGGTCTACGAACATCCGTTCACGGTGGACATCACCGAAGCCCACAAAGTCCCCCCGCCCAACGAAGGCACTGTGCGCCTGGGCGGCCACCTGGAAGGCTCCAGGATCGGCTTCGACTTGGGCGCCAGCGACCGCAAAGTGGCGGCCGTCAAGGACGGGGAAGCCGTTTACACGGAGGAGGTGGTCTGGGATCCCCGCAACGCCACCGACCCGCGTTATCACTTCGACCAGATCAATGCGGCGCTCCAAAGCGCGGCCCGGCACTTGCCCCACGTCGATGCCGTGGGCGGAAGCGCGGCAGGCGTTTACATCAACAACCGGCCACGCGTGGGCTCGCTCTACCGTGGGGTACCCCAGCCGCTTTTTGACACCCAGATTCGCAGTCTGTTTGTGGATTTGCAGAAAGCCTGGGGTGGCATTCCCTTCGACGTGGTGAACGACGGCGAGGTGACGGCGCTGGCCGGAGCCATGTCTCTGAACGATGCTGCCGTGCTGGGCATGGCGCTGGGTTCCAGCGAGGCCGGCGGGTACGTGACCCCCACCGGCGAGTTGACCACCTGGCTAAACGAACTGGCTTTCTGCCCGGTCGACTACGACCCGCAGGCTCCCATGGATGAGTGGTCGGGTGACCGCGGCGTGGGCGCCAATTATTTCTCCCAGCAAGCGGTGTTTCGCCTGGCGCCGGTGGCGGGAATCACGCTTGACTCCAAGCTGGGCCTCGCCGGAATGCTGAAGTCCGTGCAAGAACTCCTGGGTCGAGGCGACGAACGCGCCCGGCAAATCTTCGACACCATTGGCTGCTACGTGGGCTACGGCGTGGCTCAATATGCCGACTTCTACGAGTTGCGGCATGTGTTGATCCTCGGACGGGTTACCTCCGGCGAAGGTGGCAACATCATCCTGCAACGGGCCCAGGAAGTACTGCGAGGGGAATTTCCACACATCGCCGTGAAGGTGGCGCTGCACCTGCCCGATGAATCCACCCGCCGGGTGGGCCAGGCCGTGGCAGCCGCCAGCTTGCCTGAAATCAACCCAGGGTCAGGGAAATAACAACGCAAGGAGAGAAGCCATGCCCATCGAACCGGGTTCACCACTTTGGAACGTCCTTGCCGATTGGATTAAGATCATCCTAACCTTGCCGGATCCCCCGCCGGAAGCGCTGGGGCCTTTGAGCGACGTCGCCATTCTCACCGCTATTTCCGCCCTGGCGTCGCGATTATCTCCCGGGGCGGGGACGGAACTGCGCAAGGTGCTGCCGCAGATTCAGGCAAGACTCAACGCCGCGTCCGGATAGAAGGAAGATTCGCACGCTGCAACCGAAGGGGTCAGGGCCGCCCATGGATTCGTACACACGGCATGGCGTGTGCGGAGATCTCTGGCCCCCTGTACCCCGCCCCCAGCCCCTGGCACCTAACACCTGAAACCTGACACCTAGCTCCTGCCCGCTTGCAGTGCTTCTTCTCGCGCGCGGGCGAGTGCCTTCACCGGGTCTCCCGAGGGGAGGAATTCCATCGCCACGTAGCGGTCGTACTTCAACTCGGCGAGCTTCTTGTAGATGTTGTTGTAGTCGATCTCGCCGGTGCCGGGCTCATGGCGGCCGGGAACGTCGGCAATGTGGACCAGTCCCACCTTGCCGGCATGGCGTTGCAGGTTGGCGATCAGGTTGCCGCCGGAAATCTGCGCGTGGTAGAAGTCGTACAGAAACTTGACCTGAGGATGATTGACTTCCTCGATGATCTTAAAGGCTTCGGGGACGGACCACAGGTAGTAATGGGGATTCTCCTCGAGGTCAATGTTTTCCAGCAGCAGGGTGACGCCCTTCCCCTCTACCAATTCCGCCGCCCGCTTCAAGCCTTCCACGCAACTGTTGTGCTGGACTTGCGGCGCGAGGCCCGGCACCACGTCCCCGGACATGATGATCAGCGCCGGGCATTCAATCTTCTCCATGATCTTCAGTTCCGCACGAACGTCCGCCAGAAGAGCCTCGCGCATGCTGGGGTCGCCCGAGCCGTGGCGCAGGCCGGCGGTGCAGTCGAATGTGATGCCCAGTTCGGAGCGCTTCTTGTTGTAGCGGCGAAAATCGTCTTCCGTCCACTTCGAGTATTCCCCCACCAGTTCCACAGCGTGGAAGCCGGCCTCGGCGACCTTCTCCAGCCGCGCTTCGAAGGGCATGTCTTTGAACACCGTCCAGAGCATCACGGAGGTTTTGAAAGGGGTTTCCGCCGCGCTCGGGTTGGTGCCGGCGAGGGATGCACCGCCGAGTGTGCGTCCGGCATTGGGCACGGGATCAAGGGCCAGTGCCGCGCTGCCCAGTGCGGCTCCGGCAAGCGTCCTGCTGAAATTGCGTCGGTTCATGATGGGTCTCCTGTATCGTCCTGGTCGTTAATAGTCGCTTCTACTTGTTTGAGATTTGTTGTTCAATCTGCCGCGCCTGCTCTGCCGCTGCCTGCAAGTCCGGATTGTTTGCCATCTCCTCCTTGAATTCCCGGAGCGCGCCGTTCAAGTCACCCTGGCTTTTCAACATGACTCCCAGCGCGAAATGGTAGGCATAACCACTGGGCCGGATGGCGATGGCGCGGCGCAGGGAATCAATCGCCTCGACGGTGCGCCCGGATTTGAAGCGTGTCATGCCCAGGTAGAAGTACGCGTCCGGTTTGTTGGGGCTGATTTCGAGTGCCTGAAGGAAATGTTGCTCCGCCTCCGGAAGCCTGCCCAGCTTGTAGTAAGTGAGGGCCAGGTTATATGTCGCGTTAAAGTAATCCGGATGGTAATGCGCGACGTCAAGGAACCGTTCCAGAGCTGGGCCGTACTGTCCACCCTCCGCCAGCAGGATGGCGTAATTGGATTCGGCATAGGGATTGTGAGGCGCCTTCGCCAGGACGTGCGCGTAAAAGGTCAGATTATCGCGGAAGTAGTAACCCTCGGCGATGGATCCGTAGCTCATCACGGCCGCCAGGCACACCGTGGCGGCGACAAGCGACGCGGGGACGCCCCGCCAGCGCGGCCCCACGCAGACCGTTTTCAGAAGCATCGCCACGAGGACGGCTAAACCCACGGAAGGCAGGTAAAGGTACCGGTCGTGGGCAAAGTCGTCAGCGATGAATACACGCAGGTTGAGGACCGGGAGCAAGGGCAACGCCAGCCAGACCGTAAAAAAGACAGCCAGGCGAGACCTGCGAACGCAAAGGAAAATTACCAGTCCTGCGGCGAGATCCAGAAGAGCGGGGAGGAGGGAATTCCCGAAGGTGGGATGAATTACCGCGGGAAGATTATAGAAAGTGCTCAGGCCAACCGGCCAGGCGAGATGCCGAATCCAGAACCAAATCAGCCCCGGCCAGGTGAAGACCAGTCGCGCCGTGCTCAAGGGTGTCACCACATGGCTGAAACCCTTCAGAGCAAAGATCCGCAAGGGTACATAGAGCGCGATGATGAGAAGGTAAGGCCAAATCCTGCCGAGCGCCTCTCTGCACCACGCGAGGAACCCCTCTCTTCTACCTTGCCCCAGGATCCAATCATACGCAAGGAACAGCACGGGGACTATCAAAGCCGTTTCCTTCTCCAGCAGGGCAAGCGCAAACAACCCGAGGGAAAGCAGTCTCCACCGCGGCGCTGCACCCTCTCGCCATTCCAGGTAGCAGAGGAACGACCCTATCAGCAGGATTCCCAGCAGCGGTTCCGTGACGCCGGAAATCCAGTCCACCGCCTCAATGTGGGCGGGGTGAATTCCGAAGATCAGGGCTGCCAGAAGCGCCACATCGCGACCCGTCCCCAGCCTGCACGCCAGGATATACACCAGGAATGTCGTGAGCAGGTGAGCCAGAAGCGTGGTGAGGTGCCAGCCCCAGGCGTGGTTTCCAAACACCACGTCATTGATTCGCAGCCACAAAAGGAAGAGGGGGCGGTAGTAGTTTCCCAACTCTTCCGGCATAACGCCTGCCCACACCTGGGCGGTGAAGTAGGTGGGAACGGCGCGCCAGGAATGGACCGCGGGGTTCTCCACGATTTGCCCGCGATCGTCGTGGACGAACTGGTACCCGAGCGTGGGGGCATAAACCGCAAAGGTCAGGGCGAGAACCAGTACGATTCCCCACCCCTTGAAATGGCTCGCAGCGGGAACTGCCGAGGGGCGGTCCGGCTCCCCGGCAGGAAGGGGCAGCGATGGCTCCGAGTTCAACGTGGGGTCGGCTTCCATATTGTTCCGTTCACAATCATTCCCGCGCCCCAGCATGGAGTGCGTGGGGCAAATCTTCAAGCCCGCCATTCTACACTTATGTGAGGGCACGCGGGGCATGGAAGCGGGTGCGTTGCGCCAGAATTTCGTCCTCCAGTTGCTCACACCCACTGTTCGATTCCGACCACGTCAATCCCACGACCGGACGGCGTGGGGGCGAGGCCCGAATGCCTTCATCGCCTGCACTGCGCTGATAAAAAATAGGTTAGCTCGGGTTCCGATTGTGGCCGTGCTCCTGCCATGGCTGTGTCAGGACGAGGAACCTGGGAAACCCCGTACCCGAGGCCAACGTCTGCGCAAGCAACGCCTGGCATCCAGCACCTGATACCCAAGACTTAATGGAGACCTGGAAATGACAAAAACACAGCGCCTTGAACGTCTGCTGGCGGTGATTTCGTGCATGATTCTGTTTTGCCCATGGAGCGCCGCCAGTCCACAGGAAGCCGGAGTGCCTGCGGGCAATGATCACGGTCCCTCGGCCAAGCCAGAGGCCGCGACCCAAATCGACTACTCGAACAACCGGAGTTTTCCTGACGTCATTTCTCCCTATGTGGCTCCTTTCGTCCCCGACCCTCAAATGGACAACTCGGCGCGGCTCAAGAACCTGATTCAGGGCGATAAACTGGTATTGACGATCAATGACGCCATTGCTCTGGCTCTGGAAAACAATCTGGACATCGCCGTGGCGAGGTACAACCTGCCCATTGCCCAAACCGACCTTTTGCGCGCCAAGGGAGGGGGCGCAACCCGCGGTGTGGCAGGCGCCTACCAATCCACAACCCTCTTCTCCGGCAGCCTGGGCGGAGGCGTAGGGAACGGGGGAGGCGGCGGCGGGAATGGCGCCGGAGGCACCTTGGGGGGCGGGATCAACAGCGTGGGTTCGGCGGGTTGTTGCGATCCGAGTGTTTATGCTTTCTATGGCTGGAGCAATGCCATCACGCCACTGAACTACACGGTGGTGAGCGGCGTGCCGGTTGAGACGACGCACCAAACTTACATTCAAGCCGGCTACAGCCAGGGGTTTCTGAGCGGTACGAGCTTTGGGGTATCCGAATACAGCTATCGCATCTCTTCCAACACCACCACCAGCCTGTACAATCCGGCATTTGTTTCGGGCTTGTCGGTGGGCTTCAGCCAGAACTTATTAAACGGGTTCGGCTCACGCGCCAATGGCAGGTTTATCCGCATCGGGCGCAACAATCTGAAATACTCCATGAGTGTCTTCCGTCAAAGCGTAATCGCCGAGGTGGCGGCCGTGATGACCACCTACTACGACCTGCTGGCAGATCAGGAAAGTATCCACGTGGCGCAGGAGGGAGTGGGGTACGCACAGAAGCTCCTGGAAAGTAACCAGGTCCAACTGAAGATTGGAGCTGTGGCAAAGTATGACGTGCTGCGTAGCCAGGAGGAAGTCGCCGACCAGGAACAAGTGCTGTTGGCGGCGCAAAATACGTTTTCCCAGGACGCCCAGTCCATGAAAGCCAAAATCTCCAAGAGTTTCAATGAACAGTTGGCGACGGTGCAGCTCGCGACTTCCGACCGGTTGCCGGAGCCGCACCCGGATGATGTGCCTTCCCTGGACGAGGCGCTGCGGGAAGCCGCCAGCCATCGACCCGAGATTGAGCAGGCTGATTTGAACCTGCGCAACCAGGAGTACACCATCCAGGGAACACGCAACGCGCTATTGCCTTCGGTCCAGGTTTTTGCTTCCTATAGCCTCTCAGGGCTGGGGGGAACGCTGCCTCCTACCTTCACCAACATCTTCCATGGCGACTACCCCAACATCTCCTACGGGGTGTCGGTCGGTCTCCCCATTCGCAATCGCACTGCCCAGGCTGACGCCGCCCGGGCCGTCCTGGAACAGCGGCAGTTGCAGATGAAACTTCAGGATGCGAAGAACCAGGCCGTTTGGGATGTCAGCAAGGCGGTGAGCGCGGTGCAGCAAACCCGCAGCACGCTGGATGCTGCGCTCAAGCTGACGGCGGTTTCCCGCCAGGTCCTCGACATGCAACAGAAGAAGTTTGCCCTGGCTTCCGCCTCGGTGGAAGACGTCATCACTGCGCAAAGGAATCTGTCTACGGCCGAAGGGAATGTGGTGAAAGCGCGCGCCGCATACGCCAAGGCTTTAATCCAGTATGAGCAAGCCACGGGGACTCTTCTGGATCGGAATAATATTGAATTATCGGAAGCGGTGGATGGGGAAGTTCACCGCACCCCCAATATCCCCGGCACGCACGATCAATAGAACGTCATATCGCGACGTCGAATCGGACGTAGGGGCGGTTCGCGAACCGCCCC
>DATJVT010000223.1:0-3752 GCA_035501695.1 Terriglobia bacterium | reverse complement strand
GCTCTTGAGGCAAGCGTCTTTTCTTGTTTTGCTTTGGCTCCAAGGCGTGAATCGGTTCAGATAGGAATTCCAACCGGACCTGTAACGCAGGCGGACCGAAATTACAGCGGGTATAACTGCCTGACGCTGGGGTGGAGGTGTGTAAAGGTCCCGGGTAATCGGGGATGGGTGCGATATGCACTATTTTATCTCGCGCAGAAGTCAGAGACCCAGACCCTGCGCGCTGCGGACTCGCCCAAATTGAGGGAGTTCTCTCCCCAGCGGAGGGTCAGGGTACCGTCGTAATTGCGGCCCAACACCTCCAGATCGACCCCCGGCCGGATACCCAAGCTGTCAAAGTATTCGAGGAGCTGGCGATCACGTTCGTACATGCTTTCAATCCTGACGGAAGAGCCGGGGGCGGCCTCCCAGAGGAGCCGCAGGCCCAGCTTATTTTTCTCAGCCGCGCTCTTGTCGATTTGGTTGCCGTGGGGGCACGCGTGATTCATCCCAAGTTTCTCGATCAATTTGCGTTCCAGGTCGTCGGAAATGGAATGCTCCAAGCGCTCCGCTTCATCGTGGACCTTGTACCACTCCATCCCCAATATCTCATGGAGCATCCGCTCCACCAGGTGGTGCCGAAAGCGGAGTTTATCGGAGACGTCCCTCCCGGCCTTGGTTAGCGCGATGTTCCCCTTGCGGTCAACTTCCACCAACTTATCCCGGCGGAGGCGGCGCAGCGCCAGCGCCACGGCAGGTGGCGTCACGGACAACCAACGCGCAATCGTCGCGGCGATGACGCTCCCTTCCTCCGCTTCCGCTTCCGCGATCGCCTTCAGGTAATCTTCTTTGGAAATAGTGAGCTTCACTTTTTCACCCTCGTGATCGGAACCCGTGCATTCACAGCCATCGGAAAACTGCCGGCGCCCTTCGGCATGGGGACCTCCGAATGACACTTACCAAATTCCCTCAACCTTCGCAACGAATTTCACTTGACATGAGCGCACCGCATCATATTAACTATAGTTTACTCATTATAGCAAGCTTATGTAAACAATCCCACTGTGTAAGGTCGAAGTTCCCAGAGGTAACACAATATGGCTCGCTGGACAATTCTCGTGCTGCTCCTCGGCGTCACGTTTTTCCCCGGCGCACCCTGCGTCCGGGGGCAGGGAGAAACCACCAGCGCCATTGTGGGGCAGGTGACCGATCCCTCCGGCGCCGCCGTGCCGGGTGCGACGGTGACGATCAGCAGCCGGGACACGGGCCTTAGCCGAACGGTCAATACCGATGCGGATGGGCGATTCAGTTTTCCCCAACTCAAGCCGGGCACCTACGCGGTGAAGGTGGAGGCGCAGGGTTTCAAGCCGCAGCAGAATCAGAACGTGTTTTCGGGTCTGGGAGAAAAGCAAGCCGTCGATTTCGTCCTCCACTTGGCGGAGTCGACCCAGAGCATCCAGGTGGCGGGGACAGCTCCCATCATCAACACGGACAACGCCAACACTTCCACCAACCTGAACTCTCAGGCCCTGGAGGACTTGCCGAACCCCGGCGGCGACCTCACCTACCCTTTGCAGTTTGCGCCGGGCGCCCTGATCAACACGGCAGGGAGCGGCAATGACTTTGTAGGCGGGTCAAACGGCTATGGCAACGTGCAGTTCAACGGATTGCCGGCGCTTTCCAACGGCTACATTGTGGACGGTCTGGAAACGAACGATCCGTTGACCAATTTGAACAGCGGGCTTTCTACTAACCTTGTTCTGGGGCTCAATTCGATTTCGGAAGTCACGGTTAATACCCTCTCTTATGCGGTCGATCAGGGCCGCTACGGAGCCTCCCAGGTCAACTACGTGACCAAATCCGGGTCGAATAGTTTTCATGGGAACCTGTACGAACTGTGGAACGGGTCGAGCCTGGATGCCGCGAATTTCTTCACCAACGCCACGCCGGGCAACCACAAGCCCCGGTCGACGGTGAATCACTTTGGCGGCAGCCTGGGCGGACCCATCCTGCGCGACAAGCTCTTTTTCTTTTTCGACAGCGAGTGGGTACGGATTGCGCTGCCCATCGTCACGGCGACGACCGTTCCCACGGCCGCTCTCCAAGGCTACGTTCTGCAGCAATTGCCGTTGGGAGGTACCGACCCGGTAACCGGTTCCACCTACGCGCCCGCGCCGCAACTCGTGCCCTTCTATCAAAAGATGTTTCCCCTGTACGGAAACACCTCCGGCACCCCTCTCGCGGTCCTGGGGTGCCCGTTTAATGCGGACGGCAGTCAGAGCGCCGGCAGTCCGCCTTCCGGAAACGGTTGCGCCAGCCGGCGGTCGGTTTCGCATTCCAGTGACGACCATGAGCAGGTCCAGACGCTGCGGATCGACCACAACATCGACCAGACCGACGCCACCTGGTTTCGTTTCCAATCCGACACCGGGCTGCAAGCGGCCTGGACGGACCCGATCAATCCGGTCTTCAACGCGATTTCATCCCAGCCGCTTTACTCGGTTGCGGCCGGCTACACGCATATCTTTTCCCAGAATGTGGTCAACTATTTTAATCCCGGCTTCTCCTGGTATGAAAGCCTGTTCGCCCCTGCTGACTTTCCCAACACTCTCGCTGCGTTCCCCATCGTGCTCGAAGGCAGCGGCGCGAACGCCCCGTTTACGACGCTCGGCGGCTTGGACAACAACTGGGTGCAAGGCCGCCGCGCTTCCCGATTCTTCATCAACGATAATCTGTACTGGAGCCATGGCAGCCATGAACTTCGCTTCGGAACCAACACTCGGATCTTCCGGCTGAATGACTATGACTTCGGCACCGGGACGGTGCCGACCGTTACTTACACCACGCTGGCGCAATTCATCTATGGCGTCGCCTCGACCGCAACCCAGACCTTTCCCACCGCTGCCAATGAGCCGTTTAATTTTCTCAACCTTGACCTGTATGCACAGGACACGTGGAAGGTCACACGAAAGGTGACTTGGACGTTCGGCGTGCGCGACACTTTAAACACGAATCCGCTGAATCCCCACCTGCAACTGGGTCGACTGCAAGGCTCGTTCGATGCTGTTGCCCACGACTCAAACCAGCCGCTCAATGCCGCGATACAGACGGGCCTTTCCCACCTCTTCGTCTCCACTCCGCTGGCCATTTGGCAGCCGCGAACGGCGATCGCGTGGCAATTCGCTCCGCAGATGGTGCTGCGGGCCGGCTTCGGCCTCTTCGCCGATATACTGCCGGGCAGCGTCGCCGACGCACTGGGTATGAATCCTCCGTACGTGAGGACTTTCCAGGGCGGCCTGCTGGGAACGGTGGGAGGAACCACGATTGCGCCGGGAGTACCCGCCAGCGCGGTGGATGCCACCGTGGAAGCAAATCAGGCCTTTGGCGCAGGATTCGCGGCGGGAGAGCTATCCTGCGCCTCGCCGCAGGCGAATCCCGCAAACTGCCTTCCGCCGGTGGCCATTACCGCCGCCCCCGACGGAAAACTCCGCGCACCCTACTTCATGGAGTGGAGCCTTGGCATCGAACGTCAATTCGGAAGCACGGGTAAACTCGATGTGCAGTACGTCGGCACTCGTGCTGTAAATCAAGTGTACATGACCCAGGTGAACGGCTACCAGACGGTGTGCCCTGGCTGCTTTGCTCCGTTTCCCTATCTTCAGCCCAGGGACCCGCGGTTTGGAGCGGTGACGCAATTTTCGACGGGCGCCAACAGCCACTACAACGGTTTGCAGGTCTCTGCCATGAAGCGCGTCGGTCACGGACTGCAAGGG
>DATJVT010000222.1:0-11521 GCA_035501695.1 Terriglobia bacterium | reverse complement strand
CGTGAGTGGGGGGACCAATATCGCCCGGACCGTGCCAGGCGGTCTTGACCTGGAAGGCCTCGGCCAGCGCCGCCACCTTGCGCGCGTTGGTAATGCCGCCGATGTGCCCCAGGTCGCAGCGGATAAAATCGATCAACTGCTCTTTGATGAGTGGGACACAGTCCCAAAGCGTATTAAACAGTTCCCCCATGGCGAGCGGAGTGGTGGCGTGCTGGCGGATCAGGCGGAAGCTCTCCTTGTATTCCGGCCGCAGGCAATCTTCCAGGAAGAAGAGGTGGTAGGGCTCCAATTCTTTCGCCAGGCGCGCCGCCTCAACAGGCAGGAGTTTTTCATGCACGTCGTGGAGCAGCTCCACCTCGTCGCCGAGTGTTTGCCGCAAATGCGCGAAGAGCTTGGGCACGATGCGCAGGTAGGGCCCTGGTTCGAAGAGTTCGGTGTGAGGCAGGCCGGCTTGCTGTGGGACTCGGCCGGCAATCTCCTCCGATGATTTCTTTTCCGCTGTCCCGTAGGTTCCCTCCAGGCCGGGAATCGCCACCTGCGCGCGGACCACTTTGAAACCGCGCTCCATCGCCCCGCGCACGGCATCTTCAACTTCAACCGGAGTGTTCCCGGCTGCATGGGTATAAGCGAGCGCTCCCACGCGCGTGCGGCCACCCAGCAGTTGATACACCGGCATTCCCGCGCGCTTTCCCTTGATGTCCCAGAGCGCGAGGTCGACACCCGCCAGAGCCGTCATCTGTACCGGCCCGCCGCGCCAATACGGCCCGCGGTAGAGGTACTGCCAGGTATCTTCGATGGCTTCCGGGTCGCGACCGATCAGAAGTGGGGTAAGGTGCTTTTCCAGCGTCGTCGCCACGGCCAGTTCGCGGCCATTCAGCGTGGCGTCACCCACCCCATAGAGCCCGGGTTCGCTGGTCAGTATTTTGACCACCACGTAGTTGCGGTCCGGGCAGGTGACAACCACGCGAACGTCAGTAATCTTCAGCGGCGGCAGGCCCCCCGAGGAGGAGGGCGTTGAACCCTCCCCCCATCCTGTCCTTCGCCCCAAGGAGGGCTGGGAAAGCGCCGTGGCCCCCGCAAGTTTCAGGAACCCTCGTCGATTGGCAGGTTGAGCTTGGGGTGGCATCGCGTCTCCTCCAGGGGGTTGGATTTGTCTTGTCAAGGTGAGATACTACCAGAAGCGGTCCTCGCGGGGCGACGAGTAAGGAGAATTGGCAGAGGGAAGAACGTGAGGGCGTCCACGACACGGGCGAGGAGCGTCTCTTAATCATAAAGGTCCGGAGATACCATGGCTGATCCCTTGAATCCGGGCGCCTCTCCCGTCTTCGGGAGTTATCGGCGTGAGCGGCCTGGCATGGGAAGTTCATCCCTGCGACTGGCGCTATGGACCCTTCTTCTTTGCGTGCCGGGGGGATGGGGAGGGAAGCCCTGCCGGGCGGAGGACAAACCGAAACCCAAGCTCCTGTTCCTGGTGGCCCGCCCTTCCATCGAGGATCCCTTCTTCGAAAGGTCCGTGGTCTTGATGCTGGAATTACAGGGGGAACCCCTGCTTGTCGGCCTTGTCGTAAATAAGCCCTCGCAATTACCCCTCAGCAAGCTCTTTCCCGAAAGCCCGGTCTTGAAGGACCGAGCCGAGAATGCTTACATTGGCGGTCCAGTTGATATGGCCACTCCCGCCTTGGTTTTTCATACCCCGAAGGCCCCCAAGCAGGCGATGCCCCTCTACGGTGACGTTTATCTGAGTTTCGATCCGAAGTTCATTTCGAAGCTCATGCGCGACCCCAAACAGACTGGCGAACTGCGCCTGTTTCTAGGGCGAGCGCAGTGGGCGCCTGAGCAACTCCAGGGTGAGGCGTCGGAGGGTTCATGGTACAGCCTTCGTGCCGAGGGGGAAGTGGTTTTTGACCGCGACTCCGAACACCTCTGGAAACGCCTGCACGACCGCGCGCGACCCCCTTCCAACGTGGAGTACCGGATGGGTCACCCTCCCCCGAGGCTGCTGCGGGCAGCCTGGGCCAGCCCAGGCATCTAATGGCAGGTTTGGAAAAATGCCGGGGCGAGTGGGGATCAGGAGCCAATAGTCAGGGCGATACGAAGTGGGATGCGGAGATTTGTGCTCATATTGCCTCCTCCAGGGAAGTCCAGTCGCCTCTCGATTACTGTAAATCTGCCATTCTCCCATCGCGGTTGCGATTCCTCTTGCGTTGTCTATGGATACCGTCATAGGCCTTGACGCTATTTTCAATAGTGGGCTAACTTGGAGGGTTGTGCTTGAGGCAGGAACCACGGCAATTTCAACGGTAGTAGCCGATTCAAATTAACCGGCCGGCTGGGAACTCCTATGGATCTGTTTGAACTCACCAAGAGTCTCGTCAATCTGGCTTCGGTAACCGGCCATGAAAAGGCCTGCGCGGAATTCCTAAAGGGACACCTCGATCAGCTGGGTTTTCAAGCGGAGATGATACCCGTCTCGCGTGACCGGGCCAATGTGTTTGCCACATGGGGAAAGCCCGACATCGTTCTGAGTACGCACATGGACACGGTGCCCCCCTTTTTCCCCGCCCATGAGGATGCGGACCATATTTACGGACGCGGATCTTGTGACGCCAAAGGGATTCTGGCCGCCCAGGTGACCGCCGCGGAACGGCTCAAGGAAGAGGGCGTGCGGGATTTCGGCCTGCTCTTCCTGGTGGGGGAAGAAACGGTCAGCGACGGCGCGCGCGAAGCCAATCTGCACCCGCGGGGTTCGCGCTACATCATCAATGGCGAGCCGACCGAAAACAAACTGGTGGTCGGTTGCAAAGGAAACCTGCGGATCGACGTGCGCGCGCATGGCAGGATGGCGCATTCCGCCTACCCGCAACTTGGGATAAGTGCCATTGACAAGCTGCTGGACGTGCTGGAGGACCTGCGCAAAATTCCCCTACCGGCCAACCCGGTTTTGGGACCTTCCACCATGAACATCGGGGTGATCACGGGGGGCCGCGCCGCCAACGTGGTGCCGGACCAGGCCGTGGCGCAAATCCTGTTTCGAACCGTGGAGGATTCGGAACCCCTGCGAAAGGAAATCACAGGAATCGTAGCCGGGCGCTGCGAGGTCGATTTCGTGCGCGACACGCCCTTGCTGGTGATGGAGAAGATCGACGGCTACGAAACGGACGTGGTGGCGTTTACCACCGATTTGCCGTCACTCACCAATTGGGGACGCCCCCTGCTGCTCGGACCGGGCTCGATCAGCCTGGCGCACACCGAGCGCGAATGCGTGCCCAAGGCGGACCTGGTGACCGCAGCAGATCTCTACTACCGGTTGGTACGCGACCTCAAAGCTGGAGAAGCTGTCAGTAGTCAGTAATCAGCAACTGCTTCAGCTAAGAACTGTGACCCGATGACCGAGAACTTCGGTTGGACAAAGGAGACGGAGGTAACACTCCATCACAATTACTCATGGATAAACTCGCAGTTGGTATTCTGGGAGGTACGGGAATGGTCGGGCAGCGGTTTGTGAGCCTGCTCGAGCATCACCCGTGGTTTGAAATCAAATGGCTCGCCGCCTCGGAAAGGTCGGCAGGCAAGACCTATCGCCAAGCCTGCAATTGGCGGTTGCGCGATCCGCTGCCCAAGAGCGTGTGGGACCTCCCCGTGCACGAGTGTAAGCCGGGAGGCGCTCCCCAATTGTTGTTCTCTTCCCTCGATTCCAAGGTGGCGGGCGAGGTAGAGAAGGAGTTTGCGCAGGCCGGCCACGTGGTGGTCTCGAACTCCTCGAATTTCCGCATGGAGCAGGACGTGCCCCTCCTGATTCCAGATGTCAATCCGGACCACCTGGCACTGGTGCGCGAGCAGCGGAAACAGCGCCAATGGAAAGGGATGATCGTGACCAACCCCAACTGCACCACCGTGGGACTGGTCATGTCGCTCGCGCCCTTGGAGCGCACCTTCGGGCTTGAAAAAGTCCTGATGACCAGCATGCAGGCCGTTTCCGGGGCGGGCTATCCCGGAATTCCCACGCTCGACATCCTGGCCAATGTGGTCCCCTACATCGGCGGCGAAGAAGAGAAGGTAGAGCGCGAGACCCGCAAGCTCCTTGGTAAACTCGTCGACGGGCACGTTAAGATGGGCGAATTCCTGGTGAGCGCGCACTGCAACCGGGTGATGGTGGAAGATGGCCACACGGAGACTGTTTCGGTGGCCCTGAAGACCAAGGCTTCGCTGAACGATATCGAGGAAGCTTGGCGGGCCTACCGCTCCCTTCCCCAGGAACGCAATTTGCCATCGGCGCCCAAGCATCCCATTATTGTCCGGGAAGAGCGGGACCGCCCGCAGCCGAAATTCGACTTGAATGCCGAACACGGCATGGCCACCGTGGTGGGTCGCTTGCGTGAGTGCTCCGTGCTGCAATTCAAATACGTGGCTTTGAGCCACAACACGATTCGCGGGGCCGCGGGCGCGGCGCTGCTCAACGCGGAGTTGATGAAATCGGAAGGATACCTGGATTAATGATCAATCTTGCACTCCTCGGTTACGGAAAGATGGGAAAAGCCGTGGCGCAACTGGCGCCGCAGCGCGGCTTTGAAGTGCACCTCGTGATGGACATCGATGTCAACGCGAAGAGCGCCGGAATCACCCGGGAGAAGTTCAAGGGCATCGATGTCTGCGTGGACTTCACTACGCCCGAAGCCGTGGTGGAAAACGCTCACCGCGTGGCGGCCTTGGGGGTAAACCTGGTGGTGGGGACGACCGGCTGGCACAAGCACCAACACGAGATCCGCAAGGTCATTGAGCAGGCCGGCGTCGGCATGGTGTACGCTCCGAACTTTTCCATCGGAGTGAACTTGTTCTACCGGCTGGCGCGCGCCGCGGCGGAAATCTTCGCCCCCTTCCCCATGTACGATCCATTCCTCAGCGAGTCCCATCACAAGATGAAGAAGGATGCTCCTTCGGGAACCGCGCTGGAAATCGCCCGGCAGATTCAACCCTATCTCGTGGATCGCGACATTCCCGTGGCCAGCGTGCGTGCCGGGTACATCCCGGGGACCCACGAGTTGGGTTTTGACTCCGAGGCGGATACGGTAGTCTTGCGCCACGTGGCGCGAGGGCGGCAGGGCTTCGCGGAAGGCGCCCTGTACGCCGCCCGCTGGGTCGTCGGCAAGAAGGGCTTTTTCAGTTTCGCGGAAGTCCTGGAACTGGGGGCTGGGGGCTAGGTTCCCCATTCGGAGGATTTATGAGCCTGGAACTTCGCGGTTGCGGCACGGCACTGGTCACCCCGTTCCGGAAAGACGGTTCCGTGGATGAAGCGGCACTACGACGGTTGGTGCAGTTCCAACTTCGCTCCGGGATCGATTTCCTGGTTCCTTGCGGCACCACGGGCGAAACGCCCACGCTCGAGCACGGGGAGTACGTGGGAGTGATTCGCCTCGTGCTGGAAGAGGCAGGCGGAAGAGTCCCCGTGATCGTCGGGGTGGGCGGCAACCACACCAGGAAAGTCTGCGACCTGGCAGCCGAAGTGGAGGGGTTGGGTGTGCAGGCGATCCTTTCCGTTGCCCCCTATTACAACCGCCCGACGCAAGAAGGCATGTACCAGCACTTCAAGGCCGTTGCCGAGTCTACGGACCTGCCCGTCATCCTCTACAATGTCCCGGGGCGCACGGCGTCGAATATCGAACCCGCCACGGTGGGCCGCCTTGCCCAAATTCCCAACATCATCGGCATCAAGGAAGCCTGTGGAAACATCGTGCAACAAATGGAGCTATTGAACACCGTCCCATCCACCTTCCGAGTGCTTTCCGGAGACGATGCCTTTACGTTCCCGCTCATGGCGCTGGGTGGAAAAGGCGTCATCTGCACCTGCTCCAACCAGATCCCTGCGCAGATGGTAAAGCTCACCCATTTGATGCTGGAGGGCAAAATCGATGAGGCACGCCAACTCCATTTCCAGTTGCTGCCCCTCATGCAAGCGAACTTTATCGAGACCAATCCCATCCCCGTTAAAGCCGGCCTCGCCATGATGGGCATGATCGAGGAAGTCTATCGCCTCCCCATGGTCCCCATGAAACCCGAAAACCGGACGAAACTGGAGAAGGTCATGGCGGCGCTAGTCTTGTTCCAGGCGCAAAGAGTGTAGGTCAGAAATATGGATCCCCAGACCCACATTGAAGAACTCTTCTCCCAAAGCGCTGACGCCTACGGTAGCGAACACTTCAACGTTTTCGACGAATTCAAGCAGGCACTGAATGAGGGCCGTATGCGGGCAGCAGAGCCTGATCCCACATCGCCGTCCGGTTGGCGGGTAAACGCCTGGGTGAAGAAAGGCATCCTGCTTGGGTTCCGAATGGGGCGGATCGTGAACATGCCGCCACCCGAGTTTCAATTCCGCGACAAGCACACCTATCCCTTGAAACGTCTCCCGGATGGCCAGAACATTCGCGTCGTCCCGGGTGGTTCGTCAATTCGCGACGGCTGTTACATCGGGAAGAACGTGACTTGCATGCCGCCCATGTACATCAACGTCGGGGCGTATGTCGACGAAGGAACCATGGTGGACTCGCATGCCCTGGTGGGTTCCTGCGCCCAGGTCGGCAAGCGGGTCCACATCAGCGCGGCCGCGCAAATCGGGGGTGTACTGGAACCGATTGGCGCCCTTCCAGTCATCATCGAGGACGAGGTGCTGGTGGGCGGCAACTGTGGCGTCTACGAAGGGACGATTGTGGGCAAGGGCGCCGTGCTCGCGGCCGGGACCGTCCTCACTGGCTCCACGCCCGTCTACGACCTGGTGCGCGACACTGTGCTTCGCCGTGAGGGCGAGAATCCTCTGCGCATTCCCGAGGGCGCCGTGGTGGTCCCCGGTTCGCGCGCCGTGACCAGGGGCCGGGGCAGAGAACTGGGGATTTCCCTCTACACGCCGGTCATTATCAAATACCGCGACGACAAGACCGATCAGGCGGTTCGCCTGGAGGAACTGCTCCGCTAAGGAGACCAAATTAGAGGTTGACGCCCCCCTCCGGGCATGGTACCTTTACCTACCGACTGGTCGGTACTAGTTCCCGGTTGGTCATTGCGACAAACGTTATGGCAAAGACCTTTTCCGGTTCCGAGATCCTGCTCGAAAGCCTGAAGCGGCAGAAGGTGGACGTGTTTTTCGGCCTGCCGGGCGGGGCTGTCCTGCCCCTTTACGATGCCCTCTACAGCGCTGGCATCCGCCACCTGCTGGTGCGGCATGAGCAGGCCGCGGCCTTCGCGGCGGACGGTTATGCGCGGGTCACCGGCAAGCCCGGCGTCTGCTTGGGAACTTCCGGCCCCGGAGCCACCAACCTGATCACCGGTTTGACTTCGGCGATGATGGATTCCATCCCCATCGTCGCTCTGACCGGGCAAGTGCCGGCGGCACTGATCGGCAAGGACGGCTTTCAGGAAGCGGACACCATCGGGATCAGCCTGCCCTCAACCAAGCAGTCTTTCGCGGTGCGCGCGGCGGCGGACATTCCCCGCATCATCGACCGTGCGTTCCGGTCCGCCGTCTCCGGGCGCCCGGGTCCGGTGCTAGTCGACCTTCCCAAAAGCGTGCTCATGGAAGTGGCGGAGCCCAAATATCCACCCACGCTGGGCGTGACGGCGCCGGAGCGCCAACGCGAGTTCACCGAGCCTGAAATTGTGCGCGCCGCTGACCTGATTCTGGAAAGCCGTCGCGCCGTCCTCTACGTAGGGGGCGGGGCGATTGCTTCCGACGCCTGGCAGGAGCTGCGCGAGTTGGCGGAGCTGACCCACATCCCTGTCACCACCACGCTGATGGGCATGGGCGCTTTCCCATCTCATCACCCGCTCTCACTCGGGATGCTGGGCATGCACGGGTCGTACGCCACCAACATGGCCATCTGTAATTGCGACCTCCTGGTGGCCGTTGGGGCGAGGTTTGACGACCGGGTAACGGGCCGCTTGAACGGCTTCGCCACCGGCGCCAGGAAGATCCACTTTGATGTCGATCCCTCCGAGGTCAACAAGAACGTGCATGTGGACTTGTCGCTGGTGGGCGACGCGCGGGAGGCGCTGAAGGCGCTGATCGAGGTCTTGAAGGCCCGCGCGGCGGCCCCCTCGCCCGAGCGCCGGCAGTGGCTGAAGCGCATCGAGGCCTGGCGCTCCGAGCATCCCCTCACATACGACAAGTACGCCAACACGGTGAAGCCCCAGTCTGTGATTGAGTCGATCGCCCAGCGCGCCGAAGAGGACGCCATCATCTCCGTGGACGTGGGCCAGCACCAGATGTGGACGGCGCAGTTCTACAACTTCACCCGGCCGCGCACCTGGCTCTCGTCGAGCGGGCTGGGATCGATGGGCTACGGCTTTCCCGCCGCCATGGGCGCGCAGATGGCCTTCCCCAACCGCCAGGTGATCGCCTTCGTGGGCGACGGCGGATTCCAGATGACGCTGAACGACCTGGCGACGGTGGTGCAATACCGCGTGCCGGTAAAGATCGTGATCATCAACAATCGCGCCCTGGGCATGGTCCGCCAGTGGCAGGAAATCTTCTTCGAAAAGCGCTACTGCGATATCGACCTCGACTTTGCCCCGGACTTCGTGAAGCTGGCCGAGGCTTACGGAATCCGCGGCGGGCGTGTGGAGCATCGCACCGACTTGCCCGATGCCATCGAGGACTTCCTGAGCGACCGCGAACCGCGCCTGCTCGACGTCTGGGTGGACCCGGCGGAAAACGTTTACCCCATCGTTCCCCCCGGCGCCGCGCTGGCCGAGATGGTGGTGGAGCCGCCGCGCGTGCAGGTGGAAGAAGAAGCGTTGGACGACCTGTGGGCCGTGTGAGCTGGGGGCTGGGTACTAGGGGCTGGGGCAAGCAGGATTCCGGTAGCGCCCCAGTCCCCAGCCCCCAGGCCCTGACCCCTGAAACCTGATCCCAGGAGTTAAACATGCAATGGCTGATCACGCTGGAAACCGAGCAGGACATGGTGGTGACCTGCCGTCTCATGAATGTCTTTCGCCGCAAGGGGCTGAAGATCAGCACCCTCACGATGGCGGCGCGGCCCAACAGCTTCTCCATGATGGCCGTGCTGGACTCGCCCGAGTCGGACATTGACCACCTCTTCAACTTCCTGCGCCGCACGGAAGGCGTGGAGCGCGTCTCCTATTACCAGCATCAGACCTCGGCGGATGCCTCTTTCGTCTTCATCGACGCCGATGCTGACGCGGCGCATGTTGCAGAGGTCCTGCGGACCTTTCCCGGGTCGCGGTTGATCTTTGCCAGCCACGGAAAGTACCTGCTCGAGGTTCCCGTTGAAAGCCGCCGGCGGACCGCGACGCCCGGGCTTGGCCTGCCGGAATTCCATCCCTTCGCCTGCGTGAAATCAGCCCGCACTGCGCTCACCCCGGTGATGGCCGGCGGGCAAGCGTGAAGAAAGCAATGGTTAGTGGTTAGTGGCTCGATGAGATCCGGAAATTGCCGGACCCCCGACCACCAGCCACTCGCCACTGCCTTTCCGACTTCGTATATAATTCAGCTTTCCAAATTTCATCGATGAGAGGCATGAAGCGACATGGCAAAAGTCTACTATGAGCAAGATGGCGACCTGAAAAACCTGGCGGGGAAGACCGTGGCCATTATCGGTTACGGCAGCCAGGGGCACGCGCACGCGTTGAACCTGCGCGACAGCGGCGTGAAGGTGATCGTGGCCGAACGCATGGGCGATCCGCCGCGCACCAAGGCCAAGGACGCGGGCTTCGAGGTCTACGAAGCCGCCGAAGCCGCGCGGCGCGCCGACCTGATCGTTATCCTCATCCCCGATCCCATCCAGGCGAAGGTGTATCAGGAAGCGATTGCTCCGCACCTGGGGCCGGGCAAGACGCTGGTGTTCGCCCACGGGTTCAACATTCACTACAAGTTCATCGTTCCCCCGCCCACGGTGGACGTGATCATGATCGCCCCCAAGTGCCCTGGCCATCGCCTGCGCGAGCTCTTCACCGAGGGCGTGGGCGTGCCTTCCCTGCTGGCCATCCAGCAGGACGCCAGCGGGCATGCCGAAGCCACCGGCCTGGCGTATGCCAAGGGTCTCGGATCGCTCAAGGCGGGCGTGATTCGCACCACCTTCAAGGAAGAAACCGAGACCGACCTTTTCGGCGAGCAGACGGTGCTGTGCGGAGGCGTCTCCGCTCTCATCACCACCGCGTTTGAAACCCTGGTGGAGGCCGGCTATCAACCCGAGATCGCTTACTTCGAATGCCTGCACGAGCTCAAGCTGATCGTCGATCTCATCTACCAGGGCGGCATCAAGTACATGCGCTACTCGGTGAGCGACACGGCCGAGTACGGCGACTACACGCGCGGACCCAAGGTGATTGACGCGCACGTGCGCGACACCATGAAGAAGGTCCTGACCGGCGTCCAGGACGGCTCCTTCGCCAAGGAATGGATGGACGAGAACGCCAAGGGCCGCCATCAGTTTCTGGAGATGCGCGCCAAGGCTTCCGCCCATCTCATCGAGAAAGTCGGCAGCGAACTGCGCAAGATGATGCCGTGGATCTCCACCTCCAGGCAGGAAGTCACGGCGGAACAGGCAGCGGCAAGGCAGTAGGGATTTTGGATTTTAGATTTTCGATTGAGGTTTCGCGCCTCGCAGTTGTGCCGATGTAAATCCATTGGGGAACGCGACGGACGCGGGTGCGCCGACCTCCCAGGCGCTGCGCGCTCGCCCTGACCGAGGACAACAATGAAAACCACCGAAATCAAGCATACTCATTCCACGCGCGATTTCCAGACGCGCGTGAAGAAGCTGGCGTTGATTGGCTGTGGGAAGATGGGCGAAGGCCTTCTTTCCGGGATGTTGAGCTCGCAGCTTATCCCGGTCGGCCGGGTGGAAACAACCGTCGCGGAAGCGGAACGGGAGCGGGTTGATTTTCTAGTCCGGCAATACGGCGTGAAAGCTCATACCGATAATGTCAAAGCAGTTAAAGGCGCAGACTTGGTATTAATTGTTCTTAAACCCCAGCAAGTCAAGGGGGTTCTGCGGGAGGTGAAGAAGGTGTTGCGCAAGGACGCGGTGATCATCTCCGTCGCCGCCTCCGTCACCATCGCCCTGATCGAGCGCGAACTGGGGCGTCCGGCGCGCGTGGTTCGCGCCATGCCGAACACCCCCTGCCTGATTCGCCAGGGCATGACGGCGCTGGCCGGCAGCCCGCACGCCACGGCCGATGACGTGGCCCTGGCGCGGCAGATCTTCAGCGCCATGGGGCGCACCGTGGTGGTGGAAGAAAAGCACATGGACGCCATCACCGGCCTTTCCGCCTCCGGCCCCGCTTACGTTTACCTGATGATCGAATCGCTGGCGGAAGGCGGCGTGAAACTCGGCCTGCCCCGCGAGCTTTCCACGGAGCTTTCCGCGCAGACGCTGCTGGGCGCTTCCTCGATGGTGCTGCAAAGCGGCGAGCATCCGGCCAAGCTGAAAGACATCGTCACCACGCCCGCGGGGTGCACCATTGATGGACTGCTGGAACTGGAAGAAGGCGGCCTGCGCGTCACCCTGATCAA
>DATJVT010000221.1:0-5877 GCA_035501695.1 Terriglobia bacterium | reverse complement strand
ACCGACAACTTGGTGCAGCTCAAAATGTAGTGTAGACCTTGGAGATCGCTTTGCTGAAAAGAAACTACTTACCCGCCGCAGTCCCCCCCAACTGCGAAAGTTGGGCTAGCGCAAGATCTTTCCATGCTGCTTCGCGGGGTGCAAGCCCGGCCGGTCCGCGAGCGGTGGCACGGGCATCAGCCTGAAGAACTTAGTTCGGCTTGCCAAACCAGGAGTATTGGTAGGCGATTGAGATGGTCTGGTAGTTCCCTCCCAGCCGAATATAAAGCCCGTCGCTATAGCTGAGCTTCACCGAACTATGCTTGGTCACCGGGATGGAGCCCGTCACCCCCAGTCTTGAGCTGGATAGAAGAGAGGTGGGATGTTCAACCCCATTCAGGCTCGAGCGGCCGCCGTACCAGTAATTGGCGTCGAAGGAGACCCAATACCGGGGCTTGACATCGTAGCTGAAGTGCATTTCGGTGGCGCCGATGGGCTGCTGCGACAGGGTGCTGGTCCCTGGGAAGTATTGATTGTGGGAAAAGAACTCGGGATTCGTTGTATAGAACCAGACTCCGCCGTACGCATCTAATATAAACTTGCCCCGGCGCCTGGACACGCCCAGTTCCGGCTTGAATTCCCAGCGGTTAGTGCCCAGATTGAGGAGCCGGGTCGGGTCATACTGCCCCGTCGGAGCTGTCATCACCAGGCTGACGCCCACCAGGGTCTTTTGACGCCACGAACTCATTTCCTTGAGAGACATTGCCGGCCCCCCCAGGAGGTTCACGGAGAACCGGAAGGCGAGATCACCCAGGCCGGAGCGGTGCGTCGAGGCAAAATTTCCCAGCACGTTCCCGGAAAAGTCCCCGACTACGTACGGCACGATGGCGGCGATATTGGCGGAGCGGCCGAAGAAATCCAGCGAGTGATAGAAGCTGATGACCGGCGTGCTGAATGTCGACTTGGCATCGGTAATCGGGAGATTGGGATCAAAAAGCGTGCTGCCAGTGCTATAGGAATAAGTCATGGTGATCGCATTGGAATGCACGGGAGTAATGATATAGGCCCGCGGAGTGAGGGTTTGGGCGTGGCAGACGCTGGCACTGAGGAGCAAACCCATCATGCACACCTTGGGTGTATAGCGCGTCACGTTCCCTCCTCCAACCTGAACCGGGATGGGAGACACATGTCAGCGTTCATTCCTACCGATTTCCACCCAGAGGCGCAGCACTGAGCTTCCCATTTCTGCCTGCGAAATGCAACTGCACGGCTTGGTTTATTGCGACGAACGTTTCGGCGGGCTCAAGGGTCAACCCAGCATCTTCAGCACAATACGGATCACCTCATCGGCTGGTGTCGCATAAAGGACAACTGGAGCCATGGGTAATGCCGCAGCTAATGCCAAAGTGATAAGAGTCGGCTTATCGAGGGGGACAAGCCCCATTCGCCTTACAACGGCGAAGCTGCTTCCAAGATCGGACAAGGAAGACGCATCGGGATTCCCTAAAATCAACTGGTCCGATGGCTCATTATTCTGAATCCACTTCTCATCAAATTGCTGGTTATGGATTGCCACCAGTGCCCCGTATTCACGCAGCGCTTTTCTTTTGGTTTTGAGCAGGACGGGCAGAACAACCAGAAGAGGAGCAATCAGGAAGATGATCGCGAGTACGCCATAGGCAATCATGGGAAGTTTTTGGGAGGCCAGGGTTGCTCCTTGATACGCGATGGTATTTCCCACCTGCGCAGCAATTACGACTCCTCCCGCGAAAACGATGGGGCTGAACGCCTTTTGACCCTCCGACAAAAAGCCGAGACCGGCAGCCATGTCCGTGTGCGTTGCCACCAGACGTAAATTGATCCTTGAAACGCGCCACAGGAAGGAAGTCCACAGAAACATCCTCCACGTCCACCTCAACAACAGAAAACGGAAGAATGGAGTGCTCACCAAGTTGAACCACCATCCGGCCAGGGTCACTTCGCTTGACCCTACTCCGACAGTGTGCCAATTCGAGACACCACTTATGAGCGCCTCGGTCTTGAGGATGAAGACAGGCAAGAATGAGGCAACGAGCATCAAGGCCTCGGGAAGCACGCGATCTCTCATACGGCTGGTTCTTGCGATTACCGCCTCGAAAGCAGGCAGTTCCTTCTCACCCACCAATCCCGCCCTAAGAAATTGCACAACAAGGAGTCGCCACCTCCGATCAATTCCCGATTCCGCCAGGATGAGAATCGGAGCGGCAATCAAGAAGCGTGCGTTCACAGCGAAGTCACCAAGGAACGGAATCGTGATTTGCGTTCCATAGGCCCGTCCTTGTATGAGAGAAAGAATGAGCAGGGGAAACCAGGTAACAAGGACGACGAAGAACGCCCTGAGGACGACCCGCTGGCGCTCTTCCCCAGCATTGCCCAGACGAACGAGAAGCCAATGCAGCGGGCCTCCGCGGGTGATGGAGAACTCTTCGGCTGCTAACGACTTTATCTCACTCATGACGGTGGCGCCTCCGGCCCTGACCTGCCAAGGGATCCGAATCAACTCCTCCTTCGTGGCACGCTTGAAGCACCAGTTGCCGTGGGGAAGGCTGTTTTGCCGGAGGGGTTAGAGGGGGACGCATGCCCTCCAGGATTCCCCCGGTCCCGGCGTCAGTTCCCGCCCAGTTTCTGGTAGTCCGAATTGGTTGTGGTCACCACCAGTTGCTTGGCGGTGGCGCCGAGAACTGTTTTCCACGCATAGTTCGTTCCATCCGGCAGGCTGCCCATTTGTACCTGTAACGTCACCGCGTCCTTCGTTTCACCCATGTAGGTGTTGACGGCCAAGGCGGTGACTTTCTTGGTGGCAGGGTCAAACGTGAGAGTCAGCTTGTCACCCGGCTGGGCGTAATTCGCGAATACCAGGTTCACCACCCCACCGGCGGGATTGAGGGAGAAATTGCCGGCATCACGGACTTGCTGCATCTTTTGCGGATTGGGCGGCACGTACATGCTCAGAAGACCCTGCACATCTCCCATGTAGTCTTTCATTTCTGCCGTCTTGTTGGCGATAATTCTCTGCTTCGCTCTGCCGCCGCTCGGGGGCGGGGGCGGGGGACCGATGGGAGTCTTCTGCACTTTCCCGTCAGGACCGTACTGGCAAAGTTTTTGAGTGGGAGGTTTCGGGTCACCCTTCAGAGTGAGCTCGGTTGTTTCAGTCCATTGATATTGGCGCAGTTTCTGCTGATTTTCAGCAATAGACTGCTTCGCCGCCGCCAGCTTTTGCTGCATATCGCCATCCTGCCCCATCGCCATGGCGCTCCCGACGAGCGTTAGCGCCGCAATGACCATTAGGCGCTTGTAGACCGGAACGGCCCAATATGGGATCGACTGTTTGCCATGCGTAATCTCTAGGTTCTGATTCATGGGAACTCTCCTTTTGATTGGGGATCTTCAGATTTGGGTGGGCCGCCCCCGGAAACGATGGACGCGCCCCTTGCGCCAAATCCGCGTCTGGTTCAGCGCGGCGCCAGGCGCTGCCGTGGTGTGGGGGTGCTGGAGCCTCTGCCGCACTCAATTGGCTCGCTCCCGGCAGACTTTCTCCAGGCGCTGCCGGCGTCTGACTAAGACGGTCCTTCCTCTACCGGGCTCCAACTGGGATCGGGATCGAACTCGCTCATCGCGGTTGCTGTTTCCGTTGTGGTCTTCCCCAAATCCTTTTGGAACAGCACGCCATCGCGGCTGATGATGAATGTCATCACCCCCGAGTTGCCGTGCTCAGCCGGATAGGCGACGAAGGCGAATCCACCGACCATCTTCCCGTCGACCACGTAGTCCTTCGCGCCGCCCTGGGCGTGACTGCCTTGCCGTTTCAGCAGGCGGAAGTAGTAGCCATGGAAAGGCGCGCGTGAGTTCGACTCGGCGCTGTATCCTTCGGCACTGGCGAACGCTACCAGCGGCCCCAGGGGGCTTCTGGGTTGATCTTCCGGCGACTTCCAGTACAAACCGTTCTGCTTGCCGGGGTCGCTGATGAACTTCACGGCATATTGATTCGTCGTTCCCTCATCGTGGCGCTGTGAGAAGTATTCGGACTGAGCGTCGGCCAGCGCCTTACATACGTCCATGGCGGCCAGTTCATTCCGGCCAATACGGCGGGCCAGAATCTCGTCTTTTCCCGCCGCCGCGTCGAAATACCACTGCCCGGCCCCATTCTTCTTCAACGGAATCGGGAAGGCAAAATTGTCAGCTCCTACCAGCAGGACTTGGGCCCCGTCCGCCACCTTCCGCCAGCGGTGCATTTCCCCGTAGGCCGCCACAAAGGCGTCGACCGCAGCCTTGTCCTCCGTGGCATCGCCCGAGAAGATGATCTCCTTCGACCCCGGGCCGAAAATGGTCAGCGCGGCGTTTTGGTCCCCTGCCTTTGCCACTTCCAGCAGGGCGTTACCAGCCTCGTCGGGTGAAGCAAACACTCGAAACGCCGGTTTCTCGGACTTGCCGCAGGCGGCAAGGAAAATGGTTATCGCCAGAACTACCACCCAGGTCGCAATACGGACGCTTCGGATTTCGAGCCCCATACCTACCCTCCCGAACCTTGACTGTAAGACAGTTCCCCACCACCGCTCAGCAACGTGACCTCTTTTGCAGCTTCAGCATGGTTTTACCTACGGGCGCGGCCGCCGCCCGTGCTCGCAGAACCGCGTGCACTTTCTGATCGGGACTGCCACCCTCCGCCGCCTTCGCTGAAGGCCGATGACCCGCTGCTTTTCTCCGGCTGGCCCCAACCCCGAGCGGCAGCAGAACTGGAACTCCCGCTACTGGGTTTCTGGACATTGTTCCAGCTTCCGTTACTTTCCTTTTGCCAACCGCCTCCGGTGTTCTTGTAGTCATTGCCGTTCGCCGTCGCATACTTGTTGCCGTTGGCGGCTTGACCTGCGGCAGCGCTGTTGTACTTACCCGTCCCTGCAACCGCCTTGCCCCCATTCGAAGTCTGCACTGATCCCACGGAGCCTTGCGAGGTCGTTTGGTGCTGCGTGTAGGCAGTCTGGCCGTTCTTTGAAACTGCCGAGCTTCCATAGTTCCCGTAGGCGTTGGAAGTCTGATGGGTGGCGCCATAGGCCCCGGTGTTCGGGTTGTACGCCTGGCCGACCTTCTGAGTGCCATAGGGTGTTGTAGTTGACGCGCCGCGCGCATACGCCCCGGTGGACGGGTTATAGCTGGCGCCGTAGTGCGAGACGCCGCCGGGACCGTTGGAGCCATAGTAGCCGCCGTGCCACGCCGAATTACCGTAGTACGACCCGCCACGATAGACCACGGTGGTGCTGTGCCAGCCACAGTTCCAACTGCTATACCCCCAGGCGTAATGCGAACTGCTCATCATCGACCCCACCATGATGCCAACTCCGAAGGCAATCGCGCCGGTGGCCGCCACGGTGGAAGCGCTGTAACCGGGGGTTACGTAGGGATAGCCGTAAACCACCGTGGGGTTGTACACGGGGACATACACCACCTGCGGACTCGGCGATTGAATCACAATGACCTGCGGCGATTGCTGCACCACCGTGATCTGCGAGCCCGATTTCAAATTGCCGGCAGCGTAAGCTTTGGCACGCAGAACCTGCACGGCCGTCATGAGGTCGGCGGTCTGGGTGTGATAAGCCTCGCCCAGCGCGGAAGTCCAACTGAGGTTCTTTGCCATGTTGTCGAGCACAGAAGGAAACTGAGTCAGCGCCTTCACGCTCGGATCCCACGGCTGCGCATCTACGGCCTGCATCAGAGCGTTGCCGGTTAGATTCTGGTTCTGATGAAGCCAGTTGGAGACGTAAGCAACCTGGTCCGGAAAGGTCGCAGCTCCAAGAATCTGCGCCACTAGGGCGTCCGGGTACAAAGCGATGGGCGCAGCCAGTTGTTCCAACTCCCCCGCCGACA
>DATJVT010000220.1:0-3295 GCA_035501695.1 Terriglobia bacterium | reverse complement strand
TGGGGAGAGGGGGGTTGCCCTCCGATGTACTTTTGGTGGTTGGCCTTTCACGGGGACTCTTGAGGTGGTACACTTGCCGTCAACAGAGCGGAAGCGACCCCAATGATCGACATTAACGCCCGCCCGCGCTTGTTGCGCTTCAGTGTTTTCGAAGTTGACCTTCGCACCGGAGAGTTGCGCAAGCAGGGACTGAAGGTCAAACTGCACGGCCAACCCTTTCAAGTGCTCACCCTGCTGCTGGAGCGCCCGGGCGAACTTGTGACCCGCGAAGAGATCCAGGAAAAGCTCTGGCCGGGAAACACCTTCATCGATTTCGAACATAGCGTTAACAGCTCGATCAAAAGGCTCCGCGAGGCCTTAGGTGATGACCCGGTTGCCCCGCGCTTCATCCAGACATTGCCCCGGCACGGATATCGGTTTGTCGCGCCGGTGGAGGGGCACCCCTCCCTTGCCCCCTCCTCGGAGAGGAAGGAAGTCGAAGGAGATGCACGTCCCGGTTCAGAAGGGGGCAAGGGGATGCTCCCTGGTTCAGGAGGGGACCAGCGAGACGCTGCAGGGGCGGTTCGCGAACCGCCCCTACGAAAAGGGTCAATTGTGGCGCTCAGCGCCGGGGGGGTGCTTGCACTGCTGGCGGTATTATTCGCCCTCAATGTCGTCGGCCTGCGCGAGCGGGTGATGACAGCCGTAGGGGCACGCCATGGCCTACCCCTACCCAAGATCGAATCCATCGCTGTCCTGCCGTTCGACAATCTTTCCCGCGACCCCGAGCAGGAATACTTCGCCGACGGCATGACCGAGGAGTTGATCACCAACCTCGGCAACATTGGAGCCCTGCGGGTCATCTCACGGACCTCCGTGATGCAATACAAGGGGACCAGGAAGCCGCTGCCCCAGATTGCGCGCGAACTGAACGTGGACGCGGTGCTCGAGGGCTCCGTGTTGCGCTCGGGCAATCGCGTGCGCATCACGGCCCAGTTACTGCACGCGCCTACAGACCGGCATTTGTGGGCCGAGAGTTACGAGCGCGACCTGCGGGACGTCCTGGCTTTGCAGAGCGAGGTGGCCGGTGCGATTGCGAACGAGATCCAGATCAAGCTGACGTTCAGCGAGCAACTCCGCGTAGAGGGCAGCCGCCCGGTCAATCCCGCAGCGTACGAAGCCTATCTTCGCGGCCGCTACCAGTGGAATAGGAGAACCGAGGAAAGCCTGGAAAAAGCGGTTGAGCATTTCCAGCAGGCCATTGAAATAGACCCCCTCTACGCACCCGCTTACGCCGGCTTGGCCGATTGCTACTCAATATTTGGCGATAATGGATTCCGACGGCCCCGCGAAGTCTTTCCTCAGGCCAGGACGGCGGCGATGCGGGCGCTTGAAATCGACCCCACACTGGCGGAGGCACACACTTCGCTCGCTTCCGTCATGAAAGCTTATGAATGGGATTGGGCAGGCGCCGAGAGAGAATTCCGGCAGGCGATTGAACTGAACCCCAACTATTCGACGGCCCGCCAGTTTCATGGTGAGCTTCTGGAGTCCGTGGGGCGGTTTGAGGAAGCCATTGCCGAACTTAAGCGAGCGCGCCAGCTTGACCCCTTCGCGCCCAGGGTCTACGGAATTCTGGCTTGGATCTTATACCTCGGGCAGCGATATGACGAGGGGATGGCAGTGGTCCAGAAAGGCTTGGAGGTGGATCCGAACAGCTCGGTTCTTTTCTATGTGCGCGGGGAAATCTACCTGCAAAAAGGAATGTTCAACCAGGCCCTGGCGGACTTCCAGCAAGCCGAAGGTCTCCTGCCCGGCCCCTACTACCCGCGTTTGGGCTTGGTGCGAGGTTATGCGGTTCTAGGCAGAAAACCTGAGGCGCTAAAGGAGCTCGATGAGCTGAACGCGATTTCGCGGCATCGCTATGTAATGCCCACTTCGCTGGCGCTGGCGTATTCGGAGCTTGGGGACAAGCAGCAGGCATTTGCCTGGCTGGAGAAGGCTTACGAAGAGCGCGATCCCTGGTTGGGGTTGACCCTCAAATCCGAGCCGGGGTTTGACCGTCTGCGCTCCGACCCGCGCTTCCAGGAGCTCGTGCGCCGCATGAATTTCCCGCCTTAATTCACTTCAAGCCTCAGCCGTCTGATTCTGAGTAAGAAGCGGGCCATTTCGGCACAGAACGAAAGCCGGCATCCATCTTTACTCTCTCGTAGGTTATATTGGTTTTTGGCGGATCGGAATAAGGAAGACCTCCTTCGGCGCTTTCAAATTAACCCCGAATCTGCGGCAATCGTGCAAGAATAATCCGAGAAGGACTTATGGCTATGACTGATTTCACCCCTACCGAACGCACGCAGGTGCATCGCCTTCCCAAGCGCGGGGTTTATGACCGCGAGGCGGTGTATCGCATCCTCGATGAAGGACTGGTTTGCCACATCGGGTTTGTGGCGGAGGGCAAGCCGGTGGTGATCCCCACCGGCTATGGCCGCCGGCACGATATGCTTTACATCCACGGCTCCCCGGCCAGCCGCATGTTCCGCGCCATGGCCAAAGGCGCGGAGGTATGCGTCACCGTGACGCTGGTGGACGGCGTGGTGCTGGCGCGTTCGGCTTTCCATCACTCCATGAATTACCGCTCCGTGGTGATTTTCGGCAAGGCCACGCTGCTGGAAGATGATGCGGCGAAGCGCGAAGCCCTGCGCGTGTTCACGGAGCACGTGGCGCCCGGGCGCTGGGCGGAAGTCCGCCAGCCCAGCGAGAAGGAGTTGCACGCCACCACGGTTCTGGCCATTCCGCTGGAGGAAGTCTCCGCCAAAGTCCGCATCGGCCCGCCTCTCGACGACGAGGAGGATTACACCTTTCCCGTCTGGGCCGGCGTCCTTCCCCTCGACCTCATTCCCCAAGCGCCGGTTCCGGACGACCGCTTACCCGCCGGGACCGTCGTGCCGGAGTACGTTAAGCGCTATAGCCGGAAGCGCTAGCCGACGATCCGGGAAAGGGCTTTCCTACCGGCAGGAAATTTGCGAACAAACTTCTGACATAATGCCCATTGTGGGCGGAAAAATAGCGGAATTTACTTGACAAGGTGCCTGGGCTCTGTGCTAGCCTGAGGGCAAGAGGTTCAGAAGATGGGCGGGCCGTCAGGACGGGAATCGGTAGCGACCACCGCATCTGTGGTCTGCGGCTCTCTCCATCCCCACACGATAACGACTCGTACTCGGAAAAAAGATGTTAAAAATGAAGGTTGCTCCGGATATGTGTATGAAAACAAAGTGAAGTATGACATTATGCCCGACGAGAATTCTGCCTTTTCTGC
>DATJVT010000219.1:0-13839 GCA_035501695.1 Terriglobia bacterium | reverse complement strand
CGTAATGGCGCCGGAGCAATTCCACGTCGCCCGTCCACCCGTACTGCTGCCAGGCGGTCAGCAGGAAGGCGCTTCCCCATTCCGGCGAGTCGCGGAATCCCCCATCAAACTGGATGTACTCCGGGGCGATGTCAGGCACCAACCCATCGCTGGTTTGGCTGTCGGCCATGTCATTCATCCCCTTGGCATAAAGCGCCGCAAGATCGAATTCATAGCGCAGCGACGGACCGTTCAAATGGTACTGTTCCAGCCAGCCCAGACGTTCGCGATGCGGGCAGTCGGTGAGAACGCTCATCATGTTGCTGACCTGCGCCCAGCGGACCAGCGCATGGATGCGATTGAAAAGCTCATTGGACGAGGAGAATTCACCGACTGCTTCCGAGGAGGAGTGTGTCACCACCCCCTCAAGGGATTCCACAACCGGAAGCTCCTTGCCGGCCGGCGCGGTGCACGCGACCAGAAGATAGCGGCTGCCGTGATAAAAGAACCTGGGAACCCACTCCTCCTTGCCCGTGCCGTCCAGGGTGTATTGCCAGTAGGCTTCACCCCCACCGCTGGACCGACGGTCCAAAGTGCCATCGGCATTAAGCAGTTCCGCGGGGGTGATTCGGACCACCGCTCCTGCGGGGCCCCTTAACTGGATGCGGGGCATTAGTGATACGTTCTGGCCCATATCGTAGATCGCCGCGCCCGTGTGGAGAGGAGTGATGCGCACTGGCTTCAAGGATTCGAACCCGCGCAGGGCGGGAGCAGCGCAGGAGAGCCCTCGCAATTTCCCGCCCGGCCCGCTTACCACAACGGCTTGGGCCCACTCCCCCTCCGCGAATCCCGGCCGGTCCCAGCCTTTAGGCACAAGGCGCGCGTCGAAATCCTCGCCGCCATAGACACAGGAGAACGTGATGGGCCCGGGATGGACGCGCCACTTCCTGTCGGTGCTGACAACATCCACCGTGCCGTCGGCATATTCGAGGCGCAACTGGCCGATGGTCTTGAGGGCTCCAAAAGATCCGATGAACTTTGCATAGCGCCCACCCCGGACGTTGTACATGCCGTTGCCCAACAAAACTCCCAGGGCGTTGTTTCCAGCCTTCAGCAGCGGCGTGACTTCATAGGTATCGTACAGCACGGTTTTGTCGTATTTCGTCCAACCCGGAGCCAACATATCTTCCCCCACACGCCGGCCATTGATGGTCAACTCGTATTGCCCCAGGCCGCAGAGATGAACCACGGCGCGCTGTAGGCGTGGCTTCACATTCACTTCGCGGCGCAAGAGCATGGTGGGATAAACCGGTGGATGGGCGCCGGCGAATGGCGGTGGCAACGGGCGGCCTGCCAGGTGGATTCCCGCGAAGGGTTGGCTCTCCGCCATGGCCTCCCTGGCGCTAATCCATTCCGCGTGCCAATCTGCGTCACTGAGAATTCCCATGGTCCAGGAGGCAGGCGCGCTCCATAGGGAGGCCTCTCCATGCTCATCCCAGATCCGAACCTTCCAGAAGACCTGTTGGGAGGATTTCAGCGGCTTCCCCGCATACCCCAGTTGATTGGACTGATCCGATGGAATCCGCCCTGAATCCCAGAGGTCACCGCGATTCTCGGCCAGAGTTTCTGCGGATGATGCAACCAGCACTCGGTACGCCGCCTGCCGCACGCCGCGCTGGCTGGAGTCCGTGGATACCATGATCCAACTCAGGCGGGGCGCGGGCACATCGATTCCCAGCGGATTAGTCCGGTATTCGCAGCGCAATCGCTCCGCCAGCCCGGAGGCTCTCGCCGGGGAGATACCGGCTGCAATCATGACGGCAAACAGGATGAAACGCCCAGTTTGGTGCACGGGCGGTGGCAGACTCATGATCTTGTCCCTTTCGATGGCGGCGTTAATGCGCTGAGGCTCAAGAAGCAGGGATATCCTCGGTATTCGTCAACGCGGTGACTTCCAGCGTACCGTAAAGACTGTGCGAGACTTGCGCCCCGAACAGCGCCACCACGGAGGATATATACGCCCAAGTCATAAAGGCGACCATCACGGCAATGGAACCGTAAACCTGGCGATAGTTGAAATGAGGGAGGAGGATGATGAAGAGCCCGCGGGCGGTTTCCCAAAGAAGCGCGGTGAGCAGAGCCGCAGGCAGAACATGGCGCACTTTCATGGGGCGGTTGGGGAGACGCTCAAAAAGAACCACGAACATCAGGAGCGCCAGCGTGAAGGAGCTGACGGCGGTGAGCACATGGTGAAGAAAAACCACGAGCGGATGGAGAGGCTGGCCTAACCAGGCTTCCAGCCGCGCGCGGAAGAATATCTCCACGCCCACAAACCCGGCGCCCATCAGCATCAGGCAGCCCACGATTACGGCCATTTCCAGGGCTACCAGCCGCTTAATCCACCAACTGCGTTGCGCCGTGACTTCCCATGCGCGGTTCAGGGCATTCTCCAAAGGCATGAAGACTCCCGCGGAGCTCCAGAGAAGCAGCAGAAAGGAGACGGCACCAATTTTCCCATAGGCCCGGCTGATCCCCACCAGGTTCTGCATGATAATGTCGGCTCGCACCGGCACATATCGCTGGAGCACAACGGAAAGATGGCCCGACAGCTCGAAGCGTCGAATATAAAGGCCCGTGAGCCCCAACAACAAAAGCAACAGGGGGAAGATCGCCAGCAGGCTGTGGTATGCAATGGAGCCGGCGATCATGAGCGAATCTGCGTCGAGAAAGTTCAACACGGCCTGCCCAAGGACGTGTCGAATCTGCCCCAAGCGCTTGTGCGTCTCTTCCCATTTTCCGTGTAAGCGGGTGGTTGGCATATCCGATTACTCATCGCCGGGAGGGCGGCGAGCCTTGCTTCTGGTAGGTCAAGGACCTCAGTGTGCCGGTGATGGTGCCGACCGAAACCATGGCCTTGATGCGAACCGGCAGTTGGCGCTCATCCGCGCTGAACCAGATCAGCATGCTTCCCTTCCGTTTCAGGAGACCGCCAAAAACCTTGGGCTCCACCCGTACGGTGTCAAAGGTTCCCATCGGGGTTTGCACCTTTTCGTTCGCCTGCACGTCCACGATGACGCGCTGCGTCTTTGAGCCGTCATTCACCGGTAATTCCAGGGTATGGCCGATTTGCAGATGCTGCCGGCGGAGATAATAGAAGGCGGTCACGACGTCTTCGACACAGGGAGGGATGTCGGATTCGGCGTGCTTGGGCGGGGTATCGGGCTGGCTCAGGTCATGCTCGTCCAGAAGTGCAAGCTTCCGCGTATAGTCGAAGACGATCCGCGTGTTTTTGTGCCGGTGCCCTTCGCTCACCTCCTTGACGATGCTTTGTGAGCAGAGGCTTTGCGCATCGGAGATGGCGCGGTAAGTATTGTTGACATTGAAGAGGACAGAGACAAAGCCCTCAGACCGCGCCGTGGTGGCGGCCTCGTAAGTGTTTTCCTTCCCCACCCCTCCGGTTTGCAGGGTGGCCGTCACCTCCCCGGCTCGGAAGACCGTCCAAGTCACATCGTAGGTGAGCGTCTCCCCCGGAGTGAAGGGTTCATGAGCGTTCTGCCCCCACCCCCGCCCCATTGGGGCCAACAGGAACGCGAGAAGCCAGACAGAAATCAAGCGCACATTAACAATTGTCATATAACGATTGAAAACAAAATCAGCGGAACAAGATTTTAATCGCCAGAAAAACCATCATCGCCAGGTAACCCAGTAGGGCTTCGTACTCGTGGTTCTTGCGGTACCGGTTCCATTGAAACCTTTCCGCACCTGCCTGCCGGCGAAAGCGGGGGAGGAAAAGGGGAACCTGTTGGGCATATTGATCGTAAACCGGTCCGAACTCGCGGCGCAAGTATTCTTCCTCACGGCGGATGACGGGCCAGTAGATCGTGGCAAAGAGAACAATGCAGGCCAGAGCCAGCACCCAACCGCCCCCCGCCAGGGCGAAGCCCGCCCCCATCAGAGCGCTGCCGAGGTATAGGGGATTGCGCGTGTACGCATAAGGGCCGCTCATGGCGAGTTGCTGATTCTTGGCGAGGTGCCCCGCAGCATAGGCGCGCAACACCATTCCCCCCGCGGCCACGGCGCCACCGGCAACGAGAAGCTTCAGGGTGGGCCGGGAAAAAACCAAATAAGCCACCCCCAGCAGAAATCCCAGCGGCACGCGCCAGCGCGCGGCCCAGGCTGCGTAATTCTTATTCATGCCCCCTCGCCAGGCGTTTTTCCACCGCTGCCATGACCGATTCGGCTGCAATCCCGGGGATGTACGCCGGGGCCTTTCCGCGTCGCGAGTGGTTGATCGGGCCCTGGTTGGAAAGGGCGATGTCGGCCGGGGCGAACGGGCCGTTGCGTGCGGGTGAAGTGGGGCCAAAGATCCCCACGATGGGTGTGCCGACAGCGGCGGCCAAGTGCAGGGGCCCGGTATCCCCTCCAATGAAAAGCCGGGCGCGCCTGGCCAGGGAAATGAACTGGACCACGGTGGCGGGAAAGTAGCGCGCTTGCGCCACTCTGGCGTTTTGCTGGATCCCGTCAATCAGCGGCTCTTCCGAAGGTGAGCCAGTCAATAGGATATGATCCCTTCGTGCGCCTGCCAACTGCCGGATCAGCGCCGTGTAGTTCTCCGGCGACCAGCATTTGGAGCGCCAGCCGCCGCCGGGATTCACGATGATGAAGTCTCCGCAGCCCAACTCGGCAAGTTTCCGGTTCACGTACGCGTCATCTTCTTCGTTGCGCGGCAAAGGAAACTGCCAGTGCTGCGTGCGCGCGCCCAGCAGTCCGGCCAGGGCAAGATTCTCTTCTACCACGTGAACGTCCTCGCGAGGTGAAATCCGCTGGGTATAGAGAACCCCCGCACCGGGCTCGCGCATCCAGCGAGGCGCGAACCCGATTAGTTCCCGAGCCCCGCTGAACCTGGCCACCACCGCGGATTTCCAGAGCCCCTGGAAGTCGAGCGCCGCGTCATAGCAAGTCCGGCGGAGGTCACTGATGCCGGCTCGAACCTCTCGCCAGGTTGCGGATGAGGCCAAATGCCCCCGCCATCCCAGGGTGTCGAGCGCCACAACGCGGTGAAGGTGCGGGTTGCCATCCAGCAACATGGCGTAGCGTTTCTCGACGGCCCAATCGACCTGCGCCTGCGGGTAGGTTTCCGCCAAAGCTGCGGCGGCGGGCAGCGCGTGTACGATGTCGCCGATCGAGCTGAGCCGCACCATCAGGAACCGTGGCGCCGGATCCGTCATTCCCTCCCCTTGGCCGGCAGGTAGGCAGGTGGGCAGTGGGGCAACCGTCCGCATCCCCCTCTGCCCGCTTCCCACCTGCCTACTGCCGCTTTCTTAGAGCGCGGCGCGAAATCTCCGCCAGAAGGTCGCGCGTGGAATGATTCTTGGGGTCGCCCACGATGCGCACTTTCCCGCCGAAGCTCTTAACCACTTCACGCTCGGGAACGCTCTCCTCCGAGTAGTCCGTGCCCTTGCAATGAACATCGGGGCGCAGGTCCAGCAGGATCTCCGCCGCCGTTAATTCGTCGAAAATCACGACATAATCCACGGATTCGAGAGCGGCCACCAATTCCGCGCGGCCTTCCTGGGGAATGATGGGGCGCCCCGGCCCCTTCAGTGCGGCCACGGCGCGGTCGCTGTTCACGCCCACCACCAGCACATCACCACAGCGTCGCGCCTCTTCGAGATAGCGCACATGACCAACGTGCAGAATATCAAAGCAACCGTTGGCAAAGGCGATGCGCCGGCCTTCGCCGCGCAGGCGATCACCCAAGGCGCGTACTTCATCACGCGGGACCAGAGTTGCGGTCATGTGTTGCGGATTGCCTCCGTGATTTCACCCAGCGAGACGGTGGCGGTCCCGCGCTTCATCACCACGATGCCACCGGCGCAATTGGCCAGGAGTGCGGCTTGCAGAAAACTCCCTCCCGCGGCCAGGGCCAGCGTGAAGGCTGCGATGACCGTGTCGCCGGCACCCGTCACGTCGACGGCCTGGTCGGATCCGAAGATGGGAAGGTGGCAGGGAGGCCGGCGCGCCTCGAACAAGGCCATGCCATCACGCCCCCGCGTGACCAGCAGCGCCTGAAGCTTCTGGCGGTGCAGAAACCTCCTTCCCAGCGTGTGAAGCTTCTCGATATCGCTTCCGATCGACTGGCCGAAAGCAGCCTCCACCTCGGGTTCATTGGGCGTCGCGGCCGTCAGGTTCTTGTAAGTCAGAAGGTCGTAACGGGAATCGATGGTGATGGGAAGCTTGTGGCCTCGCGCCCGGCGGCGAAGCAATTCCACTTCCTGGGCGTTGGTGGTTTTGTAGCCATAATCGGCCACCAGCAGGCCCGTGGAGGCGCCGAGCAGCGCCGCCGCATCCCGCGTCAAGCCAGCCCGCACCTCGGCCGCCAGCGGACGGATGGGCTCACGGTCGATGCGCACAATCTGTTGGCGCTGCCAGTGTGACAGCCCTCCCAGTATTCGCGTCTTGGTGGGTGTGGAATGATTCCGCACGCGGTTGATATGCCGCGTGGAAATGTGCCGGTCGCGAAAATATTGGAGCAGCGCGTCACCGGTTTCATCATTGCCCACCACTCCGACGGGAATCACCCGGGCCCCGAGGGCCGCCAGGTTGTTCGCAGCGTTGGCGCCCCCACCGGGGACCACTTGTCTTTCCCGCTCCTTCAGGATCAGAACGGGCGCTTCCCGGGAGACGCGTGCGATTTCGCCGTACACGGCCTGGTCGGCCACCAGGTCCCCCAGCATGATGATCTGCTGGCGTGGAAAGCGCTCCAGCAAAGCGAGCAACGCGTTACGGTCCGATGAGAGGGTCGTCATAAGCTCGATTCAATTGTGAGGTTCCAACGCTTGACCAGCTCCAGGGTAGCTCGGAAGACCTCTTCCACTGGGATTTCGCGCATGCAGCGGAAATCAATCGGGCAAACGCGCCGCCCGCAGGGGCTGCACTCGACGCCCCGGTGCACAATGCGCACCCGCGTTCCCACCGGCCCCGTGGCGCGCGCGTCGGTGGAGCCGAAGATGGCGACCAGCGGGATTCCCAGCGCGCCCGCGAGGTGCATGGGGCCCGAGTCGTTGGTCACCATTAATTTGCACTGCGTCATGAGCGCCAGCAACTGCCGCAAGGAGGTTTCCCCCGCGGCGATCACAGGCGTGTGCTTCATGGCG
The DNA here is from genome assembly GCA_035501695.1 of Terriglobia bacterium. GTDB lineage: Bacteria > Acidobacteriota > Terriglobia > UBA7540 > UBA7540 > Bog-366. The sequence goes on along the minus strand of DATJVT010000219.1, from coordinate 6,703 downwards.
GCCGCAATTTCCTCCGCCAGGGGCCGTTCCGCGGCCGTTCCGAAGATTAGCACATCGGCATTCAGCGCACCAATCAAGCGGTCCGCCAGCCCGGCAAAGCGTTCCGGCATCCAGCGCTTGGCAGGGCCGAATGCCGCTCCGGGAGCGAAGCCCACCAGAAATCGCGGGCCGTCCATTCCCAGTGCTGCGAGTTTCTTCGCCGCCCAAATTCCTTCCGCCTCGGTAAGGCGAAGCCGGATTTCATGGACGGGGGAAGGCTTGGCGATCAAGCCCGCGCGAAAGAGAAGCTGCAGATAGTAATAAACCTGGTGCCCATAGGCGGCGGGAGGCGGCGGCTCAATGGCGTCGTGGAGCATGAAGCTGCGCCCATCCCGCGCGTAACCGATTCGCAGCGGGATGCCCGCCCGCCAAGCCATATAGGCGGAATGAAACGAATTGGGAAAAAGCAGGGCGGCGTCAAAGCGCTCCGCCCGCAGTTCCCGGATGAGTTTGGCGAACCCCAGCGGACCGCGATGTTCACTATGGGGCTTGTAGATGATCTGGCGATTCACCGCCGGCATGTGCCAATACAACTCACTGACCGAGGGTTTGGAAAGCAGCACGATCTCCGCCCGCGCGAACCGTGCGCGCAGAGCTTCCAGCGCGGGGATGGACATTACCGCGTCGCCCACCCAATTCGTAGAACGCACCAGGATGCGCTGCACATTGGCAAAACGAGTGGAAACCGTCATGACCGGGCCTGTTTCAGGTAGGACAACAGCGTTTTTTCGAAATCCTCCGCCGCCGGAATTTGCAATTCAATCGCACACGCCAAAACCGGCAGCGGGGTTGTCCAATCCGGGGAGAGCTTTACTGCGTCCTTTTGGGTTGTGAGCAGGGCGGCCGCACCGCTCCGGCGGGCTCTGGCCGCCAACTCATGTATCTCATTGCCAGTGTATCCGTGATGGTCGGGAAATGCATCCTCCCCAACCAGGTTGAATCCCCAACGGCGCAGGTCGCCGAAAAAGGCCCGCGGGTTGCCAATGGCGCAGAAGGCGGCTACCTTCTGCGGACGGATTTCCTCGACAGCCACGGCAGTATTGCTCCTCGCATCCGTACATCCTACCAGTTTCGTGTGGCTGCGGAAGATCCCGGCGGCCGGGTGGAATTTCCGGACCAGTTCTTCCAACCTTTCCGGGTCGGCGGAATCGGTGCGCGTCAGCACCACCATCGGGGCGCGCTGCAAAGCAGTGAGCGGTTCGCGCTGCCGTCCGGCGGGAAGCAAACCCCATGAGGAAATTGTTTGCGTGGCATCGAGCGCCACCAGATCGACGTCTCGCGCCAGCGCCAGGTGCTGGAAGCCGTCGTCGAGAATATGCGCGTCTACCCTGAAACGCTCTTCGGCAACCTGCCCGCCGCGAAAGCGGTCCGCGCAAACGATCAGAGGAACGTTTGGAAGCATGCCTGCCAGGAGCGCGGGTTCGTCGCCTATTTCCCGTGCGTCACCATGACGGCCCTCCCCGGGCGGCACCACGACCAACGCGGCTTTGCTCCGGCGGGCGTATCCTCGCGTGAGGATACTGGGCATCCATCCCCGGCTCATCAGAATCCTGGCGACGTACGCCACCAGCGGAGTCTTCCCCGTTCCTCCCACCGTGAGGTTTCCGACGCTCACTACCGGCCGCGCCAGGCGGCGGGTCTTGAACCAGCCGTGGCGATAGGCGGCATGGCGCAACGCCACACCGAGCCGAAAACCTGCCGAGAATGGCAGCAGAAAAGGATTCACCTGTCCTCACGCATCGGGAGCTCGCTCCCTTGGGCCCCGCGTTCCAGATAGGTCTTCAGGCCATCGAGTGTCCGCGCGGTGGCGCCGGAGTTCTGCTCCAGCACCTCCCGCGCTTTCGCGCCCAAGTCTTCGCGCGCCTCCTTGTTTTCCAGAAGCCAGGTGGCGTGGGCCAGTTCCTCTGGAGTACGGATTTGGATGGCCGCGCCGGCATCCAGGAACTGCCGGGCGATGTCGCGAAAGTTCTCCATATGGGGGCCGAAGGCAATCACCTTGGACCAGTAAGCGGGTTCGAGGATGTTGTGCCCACCGGTTGGAACCAGGCTGCCACCCATGAAGACCATGTCAGCCACTTCGAATACTCCCGCCAGTTCGCCAATCGTGTCCAGCATAAGAATGGCGGTGGAGGCCAGTTGGCGCCCCAATTCCTTTGCTTCGGCTGGCAAGGCGGTGCGGCGTACAAATCCGCGCTGTGCCCGCGCCAGTTCCTGGCTGACCGCCTCGAATCGCGCCGGATGACGGGGCGCGAGGATCAGAAGCGCCTGGGGGTATCGCACCCGGATCATGTCCCACGCTTCGAGCACCAGCGGCTCCTCCCCGGGCATGGTGCTGGCAGCTACCAGGACGGGCCCGCGACGCGCCTGCCGGAGCGTGGCCTTCAACGCGCGCGCAAAATCTCCCAACTGCGGAGGCTGGGCATCAAACTTCAGATTCCCCACCATTCTGACGCGCTCCCGCGGGGCGCCAAGCTGAAGGAATCGCTCCGCGTCAGCCTGCGTCTGCGCGTTAATCTGGTCCACGTTGCCCAGCACGCGCCGGATAAATGGCCCTATAAGTCGATAGCGGCGGAACGACCGCTGCGAGAGGCGGGCATTGACTATGACCACCCGCGCGCCCGCTTCCCGGGCAGCGCGGATGAGGTTGGGCCACAACTCGGTTTCAACGATCACCAGCAAGGAGGGGCGAAGGCGAGCCAGCGCTTTGCGCACCGTCCAGCGCCAATCGAGAGGCAGATAGAACCGCCCGGCGATCGAGGGCAGCCGAGCTTCACCGGCGGCGCGTCCCGCCGGCGTCACATGGCTCAGGTAGATGCGCCGCTCGGGATGCGCCCGTTGCAACTCTTTGACCAGGCCCGCCACCGCCAGCGTTTCCCCCAGAGAGACGGCATGGACCCAGATCGCGCCGGGCCGGTCCTCCCGGAACGGAATGTTCCCGAACCGCTCTCCCCAATGGCCGCGCTTATGGCCCCTTCCCTTGCGCCACCAATAGAAGGGCGCTGTCAAAACCAAACCCGCCGTGAAAAGCATGCTGTAAATCAGATACATGTCAGGAAGGGCGCGAGCAGGGCTCGGGAGTTCTTACGAAACCGGATGCAGATTATATGCTGAAAGCGCAGTGCAGACAATGCAGCGTGGGGTCAGGTGATCGTGGGGGGCTGGGGTAGAGTGAAACTCCGCGGTCACCGAGTCGCACAGCTTCGCTGTGCGCCAGCCCGCCGGATGTTCAGAAACCTCCAACGACCGCGGAGGCCGCGCCCCGTCCAAACCTTGAATCCGTTAGTTCGCGCCCCTAATGATAGTACAGAAATGAGCAAACCACTTCTGATATCGCGGTCTGAGATCCGTCGGATACCGTCGAAGGGCGGTCTCAGCCTGCCTGAGAAAGTCACTGGCTTCGCTTACCAGTTTGAGTTGATGCGCAAGAAACGCAAGAATCAGCAGCCGCCCGGAAGAAGATCTCGATCCGAGGCCCCTGACCAACGGGTATTGTCAGAAAATCTCCCGGTCGCTTTTCATGAGGTAGGGCAGGGATCGCCCAGGAGACTGAAAAATGGAAAGCCAAGAAAGCCCTTGGTCAGCCAGATTATCGCGAGCCTCCGACGCGGATGGGAAGGTGGCACGAGCGTCGGGGAAGCAAGCCAGTCGAGGCATGAGCCACATCATCACATGGCATTCATCAACTTGCCGTGATGAGTTACACCACTGAGGCGCTGAGACGCTGAGAACTGCCATCCGGTTCGGTACTCTGGGTGGCCCCGTGTCTCTGTGGTGGTTTCATATCGGGCGGCTGCATTGCCGTGTTGTGGAACTACCCTGCCGACGACGTCAGGCTGGCGGGGGCGCCGGGCTGATGTTTCTTGGGGACTCCCTTGGTGTGGCAGTCCGCGCATTTCACAAAGTGGATATTGTGCGGGCTCTGGGTGGATTTGAACGTCGTATCCATGGTTTCCACGTTGAGGCCGCAATTGGACAAGCGCGGATGGCAGGTGGCGCAGGAGGCGCGCGTGCGCATGGTGTGGTTTTCGTGGCAGGCGAAGCAACTCAGCCCCTCGTGCACGCCGGTGGGAGTGCGATCGTCCCCGGTGTGCAGAACCCGCGTGGCGTCGGGCGCGTGGCACTGGTAGCAGAGCGCCTGCCGCGGGTCGGGACTACTCTTCACATCCTTTTCGCCTTCACGCACGGCGGGCAGGGGAAGGTCGGCAAGGGGGACGGACATCATTTCCCGCCGGTCGAAGAAGGCCAGCGAGGGACGGTTCAGTTCCTGCATGGCGCTGGTGGAAGGCTTCTCCTCCGGGCGCGCCAGGGGATGACCGTGGTGGTGCATGGTGTGGCAGTTCAAACAGACCACCACGGGTTGGTTCGCCAGGGAGGGGTCGCGCAGCTTCCAGGGGCCTTGCGTATCGATGGGCGTCACCAGGTCGCGAATGCTCCCGTCGAAAGTCGAGCCGTGACAGCGCAGGCAGTCGTCCATCAGCAGACGGCGATGGTTGTGCTTTTCGTCGAGGAAAACCTCCCGGTAAGCCGCGTGGTGCAGGCCGGAAGACCACTCCGCCCACTCCTGCTGGTGGCACTTCTGGCAGCGCTCCGTGACGCGGAAGACGTCGCGTGTCTTCAGGCGAACCTGCTCGGGAACCTTCCCACCCAGGTGGTTGAACACTCGCCGCATGTTGTTGATGTGAAAGCCGGCTTCCAGCGTGAAGACGTTGCCGTGGCAGTCCCCGCAGGGGATATTGCGGTGCGTCGAGGCGTGCCAGTCGGAATAAGGCTGCCAGATCTCATGGCAACGCGCGCAGGCCTTTCCGCCGGAATACTCGTAGTACAGGCTGGCGGCAGGAAAGCTGAGAAGAATGAGGATTAGCGCGAGGAGCGCTAACCGGAGGCGGCGGTATGTTGGACGGGCTTGGGGCATTTTTCTCTCGAATAGTGAATAGTGAATGGTGAATGGTCTCACCCGTGGTGGCTTCGTAATTCACCATTCACCATTTACTATTCACCATTTACTATTCACTATTCCCAGCGCTATCCGCGCATATTCGTTCCCTTCCAAGTCTTCACAATCCCCTCTGACGCCATATAAGCGACGGCCATCAGGGTCAGGACGGGATTGAATCCGCCGTTGCTCACGTGGACGCTGGCGTCGATCACGTACAGGTTGGGGAAATCGTGCACCCGGCAGTTGCGGTCCACCACCGAAGTCTTGGGGTCGTTGCCCATGCGGCAGGTTCCGGCCTGGTGCTGGCCACCGCTCAGGCCCTTGCCCGGATACTTCGGCCAGGTCTGGACGGCTCCGGCTTCCTTCAGCCAGGCGATGGCCTTGTCGGAAATGTACTTTGCGACTTCCAAATCCTTCGGGTGACGGGCGCCCGAGAGGCGGACCACGGGAATTCCCCAATCGTCCGTGACGCGCGGGTCAACCTGCACGCGCGCGTCGAAGACGGGCATCTCCTGCACCGGCCCCTGAATGGCGATGGTGCGGTTGAAGCACTGGCGCATGAACTGCTTGTGCCCGGCGCCCCAGCGCGGCACCCCCGGCGGCAGGGCAATGGAGGCAAACTGGATGGGCAGGCGGATGAACTCGTTGCACAGCATGGCGCCGCCCACCAGGCCGGGATTGCCGTGGCTGTAATCGCAGAGCGCGATGGAAGCTCCCGGCCCCAGGTCGTCGTACGTATCCATCTCCATCAAACCGTAGCCGCCGGTGTAAGCGTGCCCCATCAGGTTGCGCCCCACCCAGTCGTAACGGTTGCCGAGGCCGGTGGGGAATTGGCGGCAACGGGAATTGAGCAGCAGGCGCGGCGATTCCGTGGCGGAAGCGGAGACCACCACCAGGTCGGCGGGCTGCTCCCGCAGATCGCCTTGCTCGTCGAAGTACTCGACTCCGGTCACTTCGCCGCGATCGTTGGTCACGATCTTCCGCACCACGCATTCCGTGCGCAGGGTGCAATGGCCGGTGGCGAGCGCGCGCGGGATCACCGTGTTGTGGGTGCCGCACTTGGCGTCAACTTCGCAGGCGAACCCCACGCACCAGCGGCAGCGCATGCACCGGCCGCGCCCGTTATAGGGGACGGTGTTGCGCAACATCGGGATGTCGAAGGGATGTAGCTTCAGGCGCTCGGCGGCGGCTTTCAGAATCACATGCTCGCGGCTGGGCGGGAGCGGCGGCATGGGCAGCGGTTTGCTGCGCGGGCCTTTGAAAATATTGTTGGTGTCGTCGCCCGAAACGCCGATTTCCCACTCCGCCTTGGTGTAGTACGGTTCCAGGTCCTGGTAGCTGATGGGCCAGTCTTCCAGCGTGCTGCCCGCCACGGGGCCATAAGTGGAACGCAGGCGGAAGTCCTTTTCCAGAAATCGCCAGGCCATGGCTCCGTAGCTGAAGGTGCCGCCGCCTACGCACGCCGCATTGTTGCTGTAGGCGCCGTCGGTCGGCACCACAACCCGCTCCTGGCCGTCTGCGTCCACGACCACGCGGCGGTAATGATCGTCGTCAGGCCCGAATCCGCACCCCAGCAGGGAAGTTCGCTGGTTGCGCAGATCGTCCTTGCGGCAGTCGTAGGGGGTGTACCATTTGCCGCGCTCCAGCAGCACCACGCGCAGGCCGGCTTCCGCCAATTCCTTGGCGACAATGCCGCCTCCCGCTCCCGCTCCGACGATCACGGCGTTG
>DATJVT010000218.1:0-7990 GCA_035501695.1 Terriglobia bacterium | reverse complement strand
CAGGAATTCCGATCCTTGAACTGACTCAAACTGATGGGGAGGGGCCTGGTTCCGGAATGACCCTGCCGGCGGTCGTACTGAATAAGCGTTCACCTAAGAAGGCCATTCAATCTGAGCCGCCAAATCGATCCGCCCATGATTGTAATCAAACAAAGGCAGGGCCATCCGGTTGAGGCGGACGATGACGTCTCCGCCACCCGCGAGCACATGGACCACGCCGGGGGGCGCCGCATAGACACGGTCGCCCAGCAGGATATCGCCCTTTCAGTTCTCAAACTCCTCGTTCTTAACGAAGGTTCTCATGGGCGAAGTGATTTCGCCGTCGCCCCAGAAACGCAATCGTTAGGTAAACGCTGATTCGGTCGTCCCGGGGGCTATCGCAGCCTGGCAATCGTGGCGCCCCAACCGCCGGCTTCGGGGGGCGCATCGGAAAACCCGATAACAAATGGTGTCCGGCCCAGTACCGCGCGTACGATCTCTCTTTGCACGCCGATGCCGCGTCCATGAATAATGCGCACGGACTTCAGTCCCAGGCGGTATGCTTCTTCAAGATAAGCTTCGACGGCGACGGCGACCTCCCTCGGTTGCACGGTGTGCAAATCGAAGACGTCGGTAATGGGAATTCGTATGGGTTCGTCGTCGGATTCCATAGCCCGCCTCAAGAGACAGCTCAACCGCCGCGCTGGGTCCGCTGCCAATCAATTCTCCAACGCCCGCCACTTAATGGCATCCAGTAGAGTCGCTTGGCGGGAGTCCCCCGCGCGTGGTGGTAAAGCGCGGCTGTCCGCTCGTAAAAGCCCCGCGTGTGCCACGAGTCCTTTAATTTGAAATGTTGGTAATCCAGGTGGTGGCAGAACTCATGGCAGAGCGTGCTCAGGAAAGTTCCGACGGAGGTTACCCGCTTGCGGACCGCCGTGCGCATCCAAACGCGAATCTGCAAGGTCTCGGGAGAATAGTCCCCGAATAACTCCGAAGCCCAGCCGCCCTCACGGACGCGCACCGGGCGCGCGGCGAGGACCCGGATCCCTGGCTTCTCGACGCCATAGAAATTCGCGGCAGAAATCAGGAATTCAGCGCACGCCGGCTGAAGGCACGACGGAGTTCCCTCTTCCAGGGCAGAGGCAATGGTCTTCGCCGCCTCGACTAATCGCCCGTCAGGAGGCACCGGGAGGCTTGCGAGCGCGTCGCTCCTCAGGAATTCCTTGCGCAAGGCTGCACTTCTGGGGGCACGTTCAGTAAGCATAGCATCATCTTGACGCCAAGCACCCGCACCTGCAAGTGGTGTGACGTTCGGGGGGTTGCAGCAGCTAAGGCTGGAGTATATAGTGACAATTTGCGGAATTGTGTGATGAAGACTTGGGTTTGCGTCGGGTTGGGGGTAGCTTTTGTTTTGCTGGGCATAAAGGGAGGAGTGTGTGCCCTGGACGGGAGCACAGCCTCCTCCAACAAGCAGCCGAGTCCCCTGGCACAGGCGGCCGATGAGTTCAGGGAGCTCACGCGGGACTTGGGGATGCGCCCGGAGAGCCCGCCCAATGTCCAAGTGCACCATGGACCCAGGATGCGCTGGCACGGGCGGCTATTCGAGAACTTTCGCAATGACGTCCTGGACGCAATCCCTCACCAGGTGAAGCAGAACGGGGAGAGCGTCTCTCCGCTGCGGCGAAATCAATTTGGATTTAACATCGCCGGACCCGTGCTTGTTCCCCACCTCATTACAAATCCGAATAACACATTCTTTATGCTGTCGTATGAGGGTGTGCGCGAACGGATTTATCGCGCCAACCTGCTGACGGCTCCCACTGCGGAGCAACGGCAGGGTGACTTTTCGCAAACGGTGAACTCAGCCGGACAGACCCTCCCGATTTACGACCCCCAGCAGACGGCTCCCAATCCTGCTTATGACCCCACGCAACCAGTCTCGACCAGCAACCTGCAGTATTTGCGTGCGCAGTTTCCCGGCAACGTCATTCCGGCGGACCGCCTTTCGCCGACCGCGCTACAAGCCTTGACGCTCTATTCCCCCGCCAACACGGACGTCGGACCCTTCTTCCAGAATAACTACTTTGTCAATTCTCCCCAGATCGACGACGCCGACGGGATCATTGCCAAGGTGGATCACCCTTTGCGTGACCGCCACCGCCTGACTTTCAACGCCACGGTCTCGAGCGGGTATCTTAGCCCGGCAAAATACTTCCCAAACGATGCCAGCCCCACCTCCCCGGCGCAGCACTTTTCCACAAAACGCGCGGAGCTTGACTACGTCTACACCGCAAGCTCCAACACTGTGAACTCGGCCACCTTGGCGGTGAATTCCAATGTCGTGCAGGCGGTCAGCGGGACGGCGATCCCCTTTCCGAACTATTCCTTAAGCAACTACGTCTCGATGGGGACGGGCTACCCTAATTCGCGGAATGCGCGGACATCCTGGGAGATTACGGATAACTGGTCTTCGCGCAAGGGTAAGCATTCCATTCGCCTGACCGGGGAAGCCGATTTCCTTCAGGTGAATTCGTTTGATCCCGCCTACCCTTCCGGTTATTTTCAGTTCACCCCGGATATCTCCAGCCTGCCCGGAATCATCAACACCGGCGATCCGTTTGCCAGCTTCCTCCTCGGTTTGCCGGCTTCCGCGCAGCACAGCATCATCACGGCCCCTTCCTATTTTCGCGACTCTTACCAGGGGGTCACGGCGCGCGACCGCTACACCGCTCGCAAGAACCTGGCTTTCAACGCCAGCCTCACCCTCAGCCGCCGAACGCCGCGAACGGAAAAATACAATCGCCAGAGCACCGTGGACCCTGACGTAATTGACCCCTCCAACGGCCTCGCGGGCGGCCTTTCCTTTGCCGGCGTCAACGGCATAACCCGCGGCATGCGCCCCGTGAACTACGACATCGACCCCTTTTGCAGCCTGACCTGGAACCCACGAAAGAACAGCAAATTGGTGGTCCGAGCCTCTTACAGCCGCACCCATAACCAGATCCCCATCTATAACGGGCAGTGGGCCACACAGGGTTTCAATGCGACTCAGACTTTCATTTCCCCCAATACGCAGCTCAGTCCTGCGATGATTCTCGAAAGCGGTTTCCCCCCCCTACCCAATCCCTTGCCCGATCTAAGTCCCTCAGCAGCACAAAACAGCACGGCAGACTACATGAATCTGAGCAAGGCGGAGCCTGTTTACCAATCGGCTTCCCTTTCCATCGAGCGTGAAGTCCCCTTTTCCATCACCCTGTCCATTGGTGCAAATCACAACGTGGGACGCGACCTTCTGGTGGGCGACGACACTGTGAATCCCAATGCCATCAGCCCCAACAACCTGGTGTATGGAAACAATCTTTATGATTATTCCTTCCGTTCGACGCTCCAACCTTACTCTCAATACCCCGGCTTCGAACTGTACGACCAGTACCAAGCCGGCCGATACCAGCGGGATTCCGGGTATGTGCGCATTGAGAAGCGCGCATCATTCGGACTGACCTTCACGGCCTACTATGAGTTCTCCAAGCAATTTGACGATTACTCCGGTCCTTACGGGAATCAGGATTTCTTCAATCTGAGCAATGACTGGTCGGCGACGTCTTATAGCACGCCCCAGTATTTGACGCTGAGCTATGTATATGAATTTCCGTTCGGCCCCAACCAGCCGTTCCTTAATCTCTCCGGAATCGGAGGTGTCCTGGTGCGCGGCTGGTCCATCAGTGGCAACGCTTACTGGAACGAGGGAACACCGCTGGCGCCCCATCCTGAATTCAATAATACCGGGGACATCCTTTCCACCCTCAACGTGAACCTGGTGCCGGGGGTAAGCCCTCATGTCTCCAACCCCGGCCCATCCGAATGGTTCAATCCTGCCGCCTTCGACCAACCCGCAGACTTCACCATGGGGAACGGCCCCCGCACCGTATCGAGCCTGCTGGGTCCGGGCTATAATATGATGGACGTTAGCCTGGGCAAGCGCCTCCCCATCGGAGGGGAGCGCGCCTTCGAGTTCAATGCTACGGCCTTGAATGTCCTGAATCACGGAAACTGGAACTATCCTGACACCATGATCGGGCCGGACAACGCGCCCAACATCGACGCAGGCAGAATCATCGGCTCTCACGGCGGGCGCGTCATCCAGCTCGGGCTGAAGTTCAGCTTCTAATGCTCCGATCTTCCCCTTTGGCTCTCGCTTTCCTCGTTGCCGCTTCGACGACAGGAACCGTCCACGCGCAATCGGGCAGCGTGTCAATCCCGGCCTGGATCGAGCAAGGCAATTGCGGTTCTTCGCCCAAGTTCGATGCTACCTTTAACGGCAAGCCGGCGCCCGTCGACTCCCAGTTGGGGCCTGGGAGCGACCAGATTATTCTGCTCATCGCCGACTTCACTGGTGAGCTTGCGTTGGTGGATGCGGCGAAGCAGGCAGTTACCGAAGAGATCAACAAATTGCCTTCCAACGCTTGGGTGGGCCTGCTGCGAGATCAAGATGGGCTGCATGTCCTCGCGGACCCCAGCCCGAATCGCCAAGCCCTGCTAGACGCCATTAAAGACCTGGGTAGCATGGGCAAACCCGGCCTGTTTGAAACCGTCACCCCCGCCCTTTCACTGGGGGACGCGCTCATGCGCAAGTCGCCCGTGCGCGTCGCGGTGCTCTATATTACCGACAGCAGCATCTATAGTTATCGCGAGGATTACACCAATCCCGTCATCAATGGGAGCGATCCCCACGATCTCAGCCGGATCTTTCCCGATGCCCTGATTCAGGACAAGGTTTCCAACCTGGTGGGAGAGATCAATTCGCTGGAAGCGCCCTTATTTGTGGTCCACATTATTTACCGGGGGGATACGCTTGCCAGGTCCTATCAAAACGCCTTGCTGACTCTGGCAGATGCCACCGGCGGCAAGGGACAGGTGTGCCGGTCGGTGGGGGAGATCCCGGATGCGATCGCCGCCGCTTTTGCGCGCATCTCAAACGCCTGGCGGCTGACCCTGAAAGTCCCCCCCAATTCTCACAGCAATGCGCAAATCCACTTGACTTGCCCTTGCGCAGGTGAAGACGCACGCCTTTCCTGGCGCACGCACCTTCGCCCGAAGGAGGGTTAATGCGGCCTTTAGGTTTGCGAATTACTTTTGAAATAGTCCTGGGGACGGTCCTGGTTGCCTCTTTGGTCATCATTTTGCGCCAGGCCCAGCATATCGCCCAATACCAGCGAACCCAGGAGGCTGATGCTCAAACTCTGCGCCTGCTGCGTGAAGCCCTTCGCCAGAAGGATCTCCAAAAGGGTCGTATGGTAGAACCGGAGGAGGCGCCGGCAGGAGGCGACCACGCCGCCATCGCCAAGCGCGAAGCAACTATCGAGCGGCTGGATCGCGAACTGGCGGAAACTCACGCCACCATCGCCGACCTCCAGGCACAACTCGCCGCTGCCACCGACCAAAGCGCCAAAGCGGCCGCGACCGTGGAGGATCGCCTGCAAAAACAGCAGGCGGATGCACAGGCCCAACTCCAGGATCTGCAGAAGAAACTTGACGCCGTCTCGACGGAATCCGACACCGCCCGTCAACGCATCGCAGCATTGGAAGCGGATAACACCAGGCTGAAATCGGATTCTGCCGGCGCCGAAAGCCGCGCCGCGGATGTGGCCCGCACGATTGCCAGCCTGCAAGACCTGGAGCGCCGCCGGGAGGTCTACTTGACCTCCATTCTCCGCCGGTACCGCGACATTACAGGCGAATTTCGAGGCATGAGCAGCTTGTTGGACACCAGCCACGACTCGGGCTCAAGTGCCTGTAACGGCGCCGCCCTGAGCCGCATCCAAAGCGCGGTGAACTCTGCCGAGGACGACCTGAGGCAGGTGAGCGAATTGAATGCCCGCACGGACAAATTGGAGAAACAACTCCTCAAGAAGTGACCGGAATACCGAGGCCCGAAAGTCACGCCCCACAGAGTCGATGATCAAATGGATTCAATATCGGTTTTAGTCCGACCAAGCCAGATAACCGGGTACGATCAAGTTCACAAAGGGCACGATCATAAGAATTCCCCACCAGTTAGGCTTGTTGCGAGCTTCGGCAATGGCCATGAACGTGAGAATCATCACCACGATATTCACCAGGGGAATGAAGAAAAGGATGATCCACCATACGGGCTTCTTCCCGATATTGAGCATCAGGATGATGTTGACAATGGGGATCCATGCCAGCCAACCATTCTCTGTGTTGGTTTTCATGGCGATGGTTTGAAGTGCCAACGCCATGTAAACGTAGGCCACAATGAAGATCAGGAACATGATCAGGAATACGGCACCCATCGCGGCCATCGGGGGTCCGCTGGATTCCTGGGCAAATAGGGGGGCTGTCACAAACAGACCGAGACTGGCAAATACAGCCACGGCAGGAAACGTCAGGTTCAACCAACACTTCGCGACCTTGGTCATGGAATATCTCCTTTTTCCCTCGCATTATGATCGAGCGCACACAAACCACGCGGGTACCGCATCCAGTACCTATCTGCACTACAAGTTCATCCCATGACGCACCTGCGTACCCGATCCTGGTGCGCCATTGCCCCTGATTCAGTCTGACATCTGACATCGAATGAAGCGCCCTGTGCCTGCCCGGCGGCGCTTCCCACCTCGACTCGGATAAGCGCGTGTATACACCTATTCTGCTTCCAAAGCAAGCGAGCGAATTTATGGGTTTCATTGACTTCGGTTTGGGTGCGGAGTTAGAATTGGTCTTTCCTGTTAGCCTGCGTCGGGTACTAGGAGGGAGGCACGTTGATGTCTTGGGAAGAGAATCGCAGCTCACAGGAGGCCGGAACTGGTCCTGAACAACCCGCGGAGGTGAGTGTGCCCGCTCCTGGCGCCCCCGAGAGCAATGAAATGTCGAACTTGCTTGAGGGGATGGAGACGCTAACGGCGGTGGCTCTGGTACCCGGTGAAATTGTGCAGGGAAAAGTTCTGAAGGTTGGCGACGGAGAGATCGTCATCGACTTGGGCCTGAAGACGGAAGTCAGCGCCCCATTCGCCGAATTCCTCAACAGTGAAGGGATCGTAAAAGTCGCCCCGGGCGACACCGTCGATATTTGGATCGAACAATACGATGAAACAACGGGACGGGTGCAGTTTTCCCACCAGAAGGCGGTGCGCCGGCGGGTTTGGGAGGACATTGAGCGGGCATTCCAGGAGCAAACCAATATTACCGGGCGTGTCCTGGACCGTATTAAGGGCGGCTTGACCGTGGATGTGGGAGTCCCGGCCTTTCTCCCCGCGTCGCATGCTGACGTCCGGGCCCACCAGAACGTGGATGCTTTGAAGGGCCAGGAGATCACCTGCAAGATCATCAAGATCAACCGCAAGCGGAACAACCTGGTGGTCAGCCGCAAGCTGGCGCTGGAAGAAGAACTCAAGCACCGCAAAGAGGAATTGGCGCAGCGACTGGTGGAAGGTGCCGAGGTCGTGGGCAAGGTCAAGAATCTGGCGGACTACGGGGTCTTTGTCGACTTGGGGGGAATTGACGGACTTTTACATATTACTGATCTTGCCTGGGGACGCGTCGGGCATCCCTCGGAAGTCGTTCAGGTCGGCCAGGAAGTTCGGGTCAAAGTGCTGAAGCACGAAGTTGAGAAGGGACGGGTATCACTCGGCCTGAAGCAACTTGCCCCTGATCCCTGGGAGATGGTTCCCCAAACTTATCACGCCGGCGACCGTGTTACCGGCCGCGTCGTGAGCCTGACCGATTACGGAGCCTTCGTGGAGCTTGAGCCTGGCGTGGAAGGGCTCGTCCACATCTCGGAAATGAGCTGGAGCAAGCGCCTCCGCCACCCTTCGAAGGTCCTCACCATCGGCGAAGACGTGGGCGTTGGGGTTCTGGAAGTCGATATGGCGAAGCGGCGGATTTCTTTGAGTCTAAAGGCGAGCATGCCGGACCCCTGGTCGACGATCAGCGAGAAATATGCCGTGGGCGCGGTGGTACAGGGCCGCGTGCGGAACTTGACCGATTTCGG
>DATJVT010000217.1:0-6128 GCA_035501695.1 Terriglobia bacterium | reverse complement strand
CGGGTTCTTTAACCTGATTAACGCCAAGAACTCCGGAGCGGTATTCGGGATGTTTTCCGAATCATCCGCCTGGTGGAAGACGCCTCTCCTGATCGTGATTTCCGTCGCACTGCTGGCGGCGGTCGTAATCCTGGTCCTGAGAAGCCGGAATCTGCACTGGCTAACGGGCTTGGGCCTGTCTTTGATTCTGGGCGGGGCGATCTCCAACCTCTTCGACCGCATCCGGTGGGGTTTGGTGGAGGACTTTCTCGATTTCTACTTTCGCAGCTACCATTGGTATACCTTCAACCTGGCCGATAGCGCCATCGTATTGGGCACGGGACTTATTATCTTGCAGGTGCTGTTCGACGGCTAGAGCCTGGGGACTGGGGGCCGGGAACTGGGGGCTCGAGAGAGACAGTCTGCGCTCCCCAATCCCCAGCGTCCATTCCCCAGCACCTGGTACCCAGTCCCCAGCCCCTAGCCCCGGGAGGTTCACTTGGTTCAGATGCGCGAGTTCGTCGTTCCCCCCGAGGCGGCGGGCGACCGGCTGGACCTGTTTCTGGTGCGGCAGATGCCGGACTGGAGCCGCAGCCAGATTCAGCGGCTGATTCGCGAGGGATTGGTTACGGTCGGTGCCGGCCCGGCGAAGAAAGCTGGGGAAGAGATCGAGGCCGGAACTCCCATCCGCGTTCAGGCTGAACACGAAGAACTTCGCGCTGTGGCGGAAGATTTGCCATTGGCCATTGTCTACGAAGATTCGGACATTCTGGTGGTAAACAAGGCCGCCGGAATGGTAGTCCATGTCGGTGCGGGCATGAAGTCTGGTACCCTCGTGAATGCTGTCTTGGCCCATGTCGCCACCAAG
This sequence comes from Terriglobia bacterium, assembly GCA_035501695.1. GTDB lineage: Bacteria > Acidobacteriota > Terriglobia > UBA7540 > UBA7540 > Bog-366. The sequence goes on along the minus strand of DATJVT010000217.1, from coordinate 5,281 downwards.
GCCGGATTGTCCACTCTGGGCGGGGTGCAGAGGCCCGGAATTGTGCATCGCCTGGATAAGATGACTTCGGGCATGGTGGTGGTGGCCAAGAACGACACTGCCCACCGGCGCTTGAGCGAGCAGTTCAAATCGCGGGAAGTTCGCAAGACATATGTCGCGCTGGTTCATGGGCGCGTCGCCAACGATAGCGGGGAAATCATGCGGCCCGTGGGACGCGACCCGCAACGTCGTACGCGCATGAAGGCAGGGGGGATTGCTCCGCGCGAGGCGTTGACGAAATATAGGGTATTGCGCCGATGGAATCGTTTGACCCTGGTCGAAGCCATGCCCCGGACCGGACGCACTCACCAGATCCGCGTCCACCTGGCGAGCATCGGGCACCCCGTTGTCGGTGACCTCACCTATGGCGCCCCTGGCAAGCTTCGCATCGGGGGAAGAGAGGAACCCACTCTGCCGCGCACTTTCCTGCATGCCGCCCGGCTGGCCTTTACGCATCCTATTTCCGGCGCGCCGCTGGAGTTTGAAGCGCCGCTGCCGGCGGAACTCAGGGAGTTCCTGGCGCGTGTGGAGAGTCCCGAGGAGAAGAAGACGTCATGAGTTCGCGGCGGCGAATTCAATTCACCGAATGGCGGTCCAACGGGGTCTCCGACGAATTCAGGCGATAGACAATGAAAATACTCGATCGTTTCAAACTGGACGGCAAGGTTGCAGTAGTCACCGGGTGCCGCCGCGGCATCGGCAAGGCGCTGGCCGTGGCATTGGCTGAAGCCGGCGCCGACATCCTGGGTGTCAGCAAGTCCCTGGAACCAACCGGGAGCGAGGTGGAAAAGGCCGTCACCCAAGCTGGCCGCAGGTTCCGGGCATATCAGTGCGATTTTCGCGACCGAAAGGCTGTACACGCTTTCACTGCCAGCGTGCTTGCCGATTTCCCCATCGTTGAAATCCTCGTTGCCAACGCCGGAACCACTCAGCGCAAGCCGGCCGCCGAGCATCCGGACGAATACTGGGACGAGGTTATCGAAGTCAATCTCAATTCCCAGTTCGTCCTCAGCCGTGAGTTCGGTAAGCGCATGTTGGAGCGTGGCTCCGGCAAAATCATCTTCATTGCCTCCTTGCTATCGTTCCAGGGTGGAATTCTCGTTCCTGGGTATGCCGCGAGCAAGGGGGGACTGGCCCAGCTCACCAAGGCGCTGGCTAATGAATGGGCGGGCAAGGGCGTGCAAGTGAACGCCATCGCTCCCGGGTACATCGCCACGGAGTTAAATGTAGCTTTGCGAAACGATCCGGAAAGAAATCCTGCGATTCTGTCACGGATTCCTTTTGGCCGCTGGGGCAACCCGGAGGACTTGCAGGGCGCTGTAGTTTATCTGGCCTCGCAGGCATCTGACTACGTCAACGGTACGATTCTTACCGTCGATGGCGGTTGGATGGCGCGCTAATCAGAATACAGTTATCAGTCATCAGTTCTCAGTTGTCAGGACTCAGCACTTCATAGAGGGGGCTTGCAGCGTGGACAAAAGACTTTTCGCTATCGTAATCAGCCTGATCCTTTTCGCCCCGGCCCTTTATCCGGCCGGTTTGCCTCTGTCGCCGTATCCCAATCAGATCGAACTCGGTCAGGGTAAATTTCAGACAGGGATGCACGTCAGCATTGAAGTCGCCAACAACTCAGAGGAAGACCGCTTTGCGGCATCGCTTCTCTCCGCCGACTTGAGTTTGCTGGACGGGGTCACAGCGGGCAAGGGGAAGGGTGGTTCCCGTATTGTCCTGGCGCGCGCGGACAGTGCGGCCGGCAAGCAAGTTCTGCAAAAGTCGGGGATGCAGATCCCCCCGCAAGCCGATGAGGAAGGCTATCTCCTAATCGTCACCACCCATGACGCCTCTGTCGTCGCCAAGACGGCGGCGGGCATTTTCTACGGAGTTCAGACGTTGCGGCAACTTCTGCATCCCGCAAAAGGCGGGGGATCCGAATCGCCGGAGGTGAAGATCGTCGATTGGCCGGCCATGCGCTGGCGCGGGGTGAGCGTGGACATCAGCCGCGGCCCCATTCCCTCCCTGGCGTCCTTCAAGCGCGAGATTGCGCTGATGGCAGAGTACAAGATCAATGTGTTTTCCCCTTTTATGCAAAACACCTATGCCTACCCCAGCCTGCCCAACGTGGCGGCGCCGGGCGGTGCGATAACGCCTGAGGAAGCGAAGGAACTGGTGAAGTTTGCCGCGCCGTACCACGTGACTATCATCCCGGAGCAGGAATCTTTTGGCCATTTGGAGAGCGTGCTCCAGAACGAGCGCTTCCAGGACCTGGCGGAGGTGCCTTACGGGTCCGTCCTTACACCGACGGTGCCTGGCTCAGTGACCTTCATCGGCAAAATGTTTGGAGACTTGGCGGAGGTTTTTCCCGGCCCGTTCTTCCATATCGGCGCCGATGAGACGCAGGAACTGGGGCAGGGGCGCACCAAGGCGCAGGTTGAGGCGGATGGCTACGGCAAGGTTTACATCGACTACCTGCGCAAGATCGATGAAACACTTAAACCCTATCAACGCAAGGTTCTCTTCTGGGGTGATATGGGTGTGCAGCACCCCGAGCACCTGAAAGACCTTCCTTCCGACATGATCGCCGTTCCATGGGAATACGACGCGCACCCATCCTATGCAAATCTAATCAAGCCTTTCCGGGACGTCGGCCTGGAAACCTGGGTGGCGCCGGGCGTGAGCAACTGGAGCCGCATTTACCCTGACTTTCACACCGCTCTCGCCAACATCCGGCAATTCGTGATCGACGGAAAAAACCTCGGCGCTACCGGCGTCCTGAACACCATCTGGATGGACGATGGCGAGGGCCTGGTGAATTTCACCTGGTACGGCCTGGCATATGGCGCTGCCCAGAGCTGGCAGAAAACCGTTGATGACGAGCAGTTCAACGACAGTTGGGATTGGACGTTCTATCGGGCGGACGAGCATCACTTTCTGGGTGAAGTCAAAAGCCTTAGCGACATTCATGACCTGCTGCGCCAGGCTGTTCATTCCGACGGCCTGGATTACATGGTCTGGCATGACCCGCTTGCTCCGGATGGGCAGAGCCTTTACCTCCGCATGGAACCGGCCGCGCACCAGCTCCGGCTGAACGCCGAAGACGTGATCGCCGACGTTTTGACGAATTCCCACCTGGCAAGGCGGAATGGAGACCTGCTGGATTACACGGAGTTCGCCGCTCGCCGCTTCGATTACCTCGGCCAAAAGGCCATCTACACGAAATTGCTGGTGGATTACTACTCCCAGGCGCAATCCCAAACCGCCGATCCCGCCAACGTCCGCCGCAATTTCGGCCGCATGGTTCATTTGCTTCAGGGCATATACCCCCAGAATGCCCTGTTGCGCGACCTGTACCAGAAACTCTGGATGGGAGAAAACCGGCCTTATTATCTGGGCAACATATTGGCCCGCTACGACGAAGAGGCGAGGTGCTGGCAGGGCGCATTAAGCCGCATCCGCGACGCGCGGGACGCTTATAACCACCGCCCGCTGCCACCTCTGATCGATTTGACGGGGAAGTGAAAGGCGCCTTCTCGTATAGGAATGGTAGAGTCGCGCCAAGAGGCCGGCGGTTAATGCTCCTCGGCTACCCTCGCAAGCGCATGATGGACCCGCCAACGCCCCCCGTGTCTTCAAGCCGGGCCTTCCCGCGCGGCCGTCAGTACTCCCGCTTGGTCACGATGCCCGGCTGGGGCACGGGATAGCGGCCGTTGGCATCCGCCACCAGCGGGGCGGGGGAGTCCATGGTGAACTTGTCGACGTCCGGCGCCATTTCGTGATCGCAGTTCAGCATTTCGTCGTAGGTGATCACCCGGCCCGTGTGGGCGGCCATGCGGCCCATGTTTGAAACCAGGCTGGCCTCGACGCCGCGTTTGGCCTCATTATACGGCTTGTCGTCGCGGACGGCGTCCACCAGATCGTTCCATTCGTTCTGATACGGGCTCTGCTCCTCCGGGCTGGTCTTGGATTCCCAGATCGGGGTCGAAGTCGGCGACTGCCCCTTATACATGCTGGAGGGCAGGCCGCAATCGCCGTGTTTGGACGCGATCGCCATGCCCTTGGTGCCGTGCAGGGCGCTCATATAGATTTCATCGCACCCGGCCATGGTGCGCCCGTCGAAGTAGAACTGGGTGCCGTCGGAATAGGTGTACTCCACACCGTAGGTATCGAAATTCTGGTCCACGTAGGCGACGCCTTCCGGGCTAAGCTTGTAATGTCGGCCGCCCAGCGCCTGCGCCTTCACCGGCCACGAATTCTTCATCCATCCCATGTGGTCGATGATGTGGATATAGAAATCGTTGTAGCAGCCCCCGCTCGCCCAGATGAAGCTGTGGAAGCGCTGCACCTGGTAGAGCAGGTCGCTGATGCCGGCCGGCTTGGGAAGGGAAGAGAAGTATCCCACCGGCCCGTGCATCCGGTAACCCCGCTGGAGGACGATCTGGCCGAGCTTGCCCTCGTGGATGCGCTTGGCCAGTTCCTGGAGCGCCCGGCTGTGGCGCGACATCAGTCCCACCGCGACCTTCAGGTTCTTGTCGGAAGCATCCTGCGCCAGCTTGAACATGCGCTTGCTGGTGGGACCATCCACCGTCACCGGCTTCTCCATGAAGACGTTCAGGCCCTTCTGGATGGCGTAGGTAAAATGCACCCAGCGGAAGGCGGGAGGCGTGGCGAAGATGGCGATGTCGCCGGGCTTCAGGCAATCCATGGCTTTCTGGTAGGCGTCGAAGCCGAGAAACTGGCGGTCCTGGGGCACGTCCATCTGGCTCGCGAACTTCTGCTGCAACGTGTCCCGCGATTTGTTCAGCCGCTCGGGGAAAATATCGGCCAGGGCGACGAGCTTGATGGGACCGCGCTTCACTGCGAGCGCGTTGGCCGCGGCGCCGGTGCCGCGCCCGCCGCAGCCGATCAGGGCAATCTGGATCATGTCGCTGCCGGCGGCGTGTACGGCCGGAATGGCGACGTTGGCCAGCGCCGAGACGGCGGCGATTCTTCCGGTGGTCTTCATAAATTCGCGGCGGGTGGCGGAGTCTTTGAGGGAAGGGTTCATGACGGTGTGTTACCTCCGAAGTGGGGAATGCGTTTTGGCTGCCGGGCGCCAGGCGCCCGGGGCTCGGCAGGTCATTCTAGCGCGAGTACCCCTGTCGTCAAGGATAATCTGGGTCTGAAGGCTATCCATCCGCCACCGCTCCGGCGGCGGTTCGCGCCGCTCGGTGGCGAGATATATTTGCCGCTACGGCGGTGGGGTGTG
>DATJVT010000216.1:0-7444 GCA_035501695.1 Terriglobia bacterium | reverse complement strand
CTTCAAAGTTCGGCTACAAAGACTTTATTCCGTTGTTTCGGGCCGAGAAGTTCAATCCGGATGAATGGGCGGACTTGTTTCGCAAGACCGGGGCGAAGTTTGCAGGTCCGGTGACGGAACACGCCGACGGATTCTCAATGTGGGACTCGCAGGTGAACCAATGGAACGCCGCGCGGATGGGTCCGTGCCGTGACGTGGTCGGGGAAATGAGCCGGGCCCTTCGCAATCAGGGGATGCGATTCATATCAACCTTCCACCACCAATGGCTGTGGGGATGGTATCCCACTGTGGACAAGTCGGTGGACGCCTCCGACCCTAAATATGCGGGACTCTACGGGCCGCCGGCGCCGGGAAGTCCTTTTGATTTCGCGAAGCCCTGGTCGACGCTGGCGCCCCCCACGCCGGAATTCCAGGCTACGTGGGCGGCCAAGGTCAAGGAAGTCGTCGACAAATACCATCCCAGCCTCATCTACTTTGACAGTCGATTGAACATCATTGACGAATCCCGCCTCACGGAACTCTTCGCTTATTATTACAACCAGGCTGAGCGATGGGGTGAGGAGGTCACCGTCACCTACAAGGAAAAGGATTTGCCGCCGGGCGTGGGACTACTCGATATCGAACGCGGCAGGCTGAGCGAAACGCCGTCCTTCAAGTGGCTCACCGACGACGCCATCGATTGGAATTCCTGGTGCCACGTCCAGAATCCCCACTACAAGTCCGCGGACCGGATCGTGGATGAGTTGGTGGATATCGTCAGCAAGAATGGCAATCTCTTACTGGATATAACCCCAACGGCTGAGGGGGTGATCCCCGCCGCCGTGGTGGAACGATTGCTCGCCATCGGCCATTGGCTGGATGTGAATGGCGAAGCGATTTATGGCACGCGGCCCTGGAAGGTGTTTGGAGAGGGTCCCACGCAGGTAAAGGCGGGGATGTTCGGAGAAGAAAAGATTCCTGATTTCGTCGCGCAGGATATCCGCTTCACGACTCGATGGAAGACCCTTTACGCTATCGCCCTCGACTGGCCGGGTACGCCCGACCTGCTGATCAATTCACTGAACACCAAGAAACAGCTCCTGGCGAAAGGTGAAATTGCCCACATATCGCTGTTGGGTAGCGATGCGAAGCTCACCTGGCAACACGGCGAGGATGGCCTGCGGATCGGTTTGCCCCCGGAGAAACCCGGAGCGTTCGCTTATGCTTTCAAGATTTTGCTGAACTGAAACAGCACAACGCTCTCATTGACCTGGCGAGATCTCATTAAGCTTGGCTTTGCCGCGCTGCGTTAGCCTGTCGAGCGTTATTTCCGAGTTCGGGTTGAGTTTCGTTACTTCGCCAATCCTCTAATCGGAGTAGGGTGTGTTCGCCTGGACCACGCGAATCCGGTGGTCGGTGAACCGGGTGTGAGTGCCCGGGACTTCATATTTGGGCATGTGGCAGGTGGCGCAGTCCTTCGTTCCCCGCGGGCAGGCGGCGCCCGGAGGACCGCCACCGGCGGGGGAACCCTTGGCCGCGTGGCAGCGGAGGCAGCGGCTGTCGTAGGACGCCGCGTCGCGCACCAATGGCAGGTGCGGATCGTGGCAGGCTATGCAGGTGAGCCGGGCATCTCCCTTTCCCCAGCAGCGGCTGAGTTCCAGCCGGTAGGGCTGAAAGCGCACCGTGGCGATGCCCTCCATGCCGCTCTCCATCACGTCTGCCCAGGCGCGATGGCAGGCGCCGCAGAAGTCCACGGAAGGCACGGGATCGAGTTTGGCGGGATTCAGGGCGTGCGCCCGGCCCTCCGCCAGCCTTCCCGCTTTCATCGCCGCCACGTGCTTCGCGCCGGGCCCGTGACAGGCTTCGCAGGTGACCCCGGGGATGAGATGCTGCGGCTCAAACGTGCCCCCGGCGGAGGAAGCCGTGGTGTGGCAGCCGAAACAAAGGTGGGTCTCATCGGCATCCATCCGCCGGCCCAGGGCTTCCTCCAGGCCGGAGGAAGGGGCGCGAGAATGACCCGGCGTGATGTCCAGCGCCTTGATAGCCGAAAAGTAACTCAGGCGGCCCTCGTAGTAACTTCCCCTGCGTTCGTAGACGTAAGTTTCACCCACTTCCCCTTCCCCGAAGGCCCACCCCAGGTCGGTCGAAAGGGTGCGCGCGCCCTCGCGCACGGAGAAGACGCTCCGGCCGTCGGCGCGTGTCAGGTCGTAGGCGTAAGGACCAAACTGGAAGCTCAGCCGCTCGTGCGCCTTAAAGGCCTGCAAGTTGGCGGCCGTCGCGCCCGCCTTGGCCATGGAGGTGGTGGGCTGCACGGAGGCTTCCGAGGGGTGACACCCGGCGCACGCCGCTGGTCCCAAATACTCTTCGCGTGGTGGTGTGCTCTGGGTGGGCCACCAACTTGCGCCGCGGACGCGCTCGCGCGTGGCCATAGGCCACTGCTGGGGAGCGCGTCCCTGCGGCCAAACGGCAAACGACACCGCCAGGCACGCCGTGCCACAGACCAATCCGAGAGCTCCCTGGCGGCCCATCTGCACACTCATCGCTTAATTTAAAGATCCGTCGCCCTGTCTCAAGTACCTTCTGACCGGAAGCCCCATTCTTTTCGCAGCCTGACGCGCTGCGGGCCGCCGGTTTTCACTTTTCTTCCGAGAGGTTCTCGTCTTCCAGAGCCTTCAGGTTCCGGATGAGAACGTTGCGCCCGTCGATCTTCAGCATTCCTTCCGCTTGCAGGCGGGAGAGGTTGCGGGAAACCAGTTCGCGGACCGTGCCGATTTGGGCGGCCAGTTCCTGGTTGGTGGTGGGAAGTGCGACCTCCACTCCCGCGGCAGAGCGCTTGCCGGATTTCTGCGCGAGGCGCAAAAGATGCGCGGCCAACCGGTGGCGCACCGTGGTGAAGGATAGTTCTTCGATGATTCCCACCAATTTGCGCAAGCGCGCGCCGACGACCCGCAAGACCTTGAGAGGGACCTGGGGGTGGGCAAGGCAGACCGCCTGAAAATCCTGCCTGCTCACGAAGAGAAGTGTTACGTCGTCCACCGCGATCGCCGACGCCGGGTATGCGCCTCCGTCAAAGACGGGCACCTCAGCGATGGAGCTGCCCGGCCCATCGATGCTGAGGACCTGCTCGCGCCCGCCGGCGGAGCTTTTGAAGATGCGGACGTGGCCGGCCTCCACCACAAAGAGCCCGGCGCAGGCGTCGCCTTCGCCAAAGATCATCTCACCCGCGGTATATTGGCGGGAAACGGCGCGCTGGGTCAGGAACCCCAGTTCACTTTCCGAGAGCCCGGAAAAGATGGGAACCTTCGCCAGCGTCTGGCCCAGCTTGGATGTGGTTTCCGGCACGGCAAATATTCTAGCAGAGGAGACGCGCCAAACAGAGTGAAGCCTGCCCCAAGCTTTAATGCAGCGAACCGCAAAGGCGGCGGTCGCGCTGCGAGCTGGCACTTTCGTCCTATGGCAAACAACGACGTTCCTTGATAAACCCCACTCAGCAGTTTGTTGCCAGGGAATCTGCCGCAGTCCTTCTGTTGGAATCCATCCCTGAAGGAGAGTAACAAACACGCCCATGAAGGCCCGCCCTGCCCGCCGGCAAACCCATTCCCATGATTTGAACTGCTGTCCCTGTTTCGGGTGGCGCCTGCCGCATCCGCTTGTTTCAGACTTCTGAACGAGGGTGCACGACTATGGAAGACATCCGCAGCAAGCTCTATGACGAACTGCATGACAAATTGAAGGCTGGGCGCTATGAAGTCGAGCTCACGTTGAAGAAAACCTTCGATGTGCGCGCTGGCCAGGAACAAATCCTTGTGGAGATCCTCGAATGGATCATGAGCGCCGGTCAAATCGCCGCCTACCAGGTGAAGAAGATTGACCCGGCCGACGTCAATCGGCCCGCGGCCTGAGAGCAGTTAGCAGATGACATTATTCGTTTAGTGAAGGGAAAGCCGGCGATCGGAGGCCGGCCAATTGATCTAAGCAGGAGGGCCTGGTCTATCTGCTGATTGATTTGTCGGACAGCATGAACTGCGTCGTCGGTCCCAAAGCAGATTTGCCGCAGCTACCCCGCCTACCGCAACGCCTGTGAGCGCCTTTCAAATCTGGTAAACCACTAAGCCCTTCGATCGAATGGAATTGTAACCGGGACTACTCCAAAACAACGTGACCAACCGCGCACCTGCGCCAGGATGACCGCCCGTGGGCGGGCTGCCATCCTGAGACAGCCCCGAGCCAAAACAGTCAATATGCCCGAACCTGCTGCAAGGCTCCGGCGGCTGGGGCGAATTGCCCGAAGTCGCATCTCCCCCGAAAGCCTTGCGACGAATTGCCGATAAACCCCTTTGATACGGTGTCAACCTCGGGTGGACCCACGCGGGTCCTTGCTCTCCCGAGCGCTACCTGAAGCAACCTGGCCAGCGAGCATGTTCGCGAGCCTCCTGCGGCAGGGACAGGCAGGTTATGATTCGATTAACCCGGCTCAACAACCGCTCCCTGGTGGTCAATTCGGAGCTCATCGAGTTCATCGAGAACGCGCCGGACACGGTCATCACTCTAGTCACCGGCGAGAAGATCGTGGTCCTGGAAACCGCCGAAGAGGTCATCAACCGGATCGTCGACTATCGCCGGAGCCTGCGCGTGCCGAGGGTGGCCGGGGCGCCGGTTGCGAATACCGGGGAACGGCCTGCGAAGCGTGGGGACACGGCCGACCCGGAGGATTGAAGTGCGCCGCCAGACGATGCGTAAAGGGTAATGAACTTGGACAAGAGCAGTTGGGGCGGATTGCTGATCGCGGTGGGAGGGATTCTGGCCGGCCTGCTTCTGGAGGGCGGCCGGCTTGCCCAAATCATCCAACCCACTGCCGCCATGATCGTCTTTGGCGGCACCATCGGAGCCGTGATGTTGCAGTTTCCCCTCTCCATCGTGCTAACTGGCGTCAAGCGGCTGGGCCAAGTCTTTTTCGTCCCGCAGGGCAACCCGCAGGACCTCATCAAAGAAATCGTCGGCTTTGCTCACAAGGCGCGCAAGGAGGGCATTGTTTCCCTCGACCGCGAGCTCGATAACATCCAGGAACCTTTCCTGCGCAAATCCCTGATGCTGGCGGTGGACGGCACCGAACCGCAGGAGCTGCGCAAGATGATGGAGCTCGAACTGGAGAACCAGTCCGAGCACGAGGAGCGCATCCCGCAGGTCTTCGAAGCGGCGGGCGGATTCTCCCCCACGATCGGCATTATCGGTGCGGTTTTGGGCCTCATCCAGGTGATGCAGCACCTCGACAACATCGACGAAGTGGGACGCGGCATTGCGGTGGCGTTCGTCGCCACCATTTACGGCGTGGGGGCCGCCAACCTGCTCTTTCTTCCCTCCGCCGGCAAGCTCAAAATCCGCCTCCGCATCGAGCAGCAGATGCGCGAAATGATGCTGGAGGGCGTGATCTCGATCCTGGAAGGGCTGAACCCCCGTATGGTCGAGACCAAGCTGCAAGGCTTCCTGGCGGAAGCGCCCGCCCCGCCCGAATCGCAGGAGGCCTCCTCATGAGCCGCCGGAAAAAGGCCGTGGCGCATGCCAATCACGAGCGCTGGCTGGTTTCCTACGCCGACTTCATCACCCTTCTCTTCGCCTTCTTCGTTGTGCTCTTCTCCTCCTCTCAGGTGGATAAGAGGAAGGTGGGGAAGATCGCCACCGCGATGCAGGAGGCGTTCCAGCAGATGGGCATCTTCCAGAATGCCAACTCGCGCGCGCCCATGGTCACCGCCGATCCGCTGCCGGCGGAGAACATCCAGCTTATTGAAAACGCCAAAGGGATGTCAGGCCAGAGTCGCATGGATTCGCCTTTCGAGAAGATGATGCCCTCCCCCTCTCCCCCCAGGGACCTTGCGGCGCTCGAAAAGCAACTGAGCGGGGCCCTGGCGCCGGAACTCCAGCGGCATGAGGTGGTACTGAAGGCGACCCGGGAAGGGCTGGTGATCAGCCTTAGGGAGATTGGCTTTTTCGACAGCGGATCGGCTGAGCTTCGCCCCGCCTCGGAAGATGCGGTGCGGCGCATTGCCGGGATGCTAAGCGCGCAGCCCAACGACATTCGCATCGAAGGTCACACCGACAACGTTCCCATCCACAACTCGCGCTTTGCCTCCAACTGGGAACTCTCCACGGCCCGGGCCACGGAGATGATCCGGCTGTTTATTACTCATTATGAATTCCCCGCCACGCGGCTCTCCGCGGCCGGGTACGCGGAGTATCACCCCGTGGCGGCGAACCAGACCACCGAGGGCCGAGCCCAGAACCGCCGCGTGGATATCGTCGTCCTGGCGACGGCCCCCGAGAAGGCGGAAGTCAGTAGACAGTAGGCCGGAAGCGGGAAACGGGATACGGGTTGCAGGCGCAGCGCAGAGTCGGCATAGCAGAGCCTCGTCTTCTAGAGACTCTGCGGCTTTTCATTATTCCGCGGCTTTAACACGACGGGTGTTGGCATGTCCATGAACCCGGAAGATTGGGCAGTAGTGTATCCAAGAAGCGGACGCGCTTCGGAGCGGCGCCGCATGCGGCTGATCGCAGGCTGGGGGCGTATGAAAAAGGAGGTGGCTTGGCGCGCGGTGGAGCGCCATGTGGCACCACAGGACCAGACCCCGCCAATTTGTCCGTTTCTTTCAGCGCCAAATTGTCATGCCCCCCGGACCCGGGGCAACCGGCAATCCGGCAGGAACCTCCAGGGGACAAACCTGATTTCCGAATGACTTTCAGGCGTTTTGGCCCTCCTGCCCTAAATTCGGTTGACATTCCGGGTGGCCAGGTGCAGTACTCTCGTATCGAAGAGCGCGCGCGGGGGCCGAGAGAAGGTCCTGTGGAAAGGCGCCTGTTCTGCGGAAGTTCGCGGGCCGACTTCCCTCTCTACGGCCCTCGAGAGAGGCCCCAGAACCGTGAAAGGGGGTCCTGGAAAAGAGGAAACGAGGTCCCCCTCCGCCTCCGTCGCGACCGCAGTCCAAAAGCTGCCGCTTTGGGAACCAGAAGTTCGCTTCCGGCATTGGCGGCATGGCCTTCCTGGCCGCGACGTCCGTGGCATGGCGATCTTGGCCATGCAGGGGTGCGGCGCTCGCCGCAGGTTCTTACCATGGCCATTTGGCCATCACGGGCAGGTCCGATTTCGGGTCCGATCAAATCGGACCATCGGACTCCAGCGATCGGAGATTCCCGTGCCACGTCAGTATGGGGCATCACCACTCCCTTCGGTTATCAGTGCGTCGCCTCAGGCGTTCAGTTTCACCGTGGCGCTGCACAGCCGCTCGGGCCAGGCACTCTTAGCCCCTGCCAAGAGCATTCAGCCCCAGGAAAAACTCAGCATTGATCTTCAGGCACTGTTGATCGCGCTGGCGGGGAGTGTGGCGCCGGACTTCTCCGACGGCAGCGTGGCGGTATACTTTAATGGGACACGCACCATGCTGGCCGGATACCTGACCATGACCGACCCCGCCCA
>DATJVT010000215.1:0-7821 GCA_035501695.1 Terriglobia bacterium | reverse complement strand
AAGCTGGATTCGACAATACGCAAACCGCTCTACTTGCAGATTCGCGATCAACTGCGCGAGCGCATTCTGAGCGGGGGGTTGAAGCCCGGCGACCGCCTGGACCCCAGCCGCGACCTTGCCCACCAGTTGGGAGTGCATCGCACCACGGTGGGCAACGCTTACGCGGACCTGGAATCCGAAGGGCTGATCCAGGGGACGGTGGGGCGGGGGACCTTCGTGACGCCGCTGGGGGAGACGCTGCGCGCCTCGTGCGGTCCGGCGCGCGCCCCCTCGCACGAGCTCTTCTGGGAGAGTTTCTTTCCCGATGAGCCTCGCGATGATTCCTTGGGGCGCTTGATGGCGAGCGCGGTGGAGGAAGGAGTCATCTCCTTTGCGGCCGCGCATGGGGCGGAGGAATTGACTTCTCCGGACCTGGTGCGGCGGGCTGCGGACGCCGTCCTGCGGCGCGAGGGTGCCCGCCTGGTGCAGTACGGTTCCACGGGCGGGTATCAGCCTCTTAAGGCTTATCTGCAAAACCGCCTGCGGCGTGACGGGATTTCCGTGGACCTCGACGAAATCCTGGTGACCCACGGTTGCCAGCAATCGCTCGACCTGTTGCGCCGCGCGCTGATTACCACGGGTGACACGGTGGTGTGCGAAAATCCCACCTACACGGGTCTCTGGAATGTGTTCGAAGCGCCGGGGGTGCGCCTGATCGGGATTCCCGTAACTCGCGACGGTATGGACCTCGGCGCGCTCCAGTCCGCGTTGGAGCAGACGCACGTCAAGCTGATTTTCTGTAGTCCGAATTTTCAAAACCCCACCGGCTTCAGTATGCCGCTTGAATCCCGCCAGAAGTTGCTGGAACTTGCCCAGCGGTTCCAGGTTCCCATTGTCGAGGACGATGTCTATGGTGTGCTGCGCTTCCGCGGCCGTCAGACCCCGCCCCTCAAAGCCCTTGACCCGGCGGGGTTGGTTATCTACCTGAACAGTTTCTCCAAGGTCGGATTTCCTGGCCTGCGAGTGGGTTGGCTGGTGGCATCGCGTCCGGTGATTGAGCGGTTGCGATGGGCCAAGCAGCGCGCCGATCTGCACACCAACCTGCTGGGCCAGGCGGTGGTGCAGGAACTGGGCGCGCGCGGCTGGCTGGATAAGTGGATCCGCAAGAGTTGCAAGGTGTACGCCCACAGACAGGACGTCCTGCGACGCGCCATTGAGCGGCATTTTCCGCCGGAGGCACGCGTCCCCTATCCGGAGGGCGGCATGTCAGTTTGGGTCGAACTCCCTGAATTTCTCGATGCCGCGGAACTTCTGGTGAAGGCCCGCGAGCGGCGGGTGCTTTTCGCCCCGGCACGATATTTCTATTTTCAAAATCCCCGCCACAACGCTTTCCGCTTGTGTTACACGGCTCTTCCTGATGATAAGATCGAGAAGGGCGCCGCGATCTTGGGCGATTTGGTGAAGGCCGAGATGCGCCGGGCGAAGCGGGGAAGGCCTCGTCCGCCGGTGGGCGCGGGTGTGGCGCTGGTGTGATCTTGGGAGTGCTGTAGCAGCAGCTACCGCCTTTTAATCTCCGCGCGGGATGCCCTGGCAGTATTGACTGGAGGCGTAAGGCGGTAGCTGCTGCTACCGCACCCCAAACCGCTTCGCACATTGTGGTAGCACGCTGTTCACAGGGTGGGGATAACATGGAACCATTCGAACACACTCAAATCGCGCCGGCGAGAAATTCGCCCTTAGAGATGACCCCGGAGGAATTCCGCCGCCTGGGTTATCGGTTGGTCGATCAGGTGGCGGAATTCCTGGGCTCGTTGCCCCATCGAAAGGTGAGCCCGGACGAATCACCCCTCGAAATCCGCGCCGCTCTGGGGAATGCATCTTTGCCCGAACAGGGAACTGCTCCCGAGTTGTTGCTGGACGAAGCGGTGCGCCTGCTGGTGGACCACTCCCTGTTCAATGGCCATCCACGTTTCATGGGGTTCATCACGTCACCCGCCGCTCCGGTGGGAACGCTGGGAGAATTGCTGGCCGCCGCCATCAATCCCAACGTGGGAGGATGGATCCTATCTCCCATGGCGAGCGAGATCGAAGCGCAGACCATCCGTTGGATCGCCGAAATGATCGGCTACCCGCCCGAGGCCGGCGGGGTGCTGGTGACCGGCGGGACGATGGCCAACTTCGTAGGATTCCTGGCGGCCCGGAAAGCCAAAGTTGCCTGGGATGCGCGCGCGCACGGCCTGGCGGGAGCGGGCGCCCGGAAGCTGCGGGTCTATGTCTCCACCGAAACGCATACCTGGATTCACAAAGCAGTTGACCTGTTCGGTCTGGGGCTGGATTCGATCGCCTGGATTCCCGCCAACTCAGACCAGCGGATTAACACGGCCGAATTGGGCAGAAAGATTGAAGCCGACCGGGCCAAGGGCGACTTGCCGTTTATGGTGATCGGCACCGCGGGAACCGTCAGCACGGGCGCCGTGGATCCCCTGTTTGAAATTGCCGCCATCGCGCGCGATCAAGGGCTGTGGTTCCACGTGGATGGCGCTTACGGCGGATTCGCGGGAATGGCCCCGGATGCGCCGCCGGACTTGCGGGGCATGCGCGAAGCCGATTCCGTGGCGGTGGATCCCCATAAATGGCTCTATGCGCCGCTGGAGGCCGGATGCACCCTGGTGCGCGATCGCAACGCCCTGCGCGATGCCTTCACGCCCTACCGTCCTCCCTACTACAAATCGCTGCAGGAGGCGGAAGAAGCGGTCAACTACTTCGAGTGCGGCCCGGAAAATTCCCGCGGCTTCCGCGCCCTGAAAATCTGGCTGGCGATTCGCCAGGTGGGGCGCGAAGGTTACGCGCGGATGATTGGCGATGACATTCGTCTGGCGAAGACTCTATACGAGCTCGCGGATGCCCACCCGGAGTTGCAGGCCTTTCGGCAGGGGTTGAGTATCGCAACTTTCCGCTACGTGCCGCGCGACCTTCAGCCTGGCGACGAGAAAGTGGAAGAATACCTGAACCAGCTCAACAGCAAATTACTGGAGCGCTTGCAGAAGAGCGGTGAGGCCTTTCTGACCAATGCGGTCATCCGGGGATCTTTTGTGTTGCGCGCCTGCATTGTGAACTTCCGGACTTCGCTGGCGGATATTCAGGCGTTGCCAGGCATCATTACCCGCCTGGGAGCGGAGCTGGATGGCGAGTTGCGTCCCGAGGACTTAAAGTCCCGGCAGGCTGTGTCCAAGGAATCTTCAATCTGAGAAGGAGTTCTACCATGTGGGAATATGATCAACCAATGAAACTGAAAGTCGGTCTGGCGGAAATGCTGAAGGGCGGTGTCATCATGGATGTCACCACCGCCGAGCAGGCCCGGATTGCCGAGGAGGCGGGCGCCTGCGCCGTCATGGCGCTGGAACGCGTGCCGGCGGACATCCGCAAGGAAGGCGGCGTGGCGCGCATGGCGTCCATCAAGATCATCAAGGAGATCATGGATACGGTGACCATTCCGGTGATGGCCAAGGCGCGGATCGGCCACTTTGCCGAGGCCCAGGTGCTGGAAGCCGTGGGTGTGGATTACATCGATGAAAGCGAGGTGCTGACCCCGGCCGACGAGGAACATCACATCAGCAAGTGGGGGTACAAGGTGCCGTTTGTGTGCGGGGCGCGCAATCTGGGCGAGGCCCTGCGGCGGATTGGCGAAGGCGCGGCGATGATTCGCACCAAGGGAGAAGCGGGCTCGGGCAACATTGTCGAGGCGGTGCGCCACATGCGTGCCATCACCAGCGAGATTCGCCAGCTTACCACGCTGCGCGAAGAAGAATTGATGCACAAGGCCAAGGAACTCGGGTCCCCCTATGACCTGGTGAAATGGGTCAGCCAGAACGGCAAGCTGCCGGTGCCGAACTTTTCCGCCGGCGGGATCGCCACCCCGGCCGATGCTTCCCTGGTGATGCAACTGGGGGCGGAGGCGGTGTTCGTGGGTTCGGGCATCTTCAAGTCTACGGACCCGGCCCAGCGCGCCAAGGCCATCGTCCGCGCTACCACTCACTACAACGAACCGCAGGTGGTGGCCGAGTGCTCCGCGGAAGTCGGCGAGGCCATGAAGGGCCTGGACGTGCAGAAGATGGACCCCAAGGAGTTGTTGCAGACTCGGGGGTGGTAGAGAAGGCGGTTAACAGTTGACAGTCGACAGTTGACAGTTAAAAACCATGGGCGTAGTCCATATGAACAATGGGTCGAAACCGGTCGGCATTCTCGCTATTCAGGGCGACTTTGCCATGCACGCGAAGATGCTGGACTCCATCGCTGCGCCGTGGAAACTGGTCAAGCATGCTTCGGACCTTAGTGCGGTGGGCGGGCTCATCATGCCGGGCGGCGAGAGCACGACCATGCTGAAATTCTTCGTCAACGAAGGCATGGGTGCAGCCATCAAGGGTTTTGCCGGGGAGGGGAAGCCGGTTTACGGGACCTGCGCCGGGGCGATCCTGCTGGCGAAAGAGGTTCTGAACCCTTCTCAGGAAAAGCTGGGCCTGATTGACATTACGGTTGAGCGCAACGCCTATGGGCGCCAGATTGACAGTTCGGTGCGGGCGGGTGAGTGCCCCGAACTTGCCGACCATCCCGTGGAGATGGTATTTATTCGCGCCCCCATCATCCGGCGCGTGGGCGAGGGCGTGCGCGTCCTGGGCCGGTGCGGGGGGTTGCCCGTCCTGGTGGAACAGGGGAGTATCCTGGCCGGAACGTTTCATCCCGAGTTAACGAACGATCCAACGGTGCATCGCTACTTCGTCGGCATGCTTGGTCGAAACTTAATATGAGTCGGAACATCGAAACTCGAGCATCGAAACCCGAAGCTCAGATCTCAAGGCGCGCCGCCTGATCCTCCGATTTTCGAATCTCGATTTCCCAGAGCCAATTTCCCGGGTTCGATTATCCAGGTTCGATCCGTCCGGGAGCGTGGAAATGCTTCAATCCTCTGCGGTTCCTCGCATGATCTTGTTCGTGTGCATCGGCAATGCCTGCCGGAGCCAGATGGCGGAGGCGTATGCAAACCACTATGGCCGGGGCCGGGTGAAAGCCTACAGTGCGGGACTATATCCTCTCGGCTCGATTGTCAAGGATACTTACGCCGCGATGAAAGCAGAAGGAATCTCCCTGGACGGGCAGTTCTCCAAAAGCCTGAAGGATGTGGCGGTGGCGGGAATGGATGTGGTGGTCAGGATGGGGAAGGAAGTTGACCGGCCCCTGCCCTCGGAGTTCAACGGGCGAATGGTGGATTGGGATATCCCTGACCCCTTCAATTGCGGGATAGAGACTTTCCGCGAGGTGCGGGACACCATCGCCCGACATGTGCTGGCGCTGCTGGCGGAGCTGATTCCTCCGGATGCGGCGGCATAACGGTGGCAGGCTTCGCGGTTTTGTTCTGCATGGTAAGATGATGGGTGCCTAGCGGGCATGAATGGGGCGGGAGAGCGCCATCGGGTAGCTGGTCCCAGAGGATGATCCATCCCCCAGCATGGCAGGAGGAACTTGTGAAAAAAGAGCATCCGGACAATTACGATGCGGAATTGTTGTTGCGCCTTTACGATCTTCGGCGCGAAGCCAAACTGCGGCAGGGGCGCGAGTGGCTCCTCCGCGAGTTCCAGGCGAAGTCATTTGAGGAATACCAGGCGGCGGCGCCCTTCGGTTCGGACAAGAGCGCGCTGTTTCGTATGACGGTCACCTATTGGGATATGGCGGCCTCGCTGGTGAACCAAGGGCTCATTAACGAGGACCTCTTTTTCGAGAACACGGGGGAGTTTTGGATTGTGTGGGACAAGGTGAAGAACGTGGCGCCCACGCTACGGGAGAAGAACAAGAATCCCATGACGTGGAAAAACCTGGAGGCGCTGGCCGAGAAATACGAGAAATGGATGGCCAAGCGGGCGCCGGAAGCGCTGGAGTCTTTGCGGCAGCGTATGGCCGCGCCCCCCCCCAAGAAGGCGCAGTAGGACATCAGTCTTGAGCTGAATTAAGCCGGGATGAAAGAGCGAATGCAGGTATCATGAGGCAGGAGTCACAAGCTGGGAGTTAGAAAGGTGCGTCCGCGCTCCCATTTTTGTAATCCGGCTTCAGGCTACCGTCTTCCAGCTTCTACCTTCTCCCTCCTATTTTCTCGCTTCCCCAACCATCGCTGCCCAGCGGCCAAATACGTGGTCGGCAATCGGCTGCAAGGCCGCCAAATGCTGGAGGCTTTCTTTTTCGATCTCCCCCGCATCGCCGCCGGTAGCTCGCAGTTCTTCCCCAAACTCGGAGAGCATCTGAATGATGTGTCCCTGCGTCACTTCCAAATGGAAGAGGATCCCGTATGCGTTCTTGCCATATCGGAATGCCTGGCAAGGGGTTTGCCTCGACGCGGCAAGGCCGAGGGCTTGATCCGGAAGGGAGAACACATCACCGTGCCAATGGAAGGCACAAAACTCGGGCGGGACTCCCTCGAAAAGTTGGTCCTGGGTGGCAGCCGCCGATAGCGACACGGGGTGCCAGCCCAGTTCTTTCTTCTCGCCTTGCTTAACCTCTGCGCCCAGCGCGGCGGCGAGCAACTGGCTGCCGAGACAGATCCCCAGTATCGGCTGCTCCTTGGTCAAGGCTGATTCGATCAGGCGCAGTTCGTCGCGCAGGAAGGGATACCGGGCCTGCTCATATACCCCCATCGGTCCGCCCATGACGATCAAGCCTGCCTTGCCGGCCATTTCCAGCGGCACACCTTCGCCCGCATGGGTTTTGATATAGCTAAAGTCGATCTGGCAGCCCTGGAGCAGGCTTTCTATGGTACCCAGAGTTTCGCAGGGTGCGTGTTGAAGAACCCAAACGCTTTGCATCAGGATCCCCTTCCGTCCGGACAAATGACATTAGAAAGCCGAATGCCTTGCCCCAACGTCATTCCACGGTGGTGGATAACCCCGCTTTGACCCCGCAGTCTGGAGTTCGAGAAAAGGTGTGATGGTCGCTCCCATTCGAATCAAACCTAGCACCGATCCGGCTGAATGGCAATTGCGAAGCAAAGTGCTATGGAAGGACATCATCGCGTGAGCCCCGGGCGCAGTGAGTGGGTGGTTTACGCACCGATGTCGCAATACAGGACGCAATGATTAGTCTCGAAAGATGGCGTTGACGGGTCCCGATTTTGGGGATGTGAGGGGCGCCCTCTTATCCAGCGCGAAGACGATAAAAGGCGACGGCATTGTGGCAGGGTCAGGCTTTGGCGAGGTGGGACTCAAATTGCTTCTGCCAGGCGGCAGGCGTGGTGTGGATGGCGCGACCCAGGAAGGAGGATCGCAGCCGCCCGAGTTCCGGGAGCTTCCGGCAGGCGATGGCATAACGGCGGAAGCGCGGTTGGATGAGCAGGGAATCGTCCGGCAGATAGATGGGTTCACGCCGGAAATTGAGCAGAACGATGGCGCGATTCAACTGCCGTATGGCCGTTTCGATCAACGCTGCGCTCTTGGAAGGGTCCTGCAACTGCGCTGCCTGCTCGGGCGGCACAAGCCGGAAGAAATACGTCGCGCGCCCGGAGCGGGAGGTGGCCTCCCAGGCTATGAGATTGTCCGGATATTTCGCCCCTGGTTTCGCCGCGAGGGGAAGGAAAAACCAATACAGGATGGGTGTGGCAACCTCCTGACCATCCGCATCGGCTTCAGCGGTGGGTTCCGTGGCCTCTTCCGCGCCGGATCCGGAGGTGGCTCCCACGGAGTCATTCCCCTCGGGCTCTCCCTCCGGCACTTCCTCCTCCTTCGTCTTCTCGTTTTCCGTCTCGCGCAGGAGCTTGAACCCCGCATAGTAATTGCCCGCCGGGACATGCGGGAAGAGCGCGTC
>DATJVT010000214.1:0-9135 GCA_035501695.1 Terriglobia bacterium | reverse complement strand
ACTTTTCTTGGCGCTCAAATACCCAATGTGACGGAGGAATTCAAATATGCCTTGGTGGCCGGCGCCGTTGCGGGTGGAGGGTTGACGGTAATCGCCAATGCCCCCAACCCCGCCGGCTTTGCGATTCTCAGCGAGAGCTTTGGCGCCGCGGGAATCAGTCCGGGGAGGCTTTTCAAGGCGGCCCTGATCCCGGTCGGCGTCGCCATGCTCTGCTTGTGGCTACTTCCCGGGCTTTAATTTCTTGGGGGGATCCAGACCTTGCAGAAGGGTCGCTTGGTCAACGCTAGCCGCTTTCAGGCCGGGTCCGGCGAATACCCACTCATTCTCAATCGCTTATCTTCGGGTGAACGGATCATATGTCAGAAAAAGGACCCAAGCCGTCCAAGCGTTTACTTGACCCCATGGTGAGGCTTTCCGAAATCTTATTCGGACTCATCATGGTCCTCACCATTACAAGCTCAATCAGTGTTGCCCAGGGAGGCCGACAAGAAGTTCGGACGATGCTCGTCGGTGCGGTAGGCTGTAATCTGGCGTGGGGGATCATTGATGGCGTTTTTTATCTCCTCGGTGTTATCACCCAAAGAGGGCATGGGTTAATCGCCTTTCGCGCGTTGCGGAGAGCCAAAGACGCTGCCGAGGCTCACCGCATCATTGCGGACGAATTGCCCCCCCTGCTGGCGGCGGTCATTTCCCCCATTGAGTTTGAGGTCATGCGGGGGAAGCTAAACGAAATGCCTGATCCCCCCGTTCCCGTGACCATTTCCAGGAGCGATTGGCTCGCCGCTTTAGGGGTATGCCTGCTGGTTTTCCTTTCCACATTTCCTGTGGTAGTTCCTTTCCTCTTTATAACGGGAGCCCGGCTTGCCCTGCGAGTCTCCAACGGCGTTGCGATCGTGATGCTGTTTCTGACCGGCTATGCCTTGGGGCGGTACTCGGGCCGACCCGCGTGGAAATGGGGCTTGTGGATGGTCCTTCTGGGCGCGGCTCTCGCGGGACTCGCAGGGGTCATGGGGGGATGAGAATCACGCCGCATTACCGGACATTGGCGGTGCTGCTTCTCCTCGGTAGCCAGGGGTTCGCCCAGGAGCCGCCGAACGCTGCGCAGGCCGGATCGTCCGAAGCCTCCGCCAAGCAATGGGCATTCTCCCTCACTGCCGATGGCTATATCGTGCCTCACCGCAGTTTTTACGTAAATCCGAACTTCACCGCGGATCGCGGGTGGCTCCACCTGGAAGCACGCTACAACTACGAGGATCAGGAAACAGGGTCTTTATGGGTCGGCTACAACTTCAGTTACGGGAAGAAGTTAGAGCTTCAGGTCACGCCCATGATCGGCGGCGTCATAGGGAGAACAGCCGGCGTGGCGCCGGGGTGCGAGGCTTCGCTCGGCTATAAAAAAATCGGGCTCACCACCCAGGGAGAATACGTATTTGACGTCAAGAACTCCGCGGGCGATTTTTTCTACAGTTGGTCGGAACTGACTTACTCACCCCGGGACTGGATCACTGCCGGCCTGGTGGCGCAAAAGACCAAAGCCTACCAGACGCCCCTCGACGTTCAGCGAGGGGTGTTGGTAAGTTTCTCGCACAAGAATGTGCATTTCACTACCTATGTGTTTGATCTGGGTTGGACCGATCCCACCGTGGTTCTCGAACTTGGCTACAAGTTCTGAGGTCGGGTCACCCAAGGTTGTGCCGTCCAAGGTAGGGGAATCCAATTTGACTGGTACTTTTGACAGTGGTTGCGGGGAGAAGATTCCCCTACCATTTTGCCGTTGAAAGGCTGGGTTAAACTGACCATGGCGCGATCAATTCAAAAATGTTGGCTGGGATACAGCACCCGTATAGACAGGCATGCCCCTCGCAAGGAGCGTCTGCGCGTGGCGGCGATTCTGACCGTATTGTCCACCCTGTTCTTTGCGGGTTGCGGGCCCAAGGAGCAGGCGGGGCCACCACCTCCTCCCGATGTGGAAGTGGTCCAAGTGGAGCAGCGCGATGTGCCGGTCACCAAGGACTGGGTCGCTACCTTGGATGGCTCCGTCAACGCGCAGATCCGAGCTCAAGTGGCAGGCTACCTGCTCCAGCAGGATTACCAGAATGGCAGTTTTGTAAGGAAGGGAACTCCACTCTTTCAGATTGATCCCAAACCTTTCCAGGCCGTGCTGGATCAAGCCAAAGCGAATCTTGACCAGGCGCGGGGAAACCTCCAGCAGGCTGAGGCGAGGCTTGGTAAGACCCAGATGGATGTTGCCCGTTATACGCCGCTCGCCAAGGAGAGTGCGATAAGCCAGCAGGAATTGGATGATGCCGTCCAGGCTAACCTTGCCGCGAAGGCCCAGGTGGAGTCGGCCAAGGCGGCGATCGAGGCGGCGCGGGCGGCCGTGGACACTGCTCAACTGAACCTGGGGTTTACAACGATTGCCTCCCCGGTCGACGGTGTGGCGGCGATCGCCACGGCCCAAGTGGGCGACCTCGTCGGCCCGCAGTCCCCTGCACTGACCATGGTCTCTACCGTTAACCCGATCCTTGCCAACTTCACTCCCAGTGAACAGGAGTACCTGAATGCCATGAGGGCGACGGGGGGGAGTGAAGACGCGATGAAGAGCCGATTGGTCTTCGAATTGACTCTCGCCGATGGGTCCCTCTTTCCCGAGAAGGGTAGCCTGTACGCCGTAAACCGCGAGGTGGACGTCAGGACAGGCACCGTACTCGTTCAAGCCAAGTTTGCCAACCCCGGCAATACGCTTCGACCCGGAGGGTTTGGCCGCATCAGCGCGGTCACAAGGACCCTGCAGGGCGCATTGCTCATCCCGGCACGGGCCGTAACCGAGTTGCAGGGGGGCTTCCTGGTTGCCGTAGTGGGGGAGGACAACAAGGTCAGCCTTCGCCCGGTCAAGATGGGCGCCAGGGCTGGCACGATGTGGATCGTCGCCGAGGGCCTCAAACCGGGGGAACGGGTCGTCGCCGAGGGAACGCAGAAGGTCAGGGATGGGTTGGTCGTTAACCCGAAGCCCTTCCAGGAAAAACCGGCAGGCAGTAACCCTTCTTAGGGGAATTTCGCGCGGCCGCGTGCCTTTCCCTCCGCGCGAGAGAGGGCAATGTCAGGGCAGGAGTAAGCGCGGGAAGCGCCAAAACCCCTGCCTCAGGTTCGGATACCAAACCTCATGTCCAAATTCTTTATAAACCGTCCCATCGTGGCCATGGTGATTTCTATTCTCATGGTCATCGTTGGCACCGTTGCCATGTTTAGTCTGCCGACGGCACAGTTCCCCAACATTGCGGACCCTCAGATCCAGGTCCAAGCCACTTACCCGGGCGCCGACGCACTGACGGCAGACCAGTCCGTGGCCACGCCGATTGAACAGAAGATGAGTGGCGTGGACAACATGGAATACATGTACTCGCTCAACCAGAACAGCGGCTTGAGTTGGTTAACAGTGGATTTCAACATCAAGACCGACCCGAACTTCGACCTGATTCTCACCCAGATGCGGCAAACGCAGGCGGCTTCCCAGCTTCCCCCGCAAGTAAACGCGCAGGGTGTTATCGTTCAGAAATCGACGGCAGCCCCTCTGATGTTGTTCGATCTCTATTCCCCTGACGGCCGGTACAGCGCCGAGTTCCTGGCCAATTACGCCTACATCAACATCAATGACAATATTACGCGCTCCTATGGGGTGGCCAGCGTTTCGGTGTTCGGGGCCGGCCAGTATGCCATGCGCATCTGGGTTGACCCCGACCAACTGGCGAAACTCCAAGTTACCGTCCCAGAGATCATTAGCGCGGTGAATGCCCAGAACACCGTGAATCCCTCCGGACAGGTGGGCGGCGAACCGGTGCCACCCGGCCAGCAATACACTTACGCGGTCATCTCCCAGGGCCGCCTGGTAAGCGAGGAACAGTTTGGTCAAATCGTAATCCGTGCCAATTCCGACGGGTCGTTCGTCAGGATTAAAGATGTGGCCAGGGTGGAACTCGGCGCCCAGACGTACAGTTTGCGCGGCCGCCTGGATAGCAAGCCGGCCGCGGTCATTGCGGTCTATCAACTTCCCGGATCCAACGCCGTCGCGGCCGCCCAAGGAGTCCGGGAACTCATGGGGAAACTGAAACAGCGGTTTCCCCCGGGCCTCGATTATGTCACCGCTCTTGACACTACGGTCCCCGTAACGGAGGGGATCAATGAGATCGTGCACACGCTCCTGGAAGCGATTGTGCTGGTGATCATCGTAGTATTCATATTCCTCCAGGGGTGGCGTGCTACTCTCATACCTCTGCTGGCCGTGCCCGTCTCGCTCATCGGCACCTTCATCCTCTTCCCCCTTCTCGGCTTCTCCATCAATACCCTCTCCCTCTTTGGCTTGGTGTTGGCCATCGGGTTGGTGGTGGATGACGCCATTGTGGTGGTGGAAGCGATTGAACATCACATTGAGCACGGGCTTTCGCCCAAAGATGCCGCCTTTAAGGCCATGGAGGAAGTTTCGGGCCCGGTGATCGGCATCGCCATTGTCCTTTCAGCCGTGTTCATACCTACGGCCTTCATTCCCGGCATCACCGGACGTCTCTATCAACAGTTCGCGGTCACCATCGCGGTCTCGGTGGTTATCTCGGCCTTCAATGCCCTCACGCTTAGCCCCGCGCTGGGGGCCCTGCTGCTCCGGCCCAAGAAGGAGTCGCGGGGTCCGCTGGCAGTATTCTTCCGTTGGTTCAACCGGGTATTTGGACGGGCGACAGATGGGTATGTGAAATGGTGTGGTTTCCTCATTCACAAGCTGGGAGTCACAGTCATCCTGCTCCTAGGCTTCACGTTTCTGGCCGGCTGGTTTGGCAGCAAGCTTCCCACCAGCTTCCTGCCCGATGAAGACCAGGGCTATGTGTACGTTATTTTACAGCTTCCCAATGCTTCCTCCATGCAACGCACGGACGCCGTCTCCTCCCAGGTGGAGCAAGCGATCATGGGCATACCGGGAGTCGCCCACGTGACATCCGTGATGGGCTTCAACATGTTGAGCGGGGTCCAGAACGTATACAGCGCTTTCTTCTGGGTGACCCTGAAGGAGTGGAAGGAGCGCACCGCCCCGGACGAGCAGTATGAGGCCATCAAGGCCAAGATGAGCGCCGCCCTGCGGCCCATTGCGGGCGGCGTCAGTGTTGCCTTCCCGCCCCCCGCCATCCCCGGCGTGGGCGCGTCGGGCGGCTTCCAATTCGTTCTGGAAGACCGGTCGGGGCAGGGTGTGGAATTTCTCAGCCAGAATCTAACCAGGTTTTTGGCGGAGGTGCGTAAACGCCCTGAAATCTCAGGAGCCTTCACGGTGGCACTCCCCGCTGTCCCGCAACTGTATGCGCGGGTGGACCGTGACAAGGTATTGAAGCAGGGCGCATCTCTCGGCGACGTATACCAGACCATGCAGGCGTTCATGGGCGGGGCATTCATTAATTTCTTCAACCGGTTTGGGCGCACCTGGCAGGTCTATGTCCAGGCCGAGGGCAAATACCGGACGCAGGCCGAAAATGTGGGCCGTTTCTACGTCCGCAATGGCCAGAGCCAGATGGTCCCTCTATCTGCCATCACCTCTATCGAACCGCGGTTGGGGCCCGAGTACACCATGCACTACAACATGTACATGGCGGCCCAGGTGAATGGCAATGCCGCCACCGGCTATAGTTCCGCGGATGCCAGGAGGGCCCTCGAGGAAGTCTTTGCCCAGACGATGCCGCGAGAAATGGGCTTCGATTACATGGGTATGTCCTACCAGGAACAGAAAGCGCAAAAGGGCGTGCCGGCCTCGGTGATCTTCGGATTCTCAGTCCTCTTTGTCTTTCTCATCCTCGCGGCGATGTACGAGAGTTGGACGCTGCCCTTCAGCGTCCTGTTGAGCACCCCCGTCGCGGTGTTTGGGGCGTTTGCCATTCTGTATCTCCGCCGCTTCGAAAGCCTGTCTTTTGAGACCAACGTCTACGCCCAAATCGGCCTGATCATGCTCATTGGTCTGGCAGCGAAAAACGCCATTCTGATTGTGGAGTTTGCCAAGTTGGAATACGAGAAAGGCAGGCCCTTGATCGACGCCACTTTGGAAGGCGCCAAGCTCCGCCTGCGACCAATCCTGATGACTTCCTTTGCATTTATTCTTGGCTGCGTGCCGCTCTGGAGAGCGACGGGAGCAGGTGCGATCTCCCGGCAGGTCATGGGGAGCGCCGTGATCGGGGGTATGTCGGCCGCCAGCGCCATCGCGATCTTTATCATTCCTGCCCTCTTCTACATGGTCGAAAGGCTGGCCGGGGGCAAACACGAAGCGCCCAAGCCCGAAAGTAACCTCGAGAAATGACCAAGAGAAACTCCATCATGAGCGATATGGTCTTATCAATGCCTCGTGCCTCTGCCTTTCTGGAGCCGGACCGGATGAATCTGAAGTCTGGGGGAGGCAGGAATCGGTTGGCTCGGCTCCTCTTCCTTCTGCCGCTGGTTTTCTTTTTGCCCGGTTGCCTGGTCGGCCCCAACTACAAGCGGCCCAAAATAGATGCTCCTCCTGCCTTTCGAGGAGGAGAAGGCGCGGATCAACAAGCTTCATTTGCCGATCAGCCATGGTGGGAGGTTTTCAAGGACGACACCCTCAAGAGCCTCATTCAGACTGCTCTGGCCAACAACTACGACATGCGTGTTGCGGTTACCCGTATTCAGGAGGCGCGGCAGATTCAAGCCCAGGCGCGGTCCCAGTTCTTACCGGCGGTGAACTATCAAGCCGAGATTAGCGGCGGCCGAAACGAGTTCGCAGGAGGCCCCCTGGACCGCGGAGGGGTTACGCGCGGTTCCTTTGTGGCGGTGGTGAATGCCGCATGGGAAGCCGACGTCTGGGGTCGCATCCGGCGCCTGAACGAAGCGGCCCTGGCCCAATACCTGGGCACCGAGCAGGCGAAGCGGGGAGTGATGCTTTCCCTGGTGAGCGATGTCGCCTCGGACTACTTCCAACTCCTGGCCTTGGAACTTCAACTTGATATCGCCAAACGGAGCACCGAGTCATTTGGAGTGAGCTTGAAGCTCTTCACGCAAAGACTGCAGGGCGGGGTTGCTTCCAAGCTTGAAACCGACCGCGCGGAAGCGGCCATGGCGTCAACCGCTGCCACCATTCCCGAGCTTGAACGCCAAATCGCCTTGACGGAAAACCAGATCAACGTGCTTCTGGGACGTAATCCCGGATCCATTCCGCACGATGCGAAATTGCTGGGTGAGATCATTCCACCCGATATTCCCGTTGGTCTGCCCTCCGCGTTGCTGGAACGGCGGCCAGACGTGCGCCAGGCGGAGGAGCAAGTTCGTTATGCAAATGCCCAGGTGGGCCTTGCCGCAGCGGCGTTTTTCCCTCGGATCGGCCTCACCACCTTCTTCGGTCATGTCAACGCAGATATTGACCAGTTTTGGAAAGGCACAGCTAATGCCTGGAGCTTTGCGGGGAACGCCGCCGGCCCCATCTATCAGGGAGGCGCGCTGAAGGCTGGGAAACGCCTCGCCGTCGCACAATGGGAAGAGGCAAAGCTCCAATACGAGCAATCGGCCCTCAATGCCTTCCAGGATGTCTCCAATTCGCTGATCTCCCGGGAAAAATATGAGGGCACCCGCGTCGAGCAGGCCCGTGCCGTAAATGCCTATACCGATGCGGTCAAGGTTGCCATGCAGCGGTATGTGGCCGGCAAGGCCAGCTATTTTGAAGTGATTGAGGCCCAACTCCAGCTCTTCCCGGCAGAAACCGCCCTGGCACAGACAGAACTCAACCGGCGGGTCGTTATCGTGCAGCTTTACAAGGCTCTGGGCGGCGGGTGGAATTTGCAGGATGCTCAGTGGACGGGATCCCAAGCGGCGCCGGCGCCCGCCCCCGCCCCGAATACTACGGGACCTGCGCACTGATAGCTGGCAACGCAACTGAATGTCCAGCCGGCTTGGGACGAATACCTGGCGACTTTTCCCCCAACCTGACACAGGGATCTTAGATCCCCGGCATTCATTAGGACCAGTTTCTCATGCCTGGAGCAGCTCATTCCGACCGGGAAGGTCCCGTCATCATCCAGGCGTTACTGGTGGGAGAGGACACCGAACTCGGTGCTTCTCTGACGACGGCTGTGGCGCCTGGCGCCTGGTCAATCCAGTATGCTCCGAGTAACGCGGCGGCGCTGGCCCTGGCCGCCAAAGTTCACTTCGACCTCATCGTCACCCACGAAAAGACCTCCGGACATGAGGACATCGAATTGCTGCGAGAGATCCGGCGGGTCAGCCCGCACACACGTTTGATTATCCTTACAGGCCATAGCACTCCCGCGGATGTCATTACCTCGATGCGCGAGCACGCTTTCAGCTACTTTTCCCAGCCCATTTGCGCCGACGATCTTGTGCATATGATCTTGCGCGCCGCGGAAGAGCCCTGTTGGGACGACGGCATTGAGGTTGTTTCCGCGATCCCGGACTGGATTCGGACTCGGGTTCGTTGCGAGCTCAAAACGGCTGACCGGTTATCCCAGTTCTTTAACGAGATCTTCGATTTGCCTGACGCCGAGAGAAAAGACGTGGCCAGGGCTTTTCGCGAGATTCTTCTGAACGCGGTGGAGCATGGGGGCCAACTCGACCCCAGCAAGTATGTGGAAATCGATTACGTAAGGGCTCGCCACGTGGTTACATGCCGCATTGTTGACCCCGGCCCGGGCTTTAAGCGGGATGATCTGCCCCATGCTGCCATTGCCAATCCTCCCGATGACCCGGTTAAGCATATGGCGGTGAGGGAAGAGCAAGGAATGCGTCCCGGAGGATTTGGCATCCTGGTGGCCCAGCATCTGGTCGACGATCTCATCTACGACGAAGACGGCAATGAGGTCATGCTCGTCAAGTACTTGGATGCTCCTCCTGAATCACCCTGAGCTGGGTGCAAAGTACTGTCAGTTTTGACAGTAGCCGGACCGCCTTCCGGCTGCGAACATACTGTCAGTTCTAACAGTTGTTCGCCTGTTTGTGGGCTGATAGGGTTCACCTTGCGAATGTAGATGAACGGTTCACTATGACGTGCAATAAGAAATCGAAATCGCCGCCGATGCGCGCGGTAACGGGCGGTTGGCGAAGGTCTCATGATGGTAACTGAAAACTAGGAGGTTCAAACTA
>DATJVT010000213.1:0-23915 GCA_035501695.1 Terriglobia bacterium | reverse complement strand
GTAAGAGCCTGGCCGAAATCGGTGGCGCGGACGTGGTGCTCGGCACGAGTAACTCCATGGATGCCATGGCGAATAGTATTCAGGGACTTCGTCCGGACGGCCGCCTGGTCGTCATGGGCGTTGAGGCCAAACCTCTTCCTGTCTCGCCCTTTGATCTGATCATGCGTCGCGTCCGCGTGTTAGGCAGTCAACAGAACGGGCCGGAATACCTGTACGAAGCTCTTGATTACGCCGCCAAAGGGAAAGTCAAAGTCATCGCAGAAACCTATAAGTTGGAGGAGATCGGTCGCGCTTACGATCGCGTCGCCAACGGCCAGGTACGGTTCCGTGCCGTTATCACGAATTAAAAATCAATAGCCGGAATCTGACGGAACGTTCGGCTACGCCAATCATCCCTTCAAATCAACCATTTCAGAGCCTGTAGTCCATACCTGCTCCGTCGATCCACGGGTCTTCTCGAGGCCGGATCAGGCTGTCCGGGCAGGGACAAAGTCGAGACAACTGCTCTGGGAAGTGGTATCCTGAGGCCCTCTCAAGAAATCTGGGCTAAGGGTGGTATCCCGGGCGGGTGCCCGACGGTCAAATCCATACAAGCGAAAGGAGAACGCTCATGCCTCTGGGAAAGCGGTGCGTAGCAGAGTTCCTCGGCACGTTTTGGCTCGTCTTCGGTGGCTGCGGAAGTGCGGTGCTAGCCGCCGGCTTCCCTCAGTTGGGTATCGGATTCGCCGGGGTAGCGCTGGCCTTTGGCCTGACCCT
Source organism: Terriglobia bacterium (assembly GCA_035501695.1). Lineage (GTDB taxonomy): Bacteria > Acidobacteriota > Terriglobia > UBA7540 > UBA7540 > Bog-366. The sequence continues at coordinate 23,159 of DATJVT010000213.1, read as the reverse complement.
TCTGACCATGGCGTACGCCATCGGGCACATTTCGGGCTGCCACATCAATCCGGCGGTCTCGGTGGGATTGTGGGCCGGCGGACGATTCCCGATTTCCGACCTGGTTCCATACATTATCGCGCAGGTTCTGGGAGCAATCGCGGCGTCCGGCACACTCTATGTGATTGCCAGCGGCAAGGTGGGATTTGACTTAAGCGCCGGTTTCGCTTCCAACGGCTATGGGGCGCACTCCCCGGGTGGATACTCGCTGGGGGCCTGCCTGGTGGCGGAAATCGTTCTCACTTTCTTTTTCCTGTTCGTCATCATGGGCGCCACCGATCAGCGCGCTCCCCTGGGCTTTGCCGGGATTCCCGTCGGCCTCAGCCTCACGCTGATTCACCTGATTGGCATACCCATTGACAATCTCTCGGTGAATCCGGCGCGTAGCACGGGGCCGGCGCTTTTCGTGCATGGGTGGGCGCTCGAGCAACTCTGGCTCTTCTGGGTGGCCCCCATCATTGGCGCGGCGGTGGCCGGATTTGTGTATTCACTGCTTTTCAAGGAAAAGTGACCCGAAGCGCTGAACCTCTCCTGAGTAAGCTGGCGCAAAGCCCCTGGGTGCGCGGAGGGGGCGCCCCTGTCCGGTGGCGGACTTGACCGACAATGGTGACGGACACAAAACGGCGGGCGCATCCGGATAGTCAAGGTGCGTCCCGGCGGGACGGCTTGGTGAGAACTCCGTGGAAGAGCCCTGGTATAGCCACGGATATGCCTCCGGTTATTTCTTCTCCAGCGCCGGCCGGATGAACCGTGTGAGGAAGAAATCGTATTCCTGTTTCACCTCCTCGGTGATGGGAGCAGGAGCCAGCTCACGTCCGCCCGAGGCCAGAAAGTAGACATCTCCGGTCAGACCGAAGGGTCCAGGAGTGATCTTCTCAAATTTCGCAACGTCCGAGCCAAACCCATAGAGTTGATCCGGCGTGTACTCCTTCAATTGACCGGCTGTCAATTTCGTGACGCCCCGCACGTATATTCTGAACCGTCCGAAGAAACGCTTGTTGTCGTAATCCACCCGGAGTACATGCTGAAGAGTTGCGTTAGGCTGACTGGGATCCGAATAGGTATCCGCTACCACGCAATAGTCTGAAAGTTGTCCGTTGTGGTTATTATCGAGCCACTGAAAGAACTGGTAGGTGGGATCATCGGAGCTGGCGGGACTGCTTTTCCCTTTGCCATGTGCCGACGCTGTACTCGCGGCCGATGCCACGAAAATTGTAAAAAGCAACCACAACCTCAACCTCTTGCCTGTTCCTCTCGCTTCCATGAGATTCCTCGCTGCGCTAATCTGAGATAAGCTGAGGCCTATTTCTCCTGAGGAAACTATGGGCGCCCACAGCCTGAGGGCTGTGAGCACCCGCCAGCTTGCCCATCCGCTTGCCTAACCGGCCCGGTGAGCCACAACCCTTTCTTCAGCCTTCCAGATGGCCGTGACGAGGAAGGCGCCGATAAAGCTTCCCAGTAACGCCGGAATGATGTAAACGTTAGAAATCTGAATACGGCTGAACCAATGGCCCAGGACAGGAGAGCCTATCCAGGCCCCTACCCAGCCCACCACCCATTTCCACAAAAACCCGTCAAATCCATCGAGCACGCGATAACGTATCGCATAATGCACGATCAGGGATACGATCAAGCTGATGATCAGCAGGGTCAGAAAAGATGCAAAACTCATGTCAAGCATTGGTATTCCTCCTTGGTGAACACGAAGAGGGCAGGTGCGGGGCCGGACTGTGCGCCAGAAGGGAGGCAGGAGACAGAGGCTTTCCCAAAATCCGCACCATGGGGCCGGAGGTGATGATGAGGATTCACATTGTGGTGCTCGATTGGTTGGGAAGATTCTGCGTGCTTGCGGATCCTGCAAGCTCTTAAAGACTGGGAACGCCCTAAAATCCGAACCACTGGCTCACCTCTGTCGGCGCGCCCTGGTTCATCGCCAGTTCGTGTCCATTTAATGTGATGCTCCGAGGAAAGAAACCGTTGTCAAATCGTGCTCGAACGCGGTTGAGAGTCAAGCCGGCTAAGACGACGCCAATTGCGACCGGTGTGCCCAAATCTTCTGAAATGCCTTCGTATACTGGTCGATCACGTCGTCGGCCTCGCCGTAAAAAAGCGGCAGGAAGAAGTGTTGGCCGTTGATGTAATCGTTGCCCGGCATGGAAGTGGGAATCACAGGGGGATGATGCCACCACTGGGGCTCCGAATAGATGGTCAGCTTATGCTGTTCGGGGTAAACCCAGGTGGATGCACCTACCCCTTCCGCCTGGAGCGCTTTCAACAGGGCATCGCGCGAGAAGCCGGCTTTGGCGGAGTCGAGCAGCAGCATGTTGGCGTGATAATAGGCGCGTTGCACGTCGGGCCGCTTGCGAGGTTCGCTGAGGCCGGGCAACTGGATGAGGGGATCGTTCTGGCGGCGCACATTCTTCTCCACCAGGGCGATGGTGGCTTCCATGGTACGCAACTGCATGCGGCCGACGGCGGCGGAAAACGGGTGCATGCGGTACTTCTGGCCGAAACCGGTTCCGGCATAGCGGTGGACGGGGCTATCCGCGGCAAACTTCTCCGGCGCCAGGTATTCGCCGAAGGCCGTGGCCCGTTCGTAGTGCAAACGAGTTTGGTACATCCCCATGCCGCCCTCGACGGTGGGAAGGACCTTGCTGGCCTGGAAACTGAAGATGGCCAGATCGCCCCACGTGCCCATTTTCTTGCCTTGCATTGTGGCGCCATGCGCGTGGGCGGCGTCCTCGAGGACGATCAGGTTCTTCTCCTTGGCAAAGTCCCGGATGTGGTCCATGTCGCAGGGTTGTCCCCAGGAATGCATCGGAAAGACCGCCCGCGTACGGCGGGTCAATTTTTTTCGGGCGTCCTCCAAATCAAAGCACCCCGTCGCGGGATCGATGTCGATGAAGATGGGGACATAGCTAAAGAACCGCATGGCCAGGCAGTCGGAGAAGAAGTCGTAGGAAGGCACCATGACTTCGCTTCCGGGCTCCAGATCGATGGCGAAGAACATGCTCGTAATGGCGCTCGAGCCGTTGATATGCGCCCGGAGGTAGGGAATTCCCGTGTACTCCTGCCACTCCTTCTCGAAGAGGGGCAACTCCTCATAGAACTTGTCGGAGTCGATCAGCCGGTGCAGCGCATCCTTCTCGGCCTGCCCATAGCGCGGCCAGCGAGTAAGCGCCTCGTATTTGTCTTCAGGAAAATTGACGGCTTTGGGACCGCCCGATATAGCGAGTGATTCCGTCGCGCGCGGTTGGGCGGAGAGCGCCTCCGGCATGGCGAGGCCCAGTAATGCCATGCCACCCGCCTGCAAGAACTCCCGGCGATCAGTGTTCGGTTTTCCGTCTTTATTGCTCATTATGAAACCTCCTGCCTCAATCGTATAGAAATCAGAAACTCGAAAATCGAAAATAGGGAGGGCGGACTCTCGCTGAAGGCTCCGATGGATTTTCGAGTTTCCAATTTCCAGTTTCGATTTTCGAGTTTCGAATATCCGCCCTTCAGTGGCTCGCAATCGGCCCGCGGATTCGCATCAGATCGGTCCGCCCCTTGCCGTTCTGGGTAACGGCGGCGAGGGCGTACACGGATCCATCCTTCCCCACCGCAATGGAATTGACCTCTTTAGGCCTCTGGCCGTCAGCGAAGAAGATGGCGCCGTGGTCGATGTACTTTCCCGCCGGAATGTAATATGTAATAAGGTGCAGATCTTCCTCACCCTTTGATTCGCCTTTCTCCGCGACGCTCTTGCCTGCCACCCTCTTCCCGCTGCGATATATAGGTCCTCCCGTCAGGTAATACAAGGTTTCTCCATCCTGGCCGAGGATGAAGCCAAGGTACCCGTAGCTGAACTCGTCGTACATGCCACTGCGTTGGGAAGGAAGAGAGGTGATGCGGTCCAGAACTTCCACTCGGGGAAGGAGCGGATCGAAGCGGAACAGGTAACCCGATTCTCCGTGTACTCCGTAGACCATGTTTTCAGGGGCGTACCAGACCACTTGCCGCCAGTTGTACCCCATGGACCCGGAGGAGGTGGGGTCGTACGATCCAAAGTAATCCTTGCGGAGGTCTTCTCCCTCCACCTTCTCTACCGCGTCCCGGTCGTACCGGCAGCGCAGTATAAATCCGTCGGCAGTGGTGAAGTAGACCGACCCGTCACGAGGGTCTACTGCCAGAGACCGGCAAATGGTTCGGAAGCGCGGCCCCCGCACGCTCTCTCCCAGTTCGGAATAAAGCCCCAGGTCCCTGAGTTTCCTCGTGCGCAGGTCAAGGTAGATGAAATAACCCGTGGGCCAGGTCAGGCCGTAAAGGCGGCCGCGCTCCGGATCCAGGGTCATGGCGATGATCCCCTCGCCGTGCGGGGCCACGGCCAGGTTTTCGAATTTGCCGGTCGCCAGGTCGTAGGAAAGGAAGTGGCCGCCCGGATAAGGCTTGTAACCCGGCGGCGGCACGCCCATCGTCTCCCTGCCGTCCCGAATGGTGTAGTACCCGATGTGTGAGGCAAAATAGAGCTTGCCGTTTGCTTCCCAGAATTTCACGTGCGACTTGTTCTGGGGAATGGCCTTCAGTCCTTTTTCCCCGCACACCTCGGTAAGGTCGGCAAGATGTTGGATCTTCTCCGTGGCGGGATCGAACGAGTAGATCTGCGCGCCCGTATCGAGGTCTTGCGACGACAGCACGTAGTAGATCTTCCCGTCGCTGGCGGAGCCGATGCCGTTGTAACTGTCATGGGCGAGAGGGAAACCGGAGTCGTAAATCGTTGCGCCCAACCGGGGCGGCGAATCAGTCGGCGCGGTTTGCGCGGCGGCCGAACGCACTCCTGCCACCCCGAGAATCAGATAGCCAAATGCCGCAAGTCGAACTGCAAACATGGCTGCCGCGGTTCGGCTAGATTTCATACCCTGCATAACTCATCCTTCATAATTCATCATTGGCCTTGCTTCATGATCTCGCTGATGGGCACGGCAAGTCCGCCCCGCACCAGGCTTGCGTCGGCTGCTTCCATAAACGCCAGGACTTCCAGGGATTCACGAGGATCCACGGGCGGGACGCCGGTCTTGAAGAACTTGGTGATTTCCACCAGGAGCGGGCCATAACCTTCGGGCTTGTCCTCCGAGTGCAGGACGCCTTTGTCCCCATAAACAGTGATCGTGAACGCATACAGACCGCTGCTGAAGCCCCGCATCACTCCCAGGCGGCCGTCCTTCCACCTTCCCACCAGCACATCCTGATTCCCTGAGTTCTGCATGGTGACGGATTCGCAACCCGGCCCCATCAACTGGTAGAGCATCTCGATGGCATGGACGCCGTAGTTGAACATCAGGGGGACTTTGGGCGCGCGGCTGGTGGGCCCCAGGACATCGAAAGCCAACACGTTTCCGATGCCTTGGGGGTCCTTCAGGCGTTCGGTCTCGCTCCAGAATCGCAGGCTGGAAGCGGTGAACCATGGGACCCCCGCCGCTTTGCCCAGGTCGTAGATCTCCTTGGCGTCCTTGTAACTGCCAGCCAGGGGCTTGTCAATGAACACACGCTTGTGCGCCGCAAAGACCGGCTTTACCTGTTGCAGGTGGGGTCGGCCGTCCACGCTTTCCAGCAGCACCACGTCGACTTTGCTGCACAGCGTGGGAATGTCATCAACGATCTCGACATTCCACTTGTCGCGCAGCTCCGTCGTGTATTTGTCGACGCGGCTCCAACTGCTCTCCATGTCGGGGCTGCCTCCCTTGAATGCCGCGACAACCCGAAACCCGGGGATGTAGTCCTTGTCGGTGGGGTCATTCAAGGCTTTGGTAAACGCGATCACGTGCGATGTGTCCAGGCCGATGATACCGACCTTTACCGGCGCGCTCGAATCGGTCTGAGCGTAGCCGCACGTGGGAAGCAGAAGAGCGAGGGCAGTCAACCAGAACCAGCCGGAACGAAAAGATGGCAACCTGCTTAACATCAGTCCTCCTTGTATTCCTTGTCGTGGCTCATTAACCGATGATCGGCGATGCTTGTCAAGAGGATTCCCATGGCGAGAAGTTCTGGCCTCCGTCCGGCCGGGATGTTAGTATCGGCGCTTCGTGCTCTGCTGTGAATTCCGCACTCATCAAGGGGAGAGGATTCTTTATGAAGAATGGACTGGGGGAATTGGGTTACGCGCGGCGGGTTCAGTGGGTGGTTCTGGCGGTGCTGACGATCTGCGCTTCCGCCGCCGGGGACGTCAAACTGCCTGCCCTGATTGGCGACAACATGGTCTTGCAGCAAGGCCGGCAAGTGGCGATCTGGGGCACGGCCGATGGGGGCGAGCAGGTTGTGGTGACCCTGGGCGAACAGAAGCAGACGGCCACGGCGGATTCCGATGGCAAGTGGAAGGTGGAACTGGGACCGCTGAAGAAGGGCGGGCCGTTCGAGATGACCGTGGCGGGGAAGAACACCCTGACCATCCACAATGTGCTGGTGGGCGAGGTATGGGTGTGTTCCGGCCAGTCGAACATGGAGATGGCGGTATGGAACCACGGCGTTTTCGGCGGCGTGAAGAATGCCGAGGAGGAAGTGGCGCGGGCCAATTACCCCCTGATCCGCCTGTTCATCGTAAAAAAGGCGGTGGCTGGAAAGCCGCAGACCGACGTGCAGGGACAGTGGGCGGTGGCCAGCCCCGCAACCGTGGGGAGTTTCTCCGCCGTGGGTTACTTCTTCGGACGGGACTTGCACCGCGCCATGAAATTCCCCGTGGGGTTGATCGATACGACGTGGGGTGGTACGGAGGCCGAGGCCTGGACAAGCGCCGAGGCACTGGCCGCCGACCCGGAGTTGAAAGTCGTGTCGGATTCCTGGCAACAGAGAATTGCCGAGTTTCCGCACATCCTCGAACAGTACCAGCAGAAACTGGGAGATTGGGAGAAGTCCGCGGAAGAAGCCGAATCTTCCGGCAAGGTTGCTTTATCCTATCCCGACGCTCCCAAGGATCCTCGCAGTCATCCCTGGCGGAATTCCGGATTGTGGAACGCCATGACCGCGCCCCTAACGCCTTACGGAATCGCCGGCGTGATCTGGTACCAGGGTGAGTCGAACGCGTCGTTCGGCTACCAGTACCGCAAAGTCTTCTCCACCATGATTCAACAGTGGCGCACCTCCTGGGGCCAGGGGGACTTCCCGTTTCTCTTCGTCCAACTCGCCAGCTTCACCGTGAGCGGGCAGCCGCCCAATGAGACCTGGCCTGTCCTGAGAGAGTCGCAGGAGAAGACCCTGGCCCTGCCGAAGACGGGAATGGCCGTGGCGGTCGACATCGGCGAGTCGTATGACATTCACCCCAAGAACAAGCAGGAAGTGGGGAGGCGCCTGGCGCTGGGGGCGCAAGCCATTGCCTATGGCCGCAAGGTTGAGTACAAAGGGCCAACGTTCAAATCCCTTAAGGTGGATGCGGGAACGGCGCACCTCCAATTCACTCATGTCGCGGGCGGCCTGGTGGTCCGGGGAACCAAGTTGCTGGGCTTTGAGGTTGCGGGAGAGGACCAGAAGTTCTTCCCCGCGGACGCGAAAGTCGTGGGCAGTGAGGTCGTGCTCTCCAGTCCCCAGGTGGCGAAGCCCGTGGCCGCGCGCTACGCCTGGGCCAACGATCCCAAGTGCAACCTTTACAACAAGGCGGGACTGCCGGCGCCGCCGCTCCGCACCGATGACTGGCCGGTGCCCACGCAGGGAATGGTTCGCACGGAAGCGTCCAAGCTCTGGTGAGTAGCGCCGGTCCCGCCTGGGTGGGACCGGCATGCCGCCCTCAAGGGCGGCGCTACGGCTCGGGGACAGGCACATGTTGAAATGGCTGGTCATTGGCATTGGCGATATCACCACCAAGCGGGTGATACCCGCGCTGCTGGCGGAGAAGCGCAGCGAGTTGTGGGGAATTGTGACCCGCCACCCGGAGAAAGCCGCCCCTTATTCGGCGCGAGTCTTCGCCAGCCTGGGCGCGGCGCTGGAGGCTGGCGGGGCGGACGCCGTCTACGTGGCATCGCCCGTGTTCCTCCACGCCCCGCATACGCTGGTATCGCTTCGGGCGGGGAAGCACGTGCTCTGCGAGAAGCCTATGGCGATGAACTATTCCGAGGCGCAGTCGATGGTTGAGGCGGCGCGCGCGGCGGGGAGGACCCTGGGCGCCGCCTATTATCGCCGCGCTTATCCGAAGGTGGCGCGCGCCCGGGAGTTGCTGCGGCAGGGTGCGATCGGACAGCCGGTGTTTGCCTTCATCAACTGCTGGGAATGGCGGCCGGCCCCGCCGGCGGGGCGTGAGTGGTTCTTCGACCCGGCGCAGGCGGGGGGCGGTCCGCTCTTTGACATCGGCTCGCATCGCATCGACGTGCTGAACTTCCTGTTCGGCGAACCCCGGCGGGTGTCGGCGCAGTTGGCGAACGCGGTGCACGCTACCGCCGTGGAGGACTGCGCCACGGTCCTCATCGAGTACGCCAACCGCGCGCGCGGCGTCGTCGATGTCCGGTGGAACTCGCGCGTGAGGAAGGACGAGTTGCGCATCCTGGGAACCGAGGGGGAGATGGACCTCACGCCGCTGAACGGCCCCAGCCTGGTCCATCCGGCCGGGCGCGAGGAACTGCCTCCCCACGCCAACCTGCACTTCCCCTGCATTGAGAACTTTGTGGCGGCTGCGGTCGATGGCGCACCGCTGCTTTCCAGCGGCGAGAGCGCGGCGTGGACCGATTGGGTCACGGAGCAGGCCGTGGACGCATCCGAACGGACCGGGCCACCGCCAACGAACCCTTTGATCGACGGCCCGAAATCATGAACGGAGGAGATAACCCTATGCCAACGGTGAAGCGTTACGGCCAGCAGATCGGACTAAGACCCGAGGCGTACGACAAGTACGTTGAATACCACGCGAAGGTCTGGCCCCAGGTTTTGAAGACGATCTATGATTGCAATATCCGGAATTACACCATATTCCATAAAGATAATCTTCTGTTTGCTTATTTCGAGTACATCGGCACGGACTTTGACGCGGACATGGCTAAAATGGCCGCCGACCCCGTCACGCAGGATTGGTGGACCATTATGAAGCCCATGCAGCAGCCGGTCGCTACCCGCCGGGAAGGCGAGTGGTGGGCGAACATGCTGGAAGTGTTCCATACCGATTGAGTTGCCCGCCAAAGATATGTCGGCTAAAACCCTAGCTGATTTTCCTTGACAAGAGACGGTATCAGGTGTGTAATAACGGATGGGTACCCCAACGGCGCCGTGTCGCCCGCGTGTGAACCCAGGAGCGTGAGCGCTCGATTACCCCGAAACCCAAGAAAGGGCCTTTCTATGGCACTCATCCAACAGACTATGACGGAGAAGAATCTCGAAGCTCACCGGAAGAATGCGCGCCAATCGCATGGCGCCGCAACGCCGGAAGGCAAGGAGCGCGCCCGCGCCGCCAACCTGCGCCACGGCTATTATTCCCAGTTGCGTGACGAGGCATTGGCTGCGCTGGGAGAAGATCCCGAGGCGTTGGCAGCCCTGGTGGAGGGCGCGCGACAGCAGTTTCGCCCCGCCAACGTTTACCAGGAGTGGATCGCGGATCGCCTGGCCCGCCTCCAGTGGCGCATCGATCGCGCCGAACGTATGCAGGAAAGCCGGGCCCTGACGCACCTCCGGCAAGTCGAGGCGAAACGGCGGGAATCGGCCCGGCAACTGCGCGACCGCTGCGCCGACCTCAAGGACTTTCTGGGCGAGCTCCGGCGCGCCGTGGCCCGCCCCGATTTCCATGCGCCCAACCAATGCCTGGAGCGCTGCCGCGAGGTGATGGTGCAGAACCCCAGCCCCAATCTGGAATACCTCCTCGACCTGCTGCACCAGTTGCGACGGCCGCGCCGTTTTACCACGCCGGCTCCGCCGCCCCTGCCCGAGGCCATGAGCGACGAGGAGTGGCAGGAGGTCTTACGCGAGGAAGCGGCCGGCGAATGCTCCGTTCCCGACGACGAAATCAAGGTCGCCCAGGGGCAAAAGCGCGACCCGCTGCGCGAAGAATTGTGGAACCTGGCGGCGGAAGAGCTGCGCCGCGCGACGGAGGCATTGCAAAAAGACATTGCCGCGCAGGAAGCACCCCTCTCCCTGCGCGCCCGCGACTTCTATGTGACGCAAATCAGCGGTGACTTGGAACTGCACCGGCGCGAGGAACGCGCCTGCTTTCGCGAGTTCTGGCGGCTGGGGAATGATCTGAAGAAGCTGCAAACACCGTTACAGGTTCCGGGGCAGAAGGCCTCAGTTGAGGACGGCCATCAACCCTCCCGGGTTCAGGCGTCCGGGAGCGAGGTTGCGACGGAAGAGATAGAAAATCAAGGTGCATCCGGCTATGTTGAAGAAAACACGGGTAGGTTGGAAGACCCAGAAATGACAAAAGGTCCCCTGGGAACCAGCCCGCGCGAGCCGCAGCCGGCGTCGTCAGACGACCTCCTGAGCGGAATGGACCCTGTTCCCACTCCCTTGGCCTCGGCATTTGACAATCCTCCTCCAGGGCAGTAGATTGGCGGCACCTAAAGCTCTGGCGGAGGATCCTTACATGGACTCTGAGAAAACGAAATCTCATGCGTTGGAATTCTCGCGGCGTGATTTTCTTCTGACGGTCGGCGCGGCCGCTCCCACTCTTACCCTGATGGAAAGTGGAGCGGAAGGCGCCCCGAGCGGCATTCCCAAACCCCAGGTCGGCGAAGCCGGCAGCAAATTCACCCCCGTCGATCTCAGCTCCTTCTTCAACTCGTCGGCGCGGGATTTTGGGACGCGGGAGAAAGCCACACTGATCGGTGGCATTTCGGCGAAAGACTCGCTGATCCGTGTTCCCACCGGCAAGCGCGCGTTGCGCGGAATCCCGTTTCTTCTGGGACCTGAGGATGTACAGAGCCGGGGCTGGATCGTCCTCAGCGCAAAGCCCGGGCCCGCCGCAGCCACCCGAGTGGAGATTCCCCTGGGGAAGACCGCCAACTTCCTCTGCTTGGTGTCGTTTTGCGACTTTGATGAGAACGAGCAACCGGACCCGGGAAAGGACGTATTTCAGAAGATAGGGCAGCATCTCGCCGATGTCTCCTTGCTTTACGAGGACAACGGAACGCGCGTGATCCCCATCCGCCGCCGGTTCGAGACGAATTCTGTAGTGGAATCCTGGGGGCACCTCAGTTTCGCATCCTTGCCCGCCGGCGGGATGCGGGCTTCGAAACTCACGGACCCGCTCCGTAACGGCACCGACTGGGGGGAACTCCAGACCTCCCTCACCGGCGGCCTCGAAGGTGGGCCCGGGTGGGGGATTGCCTGGGTGTGCGCCCTGGAGAACCCCGACCCCGGCCGGAGCATTCGCGCCGTACAGTTGGAAGCAGCCAGTGAAGATGCCGTGGTGGTCTGTGGACTGACGCTTTATCACGGGGCGGACAATCCGCTACGGTGCGACCCCCGGGCTTTGTACCGGATCACTTTGCCTGAGGCCGCGGCCGAGGAGCAGACTCGTTGGCAGGTGGGCGTCGATCTCGGCACGGTGGGCCGCACCTTCGCTCTCCCCGATTTTGATCCGATGTCTTGGCTGGCCGCACCCGCCAAAGGTTTGGGTGAAGAAAGCAAAGTGAAACCCGGAGCCCCCCATCTCTATGCGGAGATTATTGCCAGTCCCGGCGCCACCGTGACCCTGCAAGATACCAAGACCGGAAAGCAGTATGCCTTCGATCTGGCGAAAGTGGTTCCGGGAAGGGAACTGGAGGCGGTGGAAGGGAACGGCGGCAGCATCCAGATCGTCGAGCACGGCCGCCAATGGGTGCACGGCCGTGTCATCGATCCGGAAACCCAGCGGCCCACGCCCGTGCGGCTAGCCTTCCGCTCCAAAGAGGGCCGCTACATTCCTCCTTATGGGCATCGCAGTGAAATCAATGACGCGTGGTTCCAGGACTACGGCGCCGACGTCAAGCTGATGGACACCTCCTTTGCTTACGTCGACGGCACATTTCAGGTGGAACTTCCGCCCGGCGAAGTGTACCTGGAAATGACCAAAGGCTTCGAGTACCAGGCGGTGCGGCAGAGGATGGAGATACAGGCAGGGCAGCGCGAATTGAGGTTGGAGATCCCGCGCTTCACCAACCTCCGCGCCAAAGGTTGGGTGACCGCCGATACGCATACGCATTTCCTGTCTCCCCCCACGGCGGTGCTGGAGGCGCAGGCAGAGGGATTGAATCTTATCAACCTTCTGGCGGCCCAGTGGGGAGACCTCTTTACGAATGTGGGGGATCTTTCGCAGGGCCCGCTGCTCTCCGCCGATCGCGATTCCATGGTCTGGGTGGGAACCGAGAACCGGCAACACATCCTGGGCCACATTGGATTGGAGGGCGTGCAGGGCCAGGCGGTTTTCCCCATGTCATCGGATGGTCCGGACGAGGCGTACCTGGGTGACCCCACGTGGACCAGCATGGCGGAGTGGGCGGACCGCTGCCGCAAGCAACAGGGCCTGGCGGTCTCGGTGCATTTCCCCTATCCCACTGGGGAAATCGCCGCCGACATCGTGCTGGGCAAAATTGACGCGGTGGAGATCTGGCCGCAGGATGACCTCCGGGTCCATTCCAAAGTGATAGAAGAGTTCGATTGTTTACGTTATCTGGATTGGTATCATTACCTGAATTGCGGGTACCGGCTGCCGGCCGTGGCAGGGACGGATAAGATGGGGGCGTATATGCCCGCCGGCGCCAATCGTGTTTATGCCTATCTTGGCCAGGATGAATTCAATTTTCCCAACTTCGCCAAGGCCGTGCGGGCGGGGAACACCTTCGCCACTTCCGGTCCGCTGCTGATTTTCCACGCCGATGGCCACGCGCCCGGAGCGGAAATTACCCTGGGGGCGGGCGGCGGCGCCATTGAGGTCGTCGCCGACGCGCAATGCTTCGTGCCCATTCATCGCCTGGAAATCATCTTCAACGGCAAAGTTGTTGCCGCGCAAGACGAGGCGGCGGGAGCGCGGACCCTGCATCTGGCAGAGAAGGTCAAGGTGGAAGGCCCGGGGTGGCTGGCGGCCCGCTGCTCCTCTCAATCCGGCCCCACCACTTCCTGGCAGTTCAAGATCGCCGCCCACACCTCGCCCGTGTATGTGAATGTTCCAGGTAGGGACTTGTTCTCGCCGGAGGCCGCGGCCTACTTCCTGAAGCTCATCGATGGGGCGCAGACTTATGTCGAGACGCTGGCGACGCGCCCGGACGCGCGGGCCTATGCGGGGCTTCGCAAAGTCTATACCGACGCCCGCGCGGAATTGCATCGCCGCATGCACCAGCACGGGGTGCCGCATTAGTGAGGGATCCAAATCAAGGTGACGATGCGTGACGTAGCGCGGCCTTCCCGGCCGCTGTCGCTAGGGCGTCCCGCCCCAGCTATGGCTTGGGCAAGATGCCCGGCCCACAGAGGGCGGAACGCCCGCGCCAAGAGGATGGGCGTCACTGCATTTGGCGAGCCTCGATCATGGCATGCTGATTCAGGAGGACGGAAGGCCAAATACCTTTTCTGTGTAAATCCGACCCCGGCGCAGGTCTTCTTCCAGCGATCGGGTGACGGCCGTACCCTTTTCGTAAGCTAATTCCACCACCAGGAAGCCCTGGTAGTTGGTCTGATGCAGGTAGTCCGCGACGGGAGAGTAATCGACGTCCCCCGGTCCGAAGTCTTCCATCCACACGCCGTTTTGGGAGTTCCTCAGATGCAGGCTTTCCACCCGATTGCCCACCTTCCGCAAAAAGGGCATTACCTCCTGGCCGCCGCGATATGCCCAGTGAACATCCACGCAGCAGCCGGCTGCCTGGGGGTCGGTATGCTCCAGTTCGTACCACCATTCGCGCGCGTTTTCGCGAAGTTCCGGGGTGTGGTGGTGGAGGAGCAGCCTGATGCCCTTGCCGCGCAAGGCCATGCCCAATTGATTGATGTACTGCGCCTGGGTCTTGAGCTCCGCGTCGGTCTTCAGGGCCTGGTTCGGCTTGGGACTGGGATTGGTGATGATGACCCGCGTTCCCAGTGGTTTCAGGAACGCGGCGACTTCAAGCACCGCCTGGATGGACGCTTCGGCGGCCGATGCTTCGTGGAGGGTGCTGCTGGCGTAGACGCTTTCCGGCTTTAGTTTGTATTTCGCCAGCAGCTCGCGGGTCTGGTCCCGGACGTCCGCCTTGAAAAAGGGGTCGGAGAGTTCCACGCGCTCATAGCCCGCCTGATGCGTCCATCGCAACACCTCCTCCTCGCCGGCGGCCAGTGTTTGTTTCGCGGAGTCAAAATGTTGAAGGAAGATATAACCCTCTACGGAAAGCTTGGGAGCATAACCTCCCGCAGCGGTGCCGCGCGCTCCCCAGGTCAAGACGGGGGGAACAAGCATCGCACCGCCAACCTTGGCGACCCCTTTCAGGATTTCTCGCCGGGTGCAGGGCGAGGATATGAGCTTCATGTCTCCTCCTTGGCCGTTTCTGGCCGAACCGCACACGATCGCCGTCCAGGTCTGCGGCACGTCAGCGGGATGACTGTACGGCTTCATTGGCCGCGGGTCAAGGGGATCGCGAATCGGACCCGCTTGCTTTGCACCTCGCAATTGGATATCTTGCGCCGGACAAGGTCCGCATCAAGATTGTCGGGGTAGTGAGGAGGGGGCATGTGGTTCTCAAGGCGGGATCTCTTGAAGAACGCTGTGGCAGGTGCAGGCTTGGCACTGGGAGCCGCGAAGACCCCGGGTAATGGTTTGCCCGGAGGCATGGCCTCCGTCGTATCCGGGGGTTCGGCAACGTCCCCACCCTTGGACTCGCTGAGTGGCCCGGACCCTTTATTTGAGAAGCCCGCGCCGATCACCCTGGCGGAACTGGCGAAGAGGAAGACCTCCGGCGTCACAGCCGTTGAAGTGACCGATTATGCGCCCGCGCTTTACCAGGGGGAACTATCCCCCAGCCCGCCTCATGCCGATCACAATCCCCGCAGGGCGATCATCGTGAGTTGGCAAGACCAACCCCACCGGCTCGTTTTCAGTCACGAGGCCAGCTATGACCCCTGGATCGAGTTGTCGAACGGTGTGGGCCTGTGCAACCAGTTTTTCGAGGGCAACTCCGGCTGGGCGGAGCTCTTCAACAACAATGGCCGCAAGGAACGCAACAGTTTTCTCGACGTCGTGCAGAGCGGGCCGCGCCGCGTGTGGGTTCGGTGGAACTACCTGTGCGTGAACAAGGATGATGATTCAAACCCCGCACTCCGGGGCACTGAGGATTACATCGCTTACCCCAACGGATTAGTGTGGCGCCGCCTGACTTATTCCTCCCTGATGCCGGACGACCCCCGGGGATACAGTTGGCAGCCCATCGACTTCTTTGCCGGCGCCCCCACGGGAACCACGTGGAAAGACCTCTTCCCGCGCGATGAGCGGCACGGGGACTACCGGGTGGGCACCGTGATTGATGCCTATTCCCCCAAACGCTACGACGTTTTCTGGGACGACGAGGGCAAACCGCGTCGAGAGGGCGACGCCCGGCTGCTTCTCGACATCTCCCACTCGGCGGGCTTCTCCATGGTTATGCCTTTCCAGGAGGGCTCCATCTTTACCATCATGGGGGAGTCCAGCGGATTTCCCCGCGAGAAGAGTCAGATTGTGGACCATTCCTTCAACGACACGGGCGGATGGGGGTGGGTCTCGGCGCGTTGGGATCATTGGCCGGTCGGTTGGTTGAATTCCCAGACGAACATGTACAAGCCGGGTTCGAAGTATCCCTATAGCTTTGGGCCATTCTCGCACTACATCGTCAACCAACCCCTTAAGGACGCCGCGGCGGACTACGCGCGCGAAGCGGGCGATATGGAACTCAACCGCTGGTCAGAGAAGCACGTGTATTACACCCTCACCGGCGTGGCGCACGATGTTGATTCCATTCGCCGGCTGGCGAGGAGCTGGCTCGACCAAGGTGCCAACTGCGCCCGCCCGGAGAGCATTGCCAACTTGAGCTAAGGCGGATTTTCTGCGTCGAGGTTCATAATCGTAATAGCCTTCCTTGCGAAGGACTGATGGGCGGATGCCATGAGAGCGCTTCGATTTGAACAACCGGAGAAAGTAAGCTTGGGAGAATTCCCGGATCCTGTGCCTTTGGCCGGTTGGGCACGGATCCGCATCCGGGCGGCGGCGATCTGCATGACGGATTTAGAGCTTCTCCGCGGCCGCCATCCCGTGCAGTACCCGTTGACTCCGGGACACGAATATTGCGGGACGGTCGATCGAGTTGGTTCTCGCGCCCACCAGGAATGGGTGGGGCGAAAGGTGGTAGCGGACAACGAGATCACTTGCCTGAGATGTCGTTACTGCCGGAGGGGAGAATGGAGGCGCTGCCCGGAATACCGGCAAATCGGCTTCGGCCCGTCCGGAGGTTACGCCGATTATGTCCTGGCGCCCGTTCATAATCTGCATGCCCTCAAGGATTCGATCTCATTTGAGCAGGGAGCCCTGCTGGAACCGCTGGGAGTGGCGCTGGCCGTGGCTTCCATGGCCGAAGCCCGCCTGGGCTCGACCGCCACGATTCTGGGCATGGGGCCCATCGGGTTGAATTGCCTGGCTGTCCTGAAGGCCTCGGGGGCTCGGCGCATTCTCTGCCTGGACCTTCAACCCAAGCGACTCGCGTTGGCCCAATCCTGGGGAGCCTGCGAGGTCAGCAACGATGTCGAGCGGCTCAAGGCCCTCACTCGGACCCTGCACCCGGGAGGTACGGACGTCGTGATTGAAGCCAGCGGAGATGCCTCACTGGTTCCCCTGGGAGTCAGCTTGGCGCGATTCGGGGGCACCCTGGTGCTGGCAGGATTCTGTAAACATGAAATGCTCCCCTTTGCGCCCGACTCCGTGCAAGGACACAACGTGCGCGTGCTGGGCGCCGGGAACAACAGCGGCTTCATCGAACCTGCCGCCTTGGCGGTGGGCGATGGCGTGCTCACCACGGAAGTCATGATCACGCACCGATATCGGCTGGAGGATTTCTTCCGCGCCTTCTCAGACCAGGCGTTGGCGGCCGGTGATTACATCAAGGGGGTCTTTGTTCTTTGAACCCCCAACCTCAGGGAGTCGCGGAGGTTTGCACAAAGTGCCGGCTGGTGCGAGGCCGATAGCCGCTGCGGGTGCGAACGTGATAGTCCTTATACGCCGGTCCCACCAGTTTCACGTTGATGCTCCTCCAGCCGTAATTGGCGTTAGGCTGGGGGTAATAGGTAAGGGTATAGAGATGGGCGAGGTCGTCGCGAATGGCGGCAAAGGCCTTCGCCTGGTCCTGCCAGTCCCTGGCGAAGTATGATTTGCCGCCGGTGCTGGCGCTCATACGGCCGAAGACGGCGGTAGAAACGGGATCGAGCCGGGCCATTTGGGTGCTGATCATGTAAATGGGGATGCCTTCCGTCTGGGCCAATTCGCGAACATCCTCTGGCGCTACCATGCTGGCATTGTCGGGTCCGTTGGAAAAGACCACGACTACCCTTCGGCCGGTAAACTGGGCGGCATCCTTGAGGGTCATCAACAGCGCGTCATAGAGGGCTGCGTCATCGCCGGCCACGGTCTGGCGCACACCGTCCAGTGCCACGGTACGGTCGGGGGTGAGCATGCAGATGCGGGAGAAGTTACGGCTATAGGAATAGAACGCCACCCGATAGGGATGGTCCAGCGAGCGGACGAATTCCGCAATGGCGTCCTGGGCAAACACAAATCCCCGATACATATAGTTGCTGGTATCGAAGAGGACGAAGACGCTCGCTCCCACGACCATGGAGGCGATCCGTTCGGGTGTCTCATTCCGCATGACGGGGTTCAGGGAGTTATCACGCGACTGCTTGGTGACCTTCGAGGGACGATCCGAGCCGACGGAGGGTGAATTGGGGCGGGGGTAGTCTTCCAGGGCGCGCGGCGCTTCGTTTTCCTCGCCAAAGGTGGCGATTCTTTCAGTAATGCCGTCCTCGAAAACCGTAAAATCCCACGGGCTGAGGCCGGTAATGTAATCTCCCTTCTTGTCGGTTACCGCCACATCCAATTGCACCATGTTGACGTTGACGTGGAAGATCGTGTCCGGCTTATCCTCCTGCGCGACCATCCACGTGAGGCCGGAGATGGTTCCCACGAATAAGACAGACGCTAGAAGAATCTTCTTTGCCATATGCCACTCCTCCTGCCTTGGCCAATATGCCTCAAAGTGCCGAAAGGGCGCTGGTCTTAGGTGAGCCATCAAGCTTGCCGTCGCGGTATTCGTCGCCCGTTTCCCGCAGGGCGCGTAACAATGCGGGCCAGTCGTCCAGGTGCGTCGCGAAGATGTTCTCCACCATCCGCCGCGTCAGGTTGGGAACCAATCGGTGGAGGCTTTCAGGAGGCAAGCCTCTTTCGTCCGCCAGGCGTCCCCAATAGAGGTTGTTGGACTCCCATGACTCGGCCAACAGGTAGCTCGAGTAACCGAGGAAAGTTGGGAAGGGCCGCAAATTGAGGAGTTCGCGAGCGTTCGTTTGCGCCAGGGTGGGATGCGGGACGCCAAAATCCTCCGAAATCTTTTCGACGCTGACCTCGCGGGGAGCGTCGCGCAAGAGCGCCTGAAGTTCCGTCCCAGCCTTTCCAGCGTGATTCTCACCGGCGGGATATAACCGCTGGAATTCTGCAGCAAGATAAAAGGTTTCCGCGGGGGTCAGGCAGGCAATGGCCTGCTCGGACCGCCCGGCGTCCAGGTCTGCCTCCACCTCCCCCAGCCTCCGCGAAAGCATGCGACTGGTGAGTATGCCCACAACTTTTTCACGCCCGCCCGGATCCTTGCCGGCGCTGGTCAGCAGTTCCTCGCCAAACTTCTGGTAAAGCGCCACGGCATGAAGCTCCCTGGGGGTTACCTGCCACCATCGCGGTAAAACCGCAGTGGTAACCAACGAGGGGACCAAATCCTCCCAGATGAGGGATTGGATGTTCTTCGGAACAATGAACTCCTGTTCGACTTCTGCCAGAACATATGGAAGGCCGGGCAATCCGCCGGTCAGGCGAACTCCGCCGCCGGAGGTATCCCCTCGGCCCACCATGCGGGGTGTGGCCCACGGCGGTTCCGCTCCGCGGGACAAATCGCCGGAGAAATCATGGCGCCGCACAAAGAGCGGATTGTTGTGCAGCATCTGCGCTCCGGGGGGTTCGTAGAAAGCGTAGTTCAACCCCAGCAGGAAGTCGCGCAGGAAGGGGACCAGCCGTCCGCGCGCGTTCGCCATTGCCTGCGTTTCTCCCGGGGTCCGCAGGGCTTCGACGATGTTGGTGTCCATTTCGGCCTGGGTGTGGGCATCGCCAAATCGCCCGGCCGTCCACTCGAGTTTTTCGCCGGTGGAGAAGATCGGCTTGGGCATTTCAAATTCGCGGAGTTCTTCGGCGAGTGGGATCAGCGTCTCCGCCTTGGCTTTTCCCTGGGCAACGAGGGGAAGTCCGTCTCCCAGCGCCAGCAGGGTGTCGAGCGAGACCAGGCGCTGCGCCTCCAGAACCGTCCGGATGCGGTTGGCAATGTCGTCCCTCACCTGGGCGCGATTCGGGCTGGTGGGACGCGGTCCCGCCACGCACTCAATCATTGCGTCCTGCGACAGGTGAGGGCTTGCCGTCGCCACGCGCATGAGTTCGCCGAGCGAGGCGCGGGCGGCGTCGTAGAGCTCAGGGGAAGAGTGGACGTTGGCAAAGGGGTGGACCATCCGTTGCCAGGAGGAGTTCTGGAGCGTGTCGGCAATCTCTCCCTGGCGGGCCAGGATCTGCCACAAACCACTTTGCGCTTGAAGCATCCCGATGGCCTCACCGCGTAAGGTCAAATCGGGAATATGGGAGACAATTTCCGCCGTGTTGATGTAAGCAGTTATGGATTCATCATTCAGGGAGTGGAACTCGGCAAAAGTCAGGTACTGATCGCTTAATTGGGCGAATTTCTTTGTCAGCAAAAGGGTCGTGGCGGGACTCAAGGGCGGTTGTTGTCCCCGTGCGCGATCGATCTCACTGAGCGCCAGATAGGCTTGCAGTGGTCCTCTGGCCGAGTAAGCGCGGGAAAGACCGAACAGGGCTTCAATCAACTCGTCCGGCGTGTTCAGGTGGTGCATCTTCTTCGACCATTCGCGGGCGATCTTGGAATCGCTGGCACCCTGAATGGCCTCAGCCCATACCCCAAGGTTTCCCGGCACGTGGGGACGTCCGTCGCTGTCCAACGTCATCCGGGTCACCAGGAGCAGCAGGCCGGGGTCGGGGCGGAAAACCGACCGCGCAGGACTGACCGAAACATCACGCCCTCGCAACGCCTGGTACATCCTTGGCAGGCGGTGTGGATCGACAAAGTAATCCTGCTGTGCCGCGCTGACACGCGACAGGGCATCAAAATAAGGCGCCAGCCAACCATCATCCTTGGTAAGAAGGGCGAGGACGAAGTCTCCCGGATGTTGCGGGCTGGCGCCGACCAGGCTCTGCCACGCCGGCTCCGCCTTCTCCCCGCCGGGAACCAGCACCCTCCCTGAGCGGATACGCAGTTGTTGCCCATAAAAGTCCAGCAAGGGGGCGACGGGCAGAAGCTTTTCGAGTCCGGGGTCCTGCCGCAGCGCCGAGCGAGTTTCATCGTCAATCTGCGACAGTGCCCAATATAGACGGGCCAATTCGGGATTCCCCAGCAGCGCATCCAATAGATCCTTGTGATTCTTGTCGCGGTCGCTCTTCATCCAGGAGTCGGCGTCAAACTGCACCGGCAGTTGGGTAGTGCTGTACCGGTACACAAATGGTTTGCCGGTTTGAAGCGCTCTTTCCAGTTCGGCCAAGGGAAATCCGGAATCCACCGCGGTAAATGCCCGGCGCGAGTTGGAGGTTTCCAGGGTAGCCTGTGGGCCGCAGTCTTCTCGTAGCCGGTAACCAATGATGTTGAGAAGGCGCGCGGCATCATTACAGTTCGTTACGCGAATGGCGCCATCCGAGCCCGCCAGCGTCTGCAACTCCCGCGCCTGTTCCACGTAGCGTCTGACCAGGATCAGGTATTCGGTTGGTGCGGACGCTCTCTTTGCCCCGTTGTAACCATCCACCACGATCTGATGGGAGAGCAGGGGGAGCACTTCCTGAGGCGCCGCCTCGCGGCTGACTGCCGCCAGGCGTAGAAAGGGTGGCAGCGGGCCCGGGATGACCAGGGTGGAATACGCCCCTGCCGATGCAGGATTGCCCGCGTTATCTACGCTGCGCCCGTCAGCCGGAGGTTGCGGCGAGGCCGCCCGTGTGTTGTGGTGCGCCGGCAGCGAGGCGATCAAGAGAACCGCCGAAAGCAATGCCCATGGCCGATAGGAAGACTGCATGACTCGAGTCCCTCCCTGACCCTTGAACTTAGATTGTCGTCAAAAGAGCCCAACTCCCGGGGGAAGAACCTGAGCCGCCTTCAGCCGCTGGTCACTGCTTCGATGGTCCCGGCATCAAACCGTGCGTCTTTGCGTTCCCTCTCGGTTTGCCCGTGGTAATTGTCCGCTTTTTGGGGCGACCCACCCCGTAGGTTGAGTATACACCAAAGCGCCTTCCGTGGGGGGGAGGTTAACTCCTTCCTGCGAAGGGGCCCGATTTGCCGAGGATGCCCGCGGCGCTGCCGAATTGAAATGAGGGTTGCCGGGCACGGTCAGAAGCCAAGGTGCGCGATGGTGCTCGGACAGGCGGATGGACGCGGTTGGAGGGGATTCGGGAGGACAAAGTGTCTCTTGCGGCATTTGCCGGCTGAGGGGGCTTACCGGTCCTGCCGCCCCTCGTGCGCGGGCAGGTAGGCCACTCCGATGATCTTCTTCTTTTCCTCAGGCAGGTCTTTGATGCGGGCGACGCGCGCGGCGGTGAAGATGTTCGCTCCCCCGGGTGCATATGGCACGGCGGCCTGTATTGCCATTCCCGAGGTATAGGCGCGCGAACTTTGGAAGGCGAACCCTCCGCGCGAAATATTCAACGTGGTCACTATTTCCTCGTCGAATTGGGAGGAGCGGATGCAGGCCTTCACGTTGAGCCCCATGCGCGGGTGCTTGCGCTCGTTCTGGGTACGCGTCTCAACGGGTGGCGGGGGAGGCGCCACCGGCTCAACGGGGGGCGATCCTGGCGACTGTCTCCACATGGTCCGGTCCCGGCATTGCTTGCAGGGGTGAGAGACCTGGCGGTTGGCCTCGAAAACTTCGGTTTCAAATTCGTCCAGATAGGTCAATTCGCGGCATCCGCATCCACCGCATTCCAAAAACACCCGCTCCACCGCGCGCTCGGACTCGGCGATCGAGGGGAACTCGATTCCCCAAACGTCGGCCCCCGGATCGAGGAACTTGACGGTGTAATACGTTCCCTCCTCGTCTTCTCCAGCCTGCCCGATGACCCGCACGGGGGCCTCCCGCCCGCTGCCTTCGCAGCGAATGACAATTTCCTGATCGGGCGCCAGCCGCCGGCGGAGGACGATCTTGGCCCCATGCCGTCCCACGATGGTGGTATAGGACTCCTCCACGAAGTCCTTTCCAAGCGCATCGGTCCCAGAAACGGAGATGCGGAGTTCCAACTCAATCCGGTCACTGCGGCGGGTATTGTCGGCGGGAACCATGTCATGTGGACCTTCGGCCGCCCCCATACTCGCGCTGCCAAGTTAAGATGTCAATACCGAATCGCGAGGCCATTGCGGGCTCACGGCTTGGAGCGTATAGTCTATACCCACGCGGCATCCCGCTCGCATTGCGAACGGACAAAAAACAACCAAAGGTGACGATACGAGCAGTGGAGATCATTGGGAGGAGTTATGCGTCAAGCGCGGAAGTCTTTCTGGATCGTTTTTCTAGTGGTGTTAAGTGCGGGAGTGGTAACGGTCCTGGCGGAAAACAGCGTAGGCAATTTTGGCATTAATCAAAGCGAGGTGAAGCCGCAGATCGCTTCCTCCCTCGTCTCCGGTTCTCTCCCCGCCTATCCGGACCGGAAGGCCTACCATGCGGCATCGGCGGCCGCGCAAGTGGCATTTGTGAACAGCACGCTGGGCTGGGTGAAAGCTTATACCGAATCCGCCGCGTTCAAAGCCGATTATGCGAAGTTGCGGGAATCCAACAAACCTGCTCCCCCCGAGTCAAAGGGCAGCCCGGACGATCAATACGCGGCGTACCTGGCGGAGCAGCGCAAGAGCCTGGCGGAAATGAAGAAGAAC
>DATJVT010000212.1:0-9402 GCA_035501695.1 Terriglobia bacterium | reverse complement strand
GTCCAGGGCCTGCCTGGACTTGTTGCGGCAGGGCGAAGGCAAGAGCATTGTCAATATCGGTACCGTCAACTACATGCATGGCCTTGAACCCTTCACCATCTACAGCGCGACCAAGAGCGGCATCCTGGGCTTCACGCGAGCCCTGGCACGCGAGTTGGGGAAAGAGGGGATCCGGGTCAATTTGCTTAGTCCCGGGTGGATCATGACGGAAAAACAGCTCCGCAAGTACGTGACGGAAGAAGATAAAAGGATGCTGCTGAACGAGCAATGCATCAAGCACCTGATCGAAGCCAAACATGTTTCCCCCGTCCTTCTCTTCCTGTTGAGCTCCGCGGCGGGCGCCATGAGCGGACAGAACCTCGTCGTCGATGGGGGAAGATACTTCCAGTAAGCCTGCGTGCTGTCATGACTTCAGATGTAGCGCCGGCTTCCAGCCGGCATTGAGCCGCCAGGATGGCGGCGCTACGTTCAAATTGGACAGCGTCTGAGCCCACCCGAATTTGACAGCCCTTCCAGCATGGTTTAATCTGGTATTTCAGGACTTATGCTGTTCGGGCTGTCTTGATTGACATTCCAAATTCTGCCGAAGGCGGCGCCGCCCATAAGAGGTAGTTTCTCTCCCCTGGGAACATGCGGTGGCATGCCTTCGATACTCTCAGATCCTAAGGAGGAGTAATGCCGTTCACACTACCCGCGCTTCCCTACGCTCCCGATGCCCTGGAACCCTCCGTTGACAAGATGACGATGGAGATCCACCACGGGAAACACCACAATGCCTATGTGACCAATTTGAACAAGGCCTTGGAGTCCGCCCCCGAGTTGGCCAGCAAGAGCCTGGAAGAACTGCTCGCCCACAACTGCGCCATCGTTCCCGAATCCATTCGCACCGCCGTCCGCAACAACGCCGGCGGGCACATCAACCACTCGATGTTCTGGCAGATCATGGGTCCCAACGCCGGCGGGCAACCCGGCGGAGCGCTGGAGGCGGGCATCAAAAGCGCGTTCGGTGACTTTCACAACTTCAAGGAGAAAATGAACGCGGCGGCGATGGCGCGTTTTGGCTCCGGATGGGCGTGGTTGGTGGCCCACGGAGGCAAGCTGGACATTCATTCAACTGCCAACCAGGATAGCCCGGTCATGGAAGGTAAAGTGCCCATCATGGGCATCGATGTCTGGGAGCATGCCTACTATCTGAAGTATCAGAATCGCCGCAACGAATACCTTGCAGCTTGGTGGAATGTCGCCAACTGGAAGGAGATCGAAAAGCGATTTCATGCCGTGAAGTAACCTGGCAAGATTTGGCGCCACCGGCATCTCGATCGGAAGAGCCTTGTAACCTGGGGATGATCGGAGCAAGGAGATTCCGGTCCTGGTGCCGGTGTCAGGAAGCCAAGCGTCCCCGTGACGCCGCACGTACAAACCTGTTCAAAGGGAAAGCCAATGGGACAAAAGAAAATCATTGCAGTCGTCGGAGCCACCGGCGCGCAGGGAGGCGGGTTGGTGCGCGCCATCTTGGATGACCCGGCGGGCGGATTCACGGCGCGCGCGCTCACTCGGGACCCCAATTCCGAAAAAGCGAAGGAGTTGGCGCGGAAGGGCGCCGAGGTGGTCCAGGCCGATGTTGACGACCCCCACAGCCTGAAGCGGGCTTTCCAAGGTGCGCATGGAGCGTACTGCGTGACCTTCTTCTGGAACCATTTTTCGCCCCAGAAAGAAGTCGCCAGCGCCACGGCCATGGCTGAGGCAGCAAAGCCCGCCGGCCTGCGCCACGTGATCTGGTCCACCTTGGAGGACACCCGCCGATGGGTGCCGCTCAGCGATAACCGCATGCCCACCCTAATGGGTAAGTACAAGGTCCCCCACTTCGACGCCAAGGGGGAAGCCGATCACGTCTTCACTCGACTCGCCACTCCCACCACCTTTCTTTTGACTTCCTTTTATTGGGACAACTTCATTTACTTCGGCATGGGTCCTAAAAAGGGGCAGGACGGAAAGCTGGCGATTACGCTTCCCATGAACGGCAAGAGGCTGCCGGGCATCGCCGCCGAGGACATCGGTCGCTGCGCGTACGGCATTTTCAAGAAGGGCGCGGAACTCATTGGGAAGACGATCGGCATTGCCGGGGAACTTCTAACGGGCTCCCAAATGGCCGCCGCATTCAGCAAGGTGTTGGGCAGGGAAGTGACCTACAATTCCGTTCCGCCCGAGGTTTACCGCGGTTTCGGATTCCCCGGGGCGGAGGACCTCGGCAACATGTTCCAGTTCAAGCGAGACTTTGAAGCGTACTTCTGTGGCGCGCGCGATCCCGCCGTCGCCCGGAGCTTGAATCCATCCCTCCAGACCTTCGCGCAGTGGCTGGAGCAGAATAAGAGTCGAATCCCAGTCGAGTGACCTGCCCGCCTGGGGGTGCGCCCTTCCCAGAGGGTTCCAACCCTACTCTGTGCTGTTTTGCAGCCTGTGCAAGGCCCAGGCCGCGTGCTCCCGCACCACCGGGTCGGGATGGCCGGCGGTGCGTTCCAGCCAGGGGATGAACCGGCAATCTCCCGTGTTTCCCATTACCACACACAGGTTGCGCAGCCAGCCTTGGTATTTGGCACGCTTGACGGGCGAGTGAGCAAAGATCCGCTGAAAATCCTTTTCGGTGACCGCCGCCAACGATTCCAGGGTGGGATTAAATAGCGAAAAAGGCGTGTTAGCTGCCTGCTTGAGGGCGGATGCGTCCCTGGTTCCCTGCTCGGAAAGAGCATCGCGCGTGTTGATCTCCATCGTCAAGGGCTGGAACTCGGGAAGGTGGGTGGTTGCAGTTCGCCCTTCCGGAGAAAATGAGCTGTCTTGTTCGTCCGGGAAAGCACGGGGACCACTCCCTCCGGACAAGGGACGATTGTTCCAGGGACACACATCCTGACAAATGTCGCACCCGAACACGTTCCTTCCGATGGCCGTCCGATATTCCTGCGGAATTGGTCCTCGAAGTTCGATATTGAAATACGAAATGCAGCGGGACGCGTCCATCACATAGGGCTCAATCAGCGCACCGGTGGGGCACGCCTCCAGGCAGCGCGTGCAGGAACCGCACCGATCCGGAGCGGGGAGATCGAGGTCCAGCTTCAAATCGGTGAGTATCACCCCCAGAAAGAACCAGGACCCCTTATGCTCATTGATCAGGCACGTGTTCTTGCCCGTCCATCCGATGCCGGAGAGACGTGCGAAGACTCGTTCCACGACGGGCCCGGTATCTACGTAAACTCGTGTTTCGGTATCCGGCGCTAATTGTTCGACGGCCGCGCGCAGTTGTTCCAGCTTGTCGCGCATAACTTCGTGGTAGTCCTTGCCCCAGGCGTAACGCGAAATCCATGCCCGCGCGGGCGCTTTCCCTCCTCCGGAAGCCGAAACCGCCTCATCATCCAATGAATGCGCAAGGTCAGTGGAGTAAGAATAGGGAGTGTTATAAATCAATCCCACACAGATGACTGAGTTGAGGGATGGAATGATGCGCCGCGGATCTTCGCGCCGGGGATTGGCGAGGTAACGCATCTCTCCGCCGAATCCCTTTCGGAGCCACAGGGGAAGAAACTCCAGGTCCTTGACGGCAGCGGGCGGAGCGATCCCCACCAGGTCGAACCCAACCTCCAGGGCGCGCTGTTTGATGGTGCTTGCGGCTAACATATGCGATCGGCGGCCCTCTTTCGCAGGGTCGGCACCCGCAGGTTATTTCCGCATGATTCTCTGTAGGGACTGGGCGCGGCCGGTTGCCGGGTCGGCTTCCAAAAGCACGGCGGAAAGGCGCACATCACCCTTGGCAACCTCGAAACGAGCAGGTAGTTGATCCAGGAATTTCTGAATGATCGTCTGCCGTTCCATCCCGATGACGGATTCGTACGGCCCGGTCATGCCGACGTCGGTAAGGTAAGCGGTGCCCTGGGGAAGCACCACTTCGTCCGCCGTGGGTACATGCGTGTGCGTTCCCAGCACGGCCGTGACGCGGCCGTCGAGGTACCACGCCAGGGCTTGCTTCTCGGAGGTGGCCTCCGCGTGTATATCGACGATGCGGATCTTTACGTCCTCAGGGATGGCGCGGAGGAGTTCGTCCGCCTTGCGAAACGGGCAGTCGAGGGCCGGCATAAAGACCCGCCCTTGCAGGTTGATGACGGCGTAGCCGGTCCCGTCTGTGGTCTTGCCCACGAAGAGCCCATGCCCGGGCGCGTCGGCAGGATAGTTGGCCGGGCGCAGCAAACGGCCGTTGACCTGGTCCCGAAAGTACGGATAAATCTCCTTCTTGTCCCAGATGTGATTGCCCGAGGTCAGAACGGCTATGTCCAGGTCGAGCAACTCTTCCGTCAGGGCGGGAGTAATGCCGAAACCCGCCGCGGCATTCTCCGCGTTAGCCAGGACGAGGTCGGGATGGAACTCCTCTCGCAGGAGAGGCAGCGTTTCCTTCACAATCCGCCGGCCGGGATGCCCGAAGATGTCACCGATGAAGAGAATCTGCATACTTAAGTTTTCAGTCATCAGTTGTCAGTCAGCACGGCCCATACCGGTTACTGAAAACTGGCTGCTTCCTTCGCAACAACGCTAAGTTATCAGTCATCAGTTCTCAGTCTGTTTGGTTCTATCTGATGACTGACTACTGAAAACTGACTGCTTGCTTCAAAGCGCTTCTTTCAGGACCTTGTCGAGCGCGTCGTTGCACTCCCCCACTTTTTGATCCACGCGGTCGATCGTTTCTTCGTAACGGGCTTTCACTTGATGATACTCATCGGCCACGTTGAGCGCCGCGAGGATGGCCACGCGCAGGGTATCGACGGTGCGAGTGCGCTCGGCGATGGAACGCATCTTGGCGTCCAAGTAGCGCGCCAGTTTCTGGATGTATTCCTCGTTGAGGTCCCCCCGCATGAAGTATTCCTGGTCATAGATGACAACGCGGATGCTTTGCGGATCCTTTGCCATGGCGGTGGGAAACCTCCTTCTTGCAGGAGACAGAAGCTAGAAGCCAGGAGTCAGAAGCCAGGAGTCAGAATAAAGTCCCCGCCTCCAATAATCCCGGTTCTTACTTCTAGCTTCCATCTCCTGACAACACGAGGAGCTGGCAGTCAGGAGCAAGCAGAAAGGTTCGACTCCATTCTGTCTCCTGACTCCTGTCTCCTGACTACTAGCTTCTAGCTTCTTCGTTCCCGCTTGTCAACCCGTCGATACGCTCCAGAAGTTTCTCGACTCGCGAGCGAACCTCTTCCCGGTCGCGACGCAACGCAATCAACTCCTTCTCCATTGTGCCGAGAGCCTGGGCGCATTCCCTGGTCTCCGCCTTAAGCTTCTCGACCTCCTCGGCCAATGCGCGCTTTTCCACCTGGGTGCGCTTGAAAAGGTCAATCGCCCGCAACAGCTTTTCTTCCAATCGCGCGAACTGATCGTTGGGATCGGTCACAAATGCCTCATGGTCGCTTGTCGATTGACGATTTTCGATTGACGGTCAAACCCAGCGTACCGCGTCGTCAGCCATTCCAATTCAGGGAAGTGCTCATACTGGCTACTTTCGAAGTTCAATGGAAATTCGTCAATCGACAATTTCTAGCTTCGCAGGCGCGCTCCCAGTCCTTCCAGCGCCGCGAGCAATTTCTGGCTCACCCCGGCAACCTCTTCGCTCGTCAACGTGTGGGTCGAACTCTGGAGGTTAACCCGCAAGAGCAGGCTGTAATGCTTCGGCGGAATCGCGCCGCCGCGGAACCGGTCCACGGGATGGCAGGCGCGGACTTCCTCCAACTGCAAGGCTCCAATTGCCGCGGCCAGCCGGGCATAGGGCACCTCGTCCGGCAAAACCAGAGAGAAGTCACGCTCCACGGCAGGGAACTTGGAGATGGACCGAAACTTCCGCGTTCGGATGGGAAGTCCCAGGAGGCGCTCAAAATCGATCTCCGCCACCCAGACCTCCTGGCGGAGTTTGTAATCGCGCGCCAGATCGTGGTTGATCGGGCCAAAGACGGCCAATTCCGTCCCCTCCGACACCATACGCCCGCTGCGCCCGGCATGGAGATAGGGGCGCTCGCACGCTTCAAATGCCAGGGCCGGCACATCGAATGCGCCCAGGATATTCTCCAGATCACCCTTCAAATCGAAGAAGTCGAAAGCCGGATTGCCGTCGAAGACGGATGCCGGCCGGCGATGTCCCGTGACTCCCAGGGTGAGAACCTGGCTCTCCCGGGGGGTGCCGTCAGCGGCCATGCCATAGGTTTTGCCCAGTTCAAACAGTCGGGCGTCGTTGGTATCGCGATCCAGGTTCCAGCGAATCGCCCTCAGCATGCTGGGAACGGCTGAGGTGCGCATGGCGGAGGCGTCCTGGCTCAGCGGGTTGGCGAGCACCGCGGGGGTGGAATGGGAAAAGCGCGCGCCTTCCGCCGGATCGACCATGGAGGGCGCGATAATCTCTTGATATCCCAACGCCACCAGAAGGGAAGAGGTGGTCATGACCTTGTCGCGGGTTGAGTCCTTCTCGACGTGGGGTGGCGCCGGACGGACGCGGGCGGGAAGGCGATCGTAGCCGACGTGGCGCGCGACCTCCTCCACCAGGTCCACTTCGCGAGAGACGTCCACGCGGAACGAGGGCACGGAGATCTGCCAACTCTCGCCGTCCCTTGCCTCAACCTCGAACCCCAGACCGCGCAGGATGCGCTCGATTTCTTCGCCCGGGATATCCGCTCCCAGGATGCGGAAAACTTCGCTTCGCCTCAACGACAATTGAGGGAAGTGCAAAACCC
Source organism: Terriglobia bacterium (assembly GCA_035501695.1). Classification (GTDB taxonomy): domain Bacteria; phylum Acidobacteriota; class Terriglobia; order UBA7540; family UBA7540; genus Bog-366. Next base: position 2,653 of record DATJVT010000212.1, on the reverse strand, counting down.
GGGGATAGCAGTCAACGATCCCGCGCAGAATCTCTCCACCCGCAATCTCCTGGATTAGTGCGGCGGTGCGATCCAGGGCCAGGGGAGCCATCTGAATGTCGGCGCCGCGCTCGAAGCGGTGCGAGGCTTCCGTATGCATGCCCTGCGATTTCGAGGTGCGGCGGATGGACACCGGCTCAAACCACGCGCTCTCCAGCAGGACGGCGCGCGTGTTCGGCGCAATCTCGGATTCCTCCCCGCCCATGACTCCGGCCAGGGCCACGGGATGCGTCCCGTCGGCGATGACCAGGTTATCGCGCGTCAGGATGCGGCTTACTCCGTCGAGCGTGCGCAGCGGTTCGCCGGGCAAGGCGCGCCGCACAACGATCTTCTGTTGTCGCAGCCGCGAGAGGTCGAAAGCGTGCAGCGGGTGGCCCAGCTCCAACAGCACATAATTCGTGACATCAGCGACGTTGTTGATGGAGCGCTGTCCAACGGCTTCCAGGCGTTTCACCAGCCACGCCGGAGAAGGTTTCACTTGCACGTCACGGACGATGCGGGCGCAGTAGCGGGCGCACAGGTCGGGGTCGGAAATCTCCACCGTCGCCACTCGCAGCGCGGGCTCGCTGGATTCTTTCACCGGGAATGACAAGCTCTTGAGAGGTTGACGATAGTGCGTGGCAAGTTCCCGCGCCGCGCCGTAGTGGCTGAGGCAGTCGGGACGATTGGTGGTGACCTCCACGTCGAGCACCCAGTCGTCCCCGGCCTGGACCACGGCCTCGGTGTTCAAGCCAATCATGGTCAGGTCGGTCTTGAGCCGGCGCGGGTCATCCGGAATGTCGGCAAACTCTCTAAGCCAGTTCAGCGAGATCTTCATGGTTGCAGAGATTATGAATTATGAAGCTTAATTACACGCGTTTTGCGCTGCATTGAACCACGGCCAGGCGCCCCGGCCTTCATTCATAATTCCGAATTCATTTCGAATTCAGAATTGCTTCAAGAACCGCACATCGCTCTGAAAGAAGAGCTGGATATCGTTGATGTCGTACTTCATCATCGCAAAGCGGTCGATCCCCAATCCAAACGCCCAGCCGGTGTACTTCTCGGGATCGATACCCCCGTTGCGCAGCACCTGGGGATGCACCATGCCGCAGCCCATCACCTCGATCCAGCCGCTCTCCTTGCACACCCGGCAGCCTTCGCCTCCGCAGAAGATGCAACTGATCGCGACCTCGCCGCTCGGTTCCGTGAAGGGGAAGAAGCTGGGCTGGAAGCGCGTGCGGATCTTTTCCCCGAAAAGCTTCTTGGCGAAGAAGTCGAGCGTGCCTTTCAGGTCGGCAAAAGTTATGTCGCTGTCGATGGCGAGCCCTTCGATCTGGTGGAACATGGGCGAGTGGCTGGCGTCAGGGTTGTCGTGGCGGTAACACTTGCCCGGGATGATGATGTAAAGCGGCGCCCCGTACTTTTCCATGGCGCGGATTTGCACGGGCGAGGTGTGAGTGCGCAGGACGGTTTTGGAATCGATGTAGAGCGTGTCCCAGTCATCGCGCGAAGGATGGCTCTCCGGAATATTGAGCGCATCGAAGTTGTAATAGACGGATTCGATTTCCGGCCCGCTCTCAATGCGGAAGCCGAGATTCAGGAAAATTTCTTCGATCTCGCGCTGCACCTGGGTGACGGGATGCAGCGAGCCGAGCGGGCGGCGATTGCCGGGCAGGGTGAGGTCGGTGGGAACCTCCCTCGTCACATGGCTGACGGTAGTTGGGACGGGGTTGCCGGTGGAGGTGTTTCCATCTCCGGCCGCCTCGGCACGAACCGGGACGTCCTTCGCCAACGCGGCGATCTCCAGCGCGGCCGAATCCTGCCGCAGCGCGTTGAAACTCCGTCCCACCGCGGGCTTCAGTTCCCGGGGAGAAGCCTTGAGCCAGTTTTCATCGAGGCACGACAGAAGGCCGTTCTTGCGCGCCAGCCAGCGGTCGCGAAGTTCCTTGCAGAGTCTTTCCTGGTCGGCTTGGTCAGCCGCGCCCCGTGACACGAGAGCAGCCCTCTCCTGCTGCATCGCCGCGCGAACCTCAGCGAAGAGCGCTTCCACACCCGCCGTTTCGGCAACGCCGAGGCCGGCAAGCGTCTTGCGAACTTTGTCGTCAATAGCCATAGCAGCCAAGGTCCACGCTTAATCTTTGCGCCTCTGCATCCTTGGGTTATACTGTCTTACATGAACATCGAGCAAACCGTCGAGTTCATTCTGAGCGCCCAGGCCAACCTGGGAGCTTCCGCTCAAAAGCACGACGAGCAAATCTCTCGCCTGGAGTCCTCGGTCGCGCGCCTGGAGTCTTCGGTAGCGACGGTCACCGACCTCGTTGGTCGAGTCGCCCAGGCGCAAATCCGCCTGTTGGAAAACACTCAGGCTGCCTTCCGGGAAGTCCGGGAAATCCAAGCCAACACCGAATACAAGCTGAACGCCTTGATCGAGACCGTCGATAAGCTGATCCGGCACAACGGAAACAGGCAATAGATCCGCTTCTTCACAAGCTGCGAAACGCCGTCCGCCGCAAATCCCAGGCTGCCGTTTGGCTCGCGGCCCTAAGTGTTAACTGTTGACTGTTGGCTGTCAACTGGCTTGGCCGCCTGTTTCACCTTGCCGGCCAGTTCCGTGAACGCCAACTGGTCCTTC
>DATJVT010000211.1:0-4199 GCA_035501695.1 Terriglobia bacterium | reverse complement strand
TCCAGGAGTTTTTGTCTAGTTAAAGGCCAAAGGCCAGCCCTCTCCCCCTGGGGGGAGAGGGAAGATGCTAACCAGGTTGCCTTTGGGAGATGGCGAAGTTCCGGGGCGTGGGCAGGCTGCCCCCGCCGCGGCGGATCGATGCGCGATAGGCTAAGTGCTCACCGCGGCGGTATGGGGGCTGGCGCCGGCATGCTTTCGGGAGGGGGCAAAGGCGGTAGGGCCTCCGGCCCACCCGGAACACTGCGATAAAAGAAGACCTTATCCTTCCCCGGGTCAGGGGGCTGCAGGGACTTCAGCTTCTTCCACTGCTCTACGGTCAATTGGCTGCGGATGGCCAGCATCATCATGGCATTCTCTTTTTCCAGCCTTCCCCGCGCGGCGGTGATCAGATCGATTTGCGCTCCCACTTTGGTCGTGTCCGGCTGGTCGACGTCCATGAGCGGTTCCAGGCGTAGTTCCTGTTTCTCCAGATCGGCCTGGAGATCAACGAGCTTCAGTTTGTGGTCCAGGAAGGTCTGCGAGACCTTTCTCACCTGGTCGTCGGAGAGCTGCAGTTTCGACACGATCTCGGAGTTCTTCCACCACGCGCCCAGCCCGTCTCCAAACCCTGGCCCCATCATCGGCATATACATGGCGTTTCCGGGGCCGCCCGTGGTAATTCGCTTCTGGATCAGCACTCTGGGCGGCGGGGGAGCGCCGGGTTGAGCCTGCCCGGCAATGACCGGCCCGGCAGTTTGGATGGGAGCGGCTCCGACCACCTGCTGAGGATTGTCTTGCGCCCAAGCCGCGAAAGGCAGCAGGAGCATGGCCGTTGCGATAAGTGTCCAAATGGATTTCATGTTTAATCTCCTCCGTTGGTTTTCGTTATGGATTGGGGCGCGATGTTGCCGCGCGGTTCATTTCCCGGGCCAGCAGCGCGGCCGGCCGCATGGCTTGCGGTACGTCACTCTGAATGGATTGCTGCACGCTGAGCAGAAGCGCATCATCGGGGTCGGGCTGAGCCGAACTCTGAACGGGCGTCACGGTCTTCCGGGGGAGCAAGGTGGAAGCGAGCAGAACCAACGTCACGGTGGCCGCTACCCACACCCATCGCCGCCAGGGATGAACGAAATCGCGCGCCGCGAGGCGGTTGGCGATGCTATCCCGCTGGCGCGACCAAAAGGCTTCCGGGCGTTCCGCCGCGCGGCGAGCTTGCTCCCGAGCTGCTTCTGCCGCCGCTGCCAGCGACCTTACTTCCTCGCGGCACGCGGCGCACTCTGCCAAATGTACCGCCGCTGTCGCGTCACTCTGGTCGAGGACCGCCGCGGCCCATTGCTCGTCGTTCAGATGCGCGTTCATTTCCCCCTCTGCCGTTTCCGCACCGGGCTCGCGTCCCGGTGCGTGCCTCATGTAGCGCCGGGCTTTAGCCCGGAACGTGCCGGCCTCAAGTCCGGCGCTACGAATTCCCCGGGCTCATCTCTTGCCCAGGTGGTTCCGCACAGCTTTCACCGCCCGGTTCAGGTGAGCCTTCACGGTGCCGATCTCCAGTTGCATGGCCCCGGCAACCTGCTCCAGGGTCATTTCTTCAAAAAACCGCAGGGAGAAGGCTATGCGCTGTTGCGCCGAGATTTTCTCCAGGGCGATTTCGACGTTGGCCAGTTGCTCGCGGGCCAGCAGCGCGCGCTCCGCCGACGGGCTGGGATCGGATATCTCGATCCCGGCTTGCAGGTCGGGGGAATTTCCGGTGCGCTGGAAGATACTTCGCCAGAACGACAGGCGACGGTTGCGCGCGTGGTCGCGGGCCAGGTTGACGGCGATCCGGATGAGCCAGGTTTCCACACTGGCATCGCCGCGAAAAGTCGCTCGCGCCTGGTAGGCACGCAGGAAGCAGTCCTGCGTCAGGTTGTCCGCCGCGTCCTGGTCTCGGACCAGCGAGAACAGCACCCGGAAGACCCGCCGCTGATGGGAGCGCACGATCTGGTCGAATTCCTCAACGGCAATACCTGCCGTGCGCTGCCGGCTTGCGGCCATCTCCATTGTGGTCGTAAGAGCGCTCTCCATGACCTCCCTGCCGGTGTTCCCTGGTATAGACGGCAGGGAAAGAGAAAGGTTTACAAAGGTAGGGGCTGGGAGCTGGGGACTGGGGGCTGGGCACCGAGCAGGGATAAAGTGTGAAGGATGAAGGCTGAAGCATGCGGCGGATTACTCTTCCCTGTCCCTTCCGCTTTCAACCTTCCACCTTCAGCCTTTCCCCTGTCCCTATCCCCTGGTCCCCAGCCCCTGCTTCACACACTCGAGTACTTGCGGCAAAGGGCCTTGACTCTCTCGACGAGCTTGGGAACCCCGGTCATGGCGTCCTCCTCGCCCTCGTACTCAACCGACATGAAGCCCTGATAGTTGCCTTTGGCGAACAATTGCCACATGCGCTCCAGGTCGAGGGGCAAGCGCCGGTTACCCCCGTAGAAATCGCGGATGTGGGTATGCGTGGCAAAGGGAATCAACGATTCCACCTGGGAGTAAGGGTCATCCTCGAAATTGCTGATGTCCAGGTTGCACCCGGCGTAAGGCGAGTCGACCTTGCGGAGGATGGCAAGAATGTTGGCAGCCTTGGAGGTGATTCCACCGTGACTCTCAATTCCCAACGTGATGCCTTTAGGGGCGGCATAATCGCAGGCCGGCTTCATGGTCTCCGCGGTCCAATCCACCCCTTGGGCATCCGTGGCGCCTTTGGGCAGTTCGCCTCCGAACACGCGAATGTGCGACGCTCCCAACACCTCCGTGGCATCCACCCATTTTCTGATGTTGGTGATCTCCTCCGCGCGCTTGGCGGGATCGGATTGGCACATTTCCGTACGGATGGCCGTGCCCGAAAATGCCACGCCATGCTTGAAAGCGAGGTGACGCAGGTTGACGAGGTAGGCGGGTTCGGTGGACTTCAGCCAGTAGGTGGTGAGGTCCACGCCGATAATCTCCAGGTCTACGGCTTTCAGGATAAAGTCCTCCATGGTCATGGTGCCGGGCTGAAGGTATTTTCGGTAAGAGTATGCACAGCAGCCGGGTAGGAGGCGGGGGCGTGTTCCGATGTTCCGCTCGGCGCGGCGGGCAAGTGCCCGCGGCCCGGCGGTGAGAGAGGCTGCGGCGGCAAAACCGGCAGCCTGTAAGAAATCGCGGCGGAGCAGAGTGTATTTCATTTCCTCTCCTTAATGCAGCGGTTGGATCGCCACTTCACGGAAGTACACCGTGGAATTCTCATCGTGGTTTTGCAAACCGATATAACCCGTATCGGGGCGGATGCCGAGCTTGGGATCACCGTCGTCCTGCCGCGGGGGAACCGCCTGGCCCTGCGTGAAGTCGGTGGTCTTGACCCCGTTCAGGAAGACGATCGTCCGGGGTCCGTCCATCGTGATTTCCAGGGTGTTCCACTCGCCCACAGGTTTGTAAGGCCGGGCCAGTACTTTGCTGAAGGAGTAGACGACGCCGGTGCAATGGTAGTCGTCCCCTGTGTTCAAAATCTGCACCTCGTTGCCCTTGTTTACGGGCATCCAGGGCTCAGTCGGTTTTTCCGGAATGCGGATATAGACGCCGGAATTGGTGTCCTTCGCCGACAGCTTATAGACCACATGTATTCTGACGTTGCCGAACTTTTCCCCCGTATACCAGAGCAAGCCCATGCCGCCCTGGCTCTTCAGCAGTCCGCCTTCGATAACGAATCCTCCCGGTCCCACGTGTTCCCATCCCGTCAGGTCCTTACCGTTGAAGAGTTGTTTCCCCCCGGCAGCCCGGGCGCCGCTGGGGCACAAAAGAAAGGCCAGGAATAGAACTGGTAAGACGATGCGTCGAATCATGTTTTTGACTCCGTCGGTTTTAGGGTGAACATCATTACGAAACCCGCATTGTACACGGGAGAGGCACAGCTGAAACATTTAATCTTCACTCCCCCGCCACAGGCCGATTATCACGTTTGGATTGGGTCTTGGGAAATTCCGGGTTCTGTCGTACGATAACGTGCTCCTGTTTGTAATTTGCGCGCGAGGTGGCTACATGTCCAAAGATCTGTCCGCAGCCTGGAAGAACCGGCATCGGCGCTGGCTCCGTTTTGTACAAACGAACATCAAGGCGATGAAATCGGGAGAGTCGATTCCGCTAGGGCCTTCAGCCAAACCCCTGGAGGCGCCGGCGGTGAGTACCCCCGAAAGTCAGCCCCTGAAGGTGGTGCTCTG
>DATJVT010000210.1:0-2193 GCA_035501695.1 Terriglobia bacterium | reverse complement strand
GGTGCCGCTGCTGGATGCCGCCGGCGAGATCAAGGAGTGGTTCGGCGCCGCCAGCGACGTCACACGGCGCAGACAAGCGGAGGAGGCCCTGCGCGCTGCTCTTGCGCAGAAAGAGGCGCTGCTCAAGGAATTGCACCGTCGGGTCAAAAACAACCTGGAGCTCATTGACGGCCTGCTCGGCCTGCAAACGGCAGCTCTGGACGATCTCCGCGCCCGTCAACTGCTCATCGAAGCCTCGAATCGCCTACATGCCATCGCCGAGATTCATCGGCTGCTTCACGCCTCCGCGGACCCCATGCGTGTCGATGTAACGGGCTTCGTGAACACGATCTCCCGCAGTCTGGCCCGGATATTCAGTATTGGGCGCTTCCGGCTATTTAGTGGTGGCCGGGGCGAGGTCCAGGCCTCCGCAGTGGAAATAGATCGCGTTAATGAAGTTCTGTTTGTTGCGGAAACCGCGGGCCGTGTATTTCACCCATTGGATTTTGGCATTGATCGATTCGCTGGCCGCGTTGGTGATGCGGTGCTTGAGGTAGGTGAGGATGTTATCGAAGCGACGCTTGAGCATGCCGGCTACTTCCTTCATCGGAGCGAGTCGGCTGCGCACCGCCCAGCCATACCACCACTGGAAGTGCTTCCGCGCCGGACCTTCGTAGATGTAGGTGTACAAGTTCATGGCGGTCTCCTTCAAGGCCCAGGCGCGGGCGGTTTTCAGGTCGCTCTGGCGCAAGGCAACGAAGGCTCGCCGGTCATCGGGGTCCAGGGTCGCCGGGTTGCGTAACCAGTCGTAGCGTGTGCCCTTCAGCCGATCGTCGCCGGCGGCGCGCAAAGCTTTGTTCTGTTTGCGGCGCACCTCATCCACGGCTTGGCTGAGATGCTGCGCCACGTGGAATTTGTCGAAGACAATCTTCTTGCCCGCATCCGCCACATGCTGGCGGACTGAGTCCACATACGGGTCCCACATATCCATAGCGACAGCCTGGATTCCTTCCCGTTGTGCCTCGGTCAACGTCCCCCAGAATCCGTCCAGGCTTTCTTGTTTACGATCCTCCGCCACGTACAAGACCCGCCCGCCGACCAGATCGTTGACCACCGTCAGGTATTTGTGCCCCTTGCGGTAAGCCTTCTCGTCCACTCCCAGATGGCGGATTGGTTCAGCTTGCCGGCGCGCCAGTCCGCGCTTGACGGCCCGCTCCATGATGCCGTGGATTTCGTCCCAACTCAGTCCTAACTGCTCGGCTACCGCCTTTTGGCTGGCGGCCTTCAGCCAAGCGATGGCAAGGCTTTCCAACAGCGCGGTAAATCGGCTGGAGGCTTCCGCCCAAGGCAGCTTGACGACCCGAACGCCGTGGGTAGAGCACTGGCTGCGCGGAGGCTCGGCGTGCAGAATGGTGCGGTATTGGCAGGTGTCCAGGTGGCGCCATTGCCTCTCGGGTTGATGATCGTACAGCCGGCTGGGCGCGCCGCACTCGGCACAGGGCCAAGTGGGAAGGTCTCCATGGGCCAGATAGACGTGAACTTCTGTGCGTGCCAATTGCAGGTCTACGGAGGCCACGTGCCAAGGGTATTCGATGCCCAGAATGCGCCGGTAAAGCTCACGATCTTCCACGATTATTGGATGGGATACACGTCTCTGGGGTGCATAGCGTTCGGCTCACTGGGGGGATGCACAAGGGGGGTTTCAGCGGAGCGCTTTGAAACCCCTCTTGTGGGGGGAGTCGCCTGCCTTTGGCGGCGTGCGGGGAACCCGCCCGCCCCGGCTTTCCCCCGGAGGGGGAAACGGGAAAGGGGCAGATCAAACTTCCTTGCTGCCGCAGGCCATTATCCGCGGGATTGGACGACAGGCACTGCCCTGCCGCCGTCCCCCCGCAAACCCTTATAGCCACTCAAAAGCCGGAATTCCCATAGGGAAAGCCGCAATCGAGCTGCACATAATCGCTGCAATCATGAATGCCGTTACCATTCCCGCGCGAAGTCCCGCTCTCGTCAGCAGCAGTATTCGGAGAGAGACCGACTGAGCGAGAATAAGGCGCAACGTGCCATCTTCCCGTTCGGTTGCGATCAAATCGAAGCTCACGAGCAGAATCAGGAGCGGCAGAATGTCGAGAATCACGACTTTCAGATCGAAGTCTCCGATCGATGATTGCGCCTTCGGCGCGGATGATGTCGCTAAGCGTGGAGTCTTCTGCGCCG
>DATJVT010000209.1:0-3468 GCA_035501695.1 Terriglobia bacterium | reverse complement strand
TGGAGTCCACGCCCAAGATCAACTCGACGGTGCAAGGTCCGGACCTGGATATCACATTGCGCTTCAACGTCCGCATTGATGGCAGCCGGTCACGCGTACTCCTGGTGGCCGAAGGCGGTACATCGACGCCCCTGACGCTCGCCAAGCAGTCCAAGCCCAACATCCTCCAGATGCACGCCTCCGGTCTGAAGCCAGGTGCGTACAAACTTCAGTGGAACGTGTTGGCCGCCGACGGTCACATGAGCAAAGGCGACGTTCCCTTCATGGTGAAGTAGGGCGAGATGCTCGTCAAACTGGTCGACCTGTTCTCGTTCCTGTCAGTCGTGCTGCGCGCCGGCACCTTGGTTTTCCAATCCGTGCTCGTGGGCGGTGCGATGTTCGTGCTGTGGACGGCGCGATCTTCTCCCGCCGCGCCGGGGCCTGGCATGGCGCGAGTGCAGGGGTCGTCTTGGAAGTTGCTGCGTTGGAGCGCGCTGGGCCTGGCGGGGGTGCAGCTTCTGTACCTGTATGTGGACTCGGCGGTGCTGATGGTTTCGGCGGATATTCCATTCCGCGGGGTTGTGGGGGCCAATTTCTTTCTCTCTGGAACCATTGTGCTGGTGGCGGCGCTGTTCACGGCCCTTATCGCCGGCGGCGGCAAGAAAGTCGCAAGCTGGGCGCTGCCGGCGCTGGTTCTCGTCATCATGTGCGCGTCGGTGATGACCAGCCACGCGGCCTCACGGCTGGAGCAGCGCCCTCTCCTCATCACGCTGTCCAGTGTGCACGAACTGGCCACTGGGTTTTGGATCGGCGGACTGCCATTTCTGGTGCTGGGACTGTTCCGCGCCCAGGACCTGGATACACGCTGGTACATCACCGAGCGATTCTCGCGGATGGCGGTGTTGAGTGTCGGCGCTCTGGCCGCGAGCGGCCTGGTGATGAGCATTCTCTATATCGGCTCCTGGGGCGGCATCCTGGGGACCGCCTACGGGACCATGGTGCTCGCCAAAGCGACGATGCTAGGGGCGCTACTGGTGCTCGGCGGGTTGAACTTCCGGTTGTTGAGGGACTTTCCCAAAGACCGGGTGATGCCTCGACTCCGCCGCCTGATCGAAGCCGAGGTTGGCATCGGTATCACTGTTATTCTGACGGCGTCGTCGCTGACGTCCCAGCCGCCGGCGGTTGACCAAGTCAACGACACCGTCACCTTGGCGCAAGTTTGGCAAAGATTCAAGCCGGAGGTTCCGCGGCTGGCCTACCGCTTCATTCCCGAGACTGACCCGAAGGTCGGCAAGCCGATGCAGCCCTCGGGACCACAGGCTGTCAACGTTGACGGTATTCCGCTTACGCCGAAGCTCATCAACAACTCGATTCAGTCGGAGTTGAACCACCACTGGATGGGCTTGGCTGTGCTGGCAATGGGACTGCTCGCACTGCTGGCGCGCACCGGCAAGGCCCCATGGGCAGAGTACTGGCCGCTACTGTTGATTGGAATCGCGGTGTTCATTGTCCTGGGCGGTGACACCGAGTGCTGGCCGGTGGGGTGGAAGGGCGTGGGAGCCTGCTTTGCCGATCCCGAGGTGTTCCAACACAGGATGGCGGCCCTGGTCTGCGTGGGCTTCGCGGTCTTCGAACTGCGCGTGAGGAAGCTGAAGAAGGAAAAGGACCGGTGGGCGCTGGTGTTCCCTCTGATGTGCGCCTTGGGCGGCGCGGTGCTGCTGACGCACCAGCATGCGATTACCAACGTGAAGGAAGGTTCGCTCATCGAATTGAGCCACGTGCCGATGGGCGTTCTCGCGGTCTTCGCAGGATGGGCCCGGTGGCTGGAACTGCGACTGCCGGAGGAAAACCGCGCCCTCCCGTCGTGGATCTGGCCGGTTTGCTTCATTCTGATCGGGGCCGTGCTGATGAATTATCGCGAGATGTAAACGGCAAAGAATAACCTTTGGCGCGCGGAATACCGGGAAGACTCCCAATATCCTTATTCTCCACCCCGCTCCTGAAGTAAAGCCGCGGCGATTGGCATCGACTTGGCGCCTGTGGTCGCGATCCCGGCCCCTCGCTATCGATCTTCGGGGCCACCGGCTTTCCCCCCCAGAAGCCGGACTTCATAAGGACTTAGCGTCAGCGCGACGCCGTCCAGGCGAACGGCTACCGGGGCTTCCCGTTTGTTGATCAACAGAGTCTTCGTCCGAGAGGCCAGCACCTCGATGTCGGGGGATGAAGAGCTTGTCTTGAACAACGGTGTGCCGGGGCCGAAGCAGGTGTTGAAGGTTTTGACCACCTGGTAATGCGGGCTGGGCTGGCCTCCCTGCGCGGTTTTGGTGCTGGTAAACAGGTAGTTCCATTCCTGTAACTCCGCGTCCCACAACAGTGCCACGGCCACGCCGCCGCGCAGCGCATGCAAATAACAGGAGGCATGATTGGCGGCCGTGAATTGGGGGTTGCCGCTCCAGCCCCCGTAGAACTCTGAAATCCAAATGGGAAGCTGGGTGCGGGCGCGAAACCCGCGTGCAATCTGACCAAAGTAATCTGTCAAAGTCATCTTGTTCGCTTCCTCGCCTTGGGCCCGAGTGGGAGGGTAACCCGCTACCCAGCCGTCAAAGCACACAAAATCGGCTCCATGATTGTGCTGAAACCAATAATCGATCACCTGCCAGTCTTTTGGTTTGGGGCCATCAAAAGGGTAGTAAGGTCCGCCAATTTGGGCATCGGGCCGCACCGCTTTGATGGCGTCGTACACATGATTGTAGAAACCCGTGAAGCGCACGTAATCCCAATTGTCGGATGCCCTGTCCCAGTAACCCTTGTACTCATTCCAAATCTGGAAATATTTTACATCCGGATACCGCGACACAACCTTGCGGCATAAATCCGCAAAGTCCTCCACGTGGTTGTCGGCCACGCGGTCGTCGGCCCAGCTATCGGGTCCAGTCTGGTGCGGGAAGTCCTCACCGCTGGTCTTCATCCAACCCGGCGCGGTGCAAAGAGTGATGACCACTGTGGCTCCCATGGAGCGCATCAGGGCCACGCGCCGGTCGAGGCTGGTCCAGTTGTAGACCCCCGGCCGGGGCTCGGGATTCTCCGCGCCCCAATCCATCAGGTGCTGGTTCTGGAATTTCACTCCGCTGGCCAGCAGGGACTTGGCGCGCGCGGCGGCAGCCGGATCGCCGTCTTCCCATTTTGGCTGCGTGTGTGTGACACCAATGCTGAAGTTGCTCGTCCCATCCGGCGTCGAGCGATCAACCGTCACGGTAATAAACGCCTCTGCTCCGCGACAGAGGCCCGCCGGACTCAAAAGCCCTACCGCGAGGAGAATCAAGAATCGGACCTGTACGTGGTTCATGGGCACCCTCCCGGCGAACGACTTGTCCCGCCGTGTTGCTTCGCCAACCAGTGAATCAGGGCAAGGCGACGACAAAATTCAGGCCGGCAGGCTGGAATTATGCTACAAGTGAGGTGGGTATTCCTGCAAAACCATCTCAATTT
>DATJVT010000208.1:0-6919 GCA_035501695.1 Terriglobia bacterium | reverse complement strand
ACCAAGGCGAGAAGGACTTGGCAAAAAAGGAGTTTGACCTCTATCAGCACCTTCATCAAGAAAAACTGGCGGAGGACGAAATAAGGCGCAGGCGGATCGGCCAGCTTGTTTACAGCCTTCAGGAAACCCCTTCTCCTCCCTAAAATTATTCATCGGAGGTTCAGCATGAATCCCACACGCCGGCAGTTCTTATCGGTCACTCTTTCCGCGCCCCTCGCGATGGCGTGGGATTTCTCTCCCGGGAGAACCTCTGCCGCCAGCGACTCAAACAATGGCTGGCAGCGGTTCCAAAGGCCCGAAATCATCCGCTACGACGCGAACTGCTTCACGCTGCATGACCAGGACACCTTCCTGTTCGGGGCGGAATTCCACTATCCGCGGTGTCCTCGGGAGCTTTGGCGGGATCGTTTTCTGAAGCTGCGCCGCGCCGGCTTCAATACCGTGGAAACCATGGTTTTCTGGAATTACCACGAGCGCGAGCAAGGCCACTTCGACTTTAAGGAATTCGAGGATTTTCTCAGGCTCGCGCAGGAGATGGGATTCTGGGTCATCGTGAGACCCGGCCCTTACATCTGTGCGGAGTTTGAACGCGCCGGCTTTCCCCGCTGGGTCATTGCGGAGCACTTTCCGCTGCGTTCCATGCATCCGGAAAGCCTGAGGACATCGAAGTACTGGTACGACCGCGTGCTCCCCATCATCGTTCGTAACCAGTTTACGAATGGCGGGCCCATCATTTTGATGCAGCTTGAGAACGAGTACGACTTCTGGAACCTGCCCGATCCCGAAAAGCGGGAGTACATTCGCTACCTGGCCCATTTGGCCTGGGACGCGGGGGTGAACGTCCCGCTCTTCACGAATTGGACACGCGTCGTGCGCGACCAGACGGACCCCGACATGAGCCGGATCATGGACACGGGGGATTTCTATCCGCGCTGGAATTTCATGAAAGAGATCCCCCCGGCCCTGGAAAAACTGCGTAAAGAGCAGCCGCATGCGCCGTTGGGGATTACCGAGTTGCAGGGAGGCTGGTTTGCGCAGACCGGCGGGAAGCTTTCCGTGGACCAGCAGGGCGTGAGCGGCGCACAACTGAGCGCTCTTACGCGGTCCATCCTTGAGATGGGCGTGACCTATTTCAACTATTACATGGGCTACGGAGGGACGAATTTCGATTGGGCCGCCAAGACCCTCACCACCACCTATGATTATGCGGCACCCATTCGAGAGCCGGGGGGGCTTTGGGACAAATACTATGCCGCGCGTGGCGTGGGAGAATTCCTCAAGATGTTCGGGACGCTGCTGACACGGGCGGTTCCCTCCAAGACCGCTTGCCAATCCACCAATACTGACGTGTCGGTCTCGGAACGCGTGAAGGGAGAAAGCGGCGTCCTCTTTGTGCGCGCCAATACCGAGGCCGAGCACCACTTCAAGGCGACGTTTCCCGACCCACGCGGAAATGAGGACCGGACTTTTACCATCCCGCGCGAGGGTGAACTTATGCTCGGTCCGCTCGAGATGAAGGCGCTGCCGGTATGCGTCCCCGTGGCGGGGGCACAACTCCTTTACTCCACTGCCGAGATTCTCGCTCAGGGTGTAAATGGGGACTGGCAGTTTCTGGCCGTTTACGATAAGCCAGGGAGACTCGTCGAAATTGCCCTGGAAGCCCACCTGCAGCCCCGCGTCATGGGGCCCGCACTTTACCAGTCATGTGACCAAGAAGCGAAATCATTGGTGATCGGGATGAAGGTTGGCGATGAGCCCGGTTTCCTCCGGGTTGACGACCGCCTGCTCCTGGTCGTTCTTCCAACTCATCTGGCACAGCGTACCTGGGTCGAGAATTTCAAAACCGGCATCATTCCGGGATCAAAGGAATGCGCGGTTCCATTCATCACGGATGCCTATCTGCTTTCCGCGAGCGGAGGCGAAGCGGGAAAGCTCTGGGCTGACGTTGACTTTCTCCCCGGCGAGCACACCGTGCGCGTCATTCTCCCATCCAAGCCCTCGAGTTGCCGGGTGGGGCCGGTGGACCATAAGGTTGACTACGATCCCATGTGGCGGGCTGCCCGGCTCTCGATATCAACCCCTCCCCTTCCTATCCAAGGGGTGGACTTGAAACAGGTCCAAAGCTCAGTGGAGACATTTGATCCTCAGTCTGGAAATTGGGTCACGAGCGCCGCACGCCCCCTCGAACAAATTGGCCCGGTTCCGTATGGTTACGTGAAGTACCGGGGGCAATTGAACTTCAACAATGAGCCCAAACTGTATGTGGCGATGTTCGCTGACGATGGCAAGCGGGTGTTCATCAATGGCAACGACGTACCGGAAGCAGCGAATGCAGCGGTCTTTACCGAACTGGACGCGCCACGCTACCTGCGGGCAGGCATGAACACAATAGAGATCGCGTGTGAGACGTTTGGGGCGCCGAATGGCGGAGACGCCTTGGAAGAGTTCAAGGGGGTCAAGTTCGTTCGGGTTGGCTCTGACCCGGAGACCGGCGCCTCCGTGGAGACGTGGCAGGTCCAGACCTTCCCGGCTTCAATGCGTGGCCCGAGAGTTGATCCCGATCACGCGTTCGGCGAGTGGCAAAGGGCGTCGCTGGGCGAAAAGCCGGCTCCGAAGGAATTCGTCCCCGCCTTCGCCTGGTGCCGGGCCGAACTCACCCTGCCGGAGGTTCCCACCGGCTGGTCCGTCCCCTGGCGATTGATCATCGATGCCGACCACGACGCGCTGATCTATCTGAACGGACGCTTCATTGGGCGCTACGCCATTGCCGGCCCACAATTTGAGTTTTACCTCCCGGAACCCTATTTCATGACTGGTGGTAAAAAAGACGTCCTCACCGTGGCGCTTGCCTATACGAAGCAGGCAGGCATTCTTAAGACGTTACGAGTGGAACCTTACGAGGAGTACTCGGTCCAGCGAGCGCACATTGAATTCCGTTGGTAGGAAATTGGCTCGGCTTCAAAGTTTTTTCCGAACTGCCAGCCGATAGGGGAATCAGTTCCCGTGGATCCTCTGAACTTATGGTGGGAACGACGAGGAAGAAACAACCATCCAAGCGGGTGACCTCATGAAGCGGTATTTCGCTCTCATTCCTGCGATTTCATTTGTACTCTTTGCATTTGCCTCCCGCCCCGAATCAGCGTCGACAACCGAAATCCGAGTCGATGGTTCTGGATCCGGCAGGATATTTGAAGGGATTGGCGGCGTCAGTGCCGGAGCGTCTTCGCGCCTGTTGATTGACTACCCGGAACCGCAACGCAGCCAGGTTCTGGATTACCTGTTCAAGCCGGGCTACGGGGCGGCGCTTCATCACCTGAAGGTCGAAATCGGTGGTGATGTCAACTCCACAGACGGGGCCGAGCCCAGTCACATGCATTCCCGGAATGACGAAAACTATACGCGCGGCTACGAATGGTGGTTGATGAAGGAAGCCCATGAGAGAGACCCGCAGATTATTCTGGATGCCCTGCCCTGGGGCGCCCCGGGTTGGATCGGGGATGGCAAATATTATTCGCAGGACATGGCGGACTATATCGTAAAGTTCATTCAAGGCGCCAGGCAGCATTACGGCTTGGATATCGCCTACGTCGGCATCTGGAATGAGACACCGTACGACGCGGGCTACATCAAGGCATTAAAGAAGACACTCTTGGCCGGCGGCCTCCGGACCAAGGTCGTGGCGGCAGACCTCGATAAGAATCCGTGGGAAATCGTCGAGGCGATGGAGAAGGATCCCGTCCTCAATGAAGCGGTCTCGGCGGTCGGCGCCCATTACCCGGGTTATGGGGAGTACCTCATGAGCGGATTCCGCAAGGGAACCCCGACCTATTCCAGTACTTCGTTAGCGCAACAATCGGGGAAGCCCCTGTGGGCCAGCGAGGCGGGTCCCTGGCGGGGAGACTGGAAGGGCGCGGAGGAGTTAGCGAAGATCTACAATCGTAACTACATCGAAGGAAAGATGACGAAGACCGAAATATGGAGCCCTATTTCTTCCTATTACGATAACCTGCCGTTGCCGGACTCCGGTCTTATGATGGCGAACACACCCTGGTCAGGGCACTACGACGTTCAACCCGCCTTATGGGCCACGGCGCACACGACGCAGTTTGCCCGTCCCGGCTGGCAGTACCTGGACGGCGCGTGCGGTTATCTCGGAAAAGGCGGGAGCTATGTGACCTTGAAATCAGGGACGGATTACAGCGTCATCGTTGAAACCATCGACGCTTCCGCCGGCCAGACGCTGTCCATGCAGTTGGCGGGAGGGATCTCGAAAGGAACCGTGCATGTTTGGCGGTCCAACCGATGGACCCAATTTGTGAGACTCGCAGACGTAACTCCTTCCGAGGGCAGATGGCAAACCGCCGTCGACTCCGATTCCATTTACTCCTTTACAACGACCTCCGGACAAGGGAATGGAACCGCGCGGGGGCCTGACCCCTCCGCCTTCCCCTTCCCCCATCGCGAAGACTTCGAGGGTTACAGCCCCAGGGCGACGCCAAGGTACTTCTCTGACCAAGGAGGGATTTTTGAAGTGGCTGCATGCACCCAACGGGCCGGCCAATGTCTCCGCCAGGTTATGCCACGCCGGGGTATCGACTGGCACTATCATCCTACACCCGAGCCGGAGACGATTCTGGGCGACTTAGATTGGGCGGACTACCAGGTGAGCGTGGATGCTCTCTTGGTAGAGGCAGGACATGCCTCCGTCTTTGGACGGGTAGGGCGAGTGCCCCAGAGTGCCAGCTCGCCTGATTCCTATGAACTCACCTTGAACGCGAGTGGGGATTGGAGCTTGAACAATCACCAGGATGGTGCCAAGAAGGTTCTGGCCTCCGGCCACTTCTCCCTCGTGCCCAAGGCCTGGCACAGCTTGGGGCTCCAATTCAGGGGTTCGAGCATTAAAGCCACTATCGACGGGAAGGCGGCGGGAGAAGCCAATGACAGCACCCGTTTGAATGGCATGGTCGCGATCGGTTCAGGCTGGGGAAGCTCTGAGTTTGACAATCTCGTGGTGCAATAGGTAGAGGAAGCTGGGCATCCGATAACCGGCAAGAAACAGACGGGAAAGATTGGGGGGGAATTCCTATGAAACGCGATTATGCTCTTATACTCGCAACGTCATTCCTGATTCTCTTCGTGGTGTCGTGTCAAAAACCCATCCAGTCGACCTCGATCAAGGTCGATGGCTCTGACAAGGGAAGAGTGTTTGAAGGGTTCGGCGGGGTCAGCGCCGGCGCGTCTTCGCGCCTGTTGATTGACTATCCTGAGCCGCAACGCAGCCAAGTGCTGGATTATCTGTTCAAACCGAACTACGGCGCCTCCCTCCAGCACCTGAAGGTGGAGGTCGGAGGAGACACGAATTCCACCGACGGGTCCGAACCCAGCCACATGCGCTCACGCATCGATGAGAACTATGACCGGGGCTACGAGTGGTGGCTGATGAAGGAAGCCAAGGCCAGAAACCCCAGGATCATGTTGGATATTCTCCCCTGGGGGGCGCCCGGTTGGATTGGCAACGGCAAGTACTATTCGCAGGACATGGCGAACTATATCGTCAAGTTTGTCCAGGGCGCCAGGAAACAGCACGGCCTGGACATCAACTACACCGGAATCTGGAACGAGACCAACTACGACGTCGGATATATCAAGATGCTGAAGAAGACTCTACTGGCCAGCGACCTCGCCACTAACATCGTGGCCGCGGACCTCTATGAAAACCAGTGGAAGATTACCGATGATTTCAAACTCGATCCGGAACTGAAGAATGACGTCTATGCCATTTCCGTTCACTACGCCCGCGTGAAAGGAAACTTCTACGTCACGGGAGGAGCGCTGGAATCGGAGAAGCCTTTGTGGTCGAGCGAGGACCAACCCTTCGATGATGTAGGATTCGTGGGAATAATCCTCCAGCGCGATTGGAAACCCGGGGCCAGGATCTGGGCCAAATACCTCAACACGAACTACATCGACGGCAAAGTGACCAAGACGGAAACCTGGAGCCCCGTCACCTCTTACTACGACGACCTGGCGGCTCCCAATTCCGGGTTGATGTATGCGAACACCCCCTGGTCGGGGTATTACAACGTGCAGTCTGCCGTCTGGGTCACGGCTCACACCACGCAGTTCGCTCAGCCGGGCTGGCAGTACCTGGACAATGCCTGCGGGTATCTCAAGGGCAGCGGGAGTTACGTAACGCTCAAGGCTCCTTCCGGCGGCGATTACAGCATCGTCGCTGAGACTGTCGACGCCACGTCACCGCAAGACGCTGAGTTTCAAGTCTCGGACGGGTTGTCGCAGGGCACCGTCCACGTATGGGAGACCAATGCCACGCGATCTTTTGAGAAGGTCAGCGACATTACCCCCGAGAACGGTTCATTCCGCATCACGCTGGAGCCCGATGCGATTTACTCCTTAACGACGACCGTCGGGCAAGGCAAAGGAACCGCGGCTCCACCCGCGGCGGCCCCATTCCCCTTCCCCTATTCCGACGACTTTGAAAGCACGGCCATCGGCAAGGCTCCCAAATACCTCGCCGACCAGGACGGAGCGTTTGAAGCGGCTGCTTGCGCGGGCCGCCCGGGCAAATGCCTGCGGCAAGTCCTTGACAAGCGGCCGATTCCATGGGGAGGCATTAGTCCCGATCCGTTCACTTTCCTCGGTAGCGCCGACTGGGCCGACTATACTCTCAGCACGGATGCGATGATCGAAGAACCGGGTGAAGTTACCCTGATGGGCCGTATCGATTCGGCCGACGTGTTTCAGGATAACAAAGCGCACTGGCCCAGTGCCTACGTGCTCACCCTCCAGCAGGACGGAGCCTGGGAACTGGATAGTACGAAATTCAAGACGCCGCCCGGCAAGCTCGCATCGGGGAAAGTTCTTTTGCAACCGAAATCATGGCACCATCTGGCGCTCGCCT
>DATJVT010000207.1:0-7210 GCA_035501695.1 Terriglobia bacterium | reverse complement strand
CACCGCCCATGGCTACGGGATAATTCATCTCAAACTCTTTGTAAAACCTCCGGATGGGATCCGCTTCGTCATCCAATGAAATCCCGACTACCCGGAGGCCGCTGGCCCGGTATTTTTCCTGAAGCGCCACCAAGTCGGGCACCTCCCAACGGCACGGGCCGCACCATGTGGCCCAGAAATCCAGCAAGACGACTTTGCCTTGATAGTCACTCAGATTGAGGGGTTTCCCAGTGATATCCGTAAGGCGGAATTTCGGCGCGATGGGGTATAGGCCTTGTGCTGCGTCTCCGGGCTCATCGAGTCCCCGTTTCGTCCACAAGCGGAAACCCAGAACGCTGAGCGTGCAGGACACTGCCACCAATATCACCCCGAGGGGTATCGCCATTGTGCGATTTGTCATGACGGCGTATCCGGAATTTCGCGGAAGCACCCGGTTAGTACTTTATTCTAAAGGAACCGTCACTCGCCTTTTCGCGGTGCGCGCTATGGCAGCCGCCGCAATTTGCGGTGGTTTCCTTGAACGTGGCGGAAGCCTCATCAAACTTGCCGGCGGAAGACTGTTGGGCGATCTTGTCGAATCCGTCGGAAGCGCCCATTGCGAATTTCATGGCATCTTCCGATTGCTTCGCTTTGAAGAATGCATGAACTTGCGCGAAGACCGAGTGGAGCGTCTTCGCATCCGCTGCCGCGGCCTCGGCGTTTTTGGCGTCGAGATTCTTTTTCAGGCTTCCCACCGTTGCCCCGGCGGTTTGCATCCACTTTCGATATTCCCCTTCGCTTTGGCCCCAGGCCGCCACGACCACGAACAGACAAATCGCGATGAACAGAGCACGTTTCATGTTCCCTCCGGCAAGCGAATGTGACACAAAGAGCACGATACGGAGTTCGCTAATCGTTCGGCAATTCCCCGCCAGCCGCTTCCTTCGCGGCGATCGTTCACCCCAACGCCGCACGATATCGCTCGTTCGCGGCATCCCAGTTGATCACACTGTAGAATGCGGCAATGTAATCGGCGCGCTTGTTTTGGTACTTCAGATAATAGGCATGCTCCCAGACGTCGATCCCAACCAGAGGATGGTGGCCGGCGGTTAAGACCGAGTCTTGATTGGGGGTGGGGTCGATCAGCAGTTGCTTGTTTGCATCCAGGCTGAGCCAAGCCCAGCCGCTGCCAAACACCCCCAGGGCCGCCTTAGTGAATTGCGTCTGAAAGGCCGCGTAATCTCCAAACTTCTGACGGAGGGCTTTGCCCAAATCGCCGGCGGGCGATGCGCCGTTGTTCTTGCCCAAGGTTGTCCAGAAGAGGCTGTGATTGGCGTGGCCGCCGCCGTTGTTGCGCACGGCGGTGCGGATGTCTTCCGGAACCGTCGCCAGGTTCTTCACCAGTGCTTCCACGGATTGCCCTACCAACTCCGGATGTGTCGCGATCGCCTTATTGAGATTGGTCACATAAGCCTGGTGATGCTTGTCGTGATGAATTTCCATGGTTTTGGCATCAATGAAGGGTTCAAGTGCATCATAGGCATAGGGCAGCGGAGGAAGGGTGAAGGGTCCGGACGGCGCGGGGGTATTCTGCACGCCAGGCGCCTCTGCGCGGACAGCGCCCGCAATCACCGCGCCAACTGCCATCCTATGGAAGAAGCCTCGCCGCGATAAGCCGGATGTATCCATAGTTCCACCTCCGTTTAATTTCAACAGGGCACAATGGGGCAGCTGATAACCGGACCCACCGGTCGAAGTTGCCCAGACTTTATTTGGCTAGCCCCACTGAGCATCGTAGCGGGAGGAGGGGGAGGTGTCGATGCGGCATTTTGTCGCACCCTTCGGGGGGTAGTTCCAGTCTTCTTGCCCTTCGTCTTTTTTTTCTGTTGTCGCTCAGGCACAAGTCATTTCAGCTGATGAAGGTATGCCAGCAAGTCGTTCACGTCCTCGGTGCTTAAGCGCTGGTCGAAGGCCGGCATGGTGCCTACCCCCTTGATAATGGTCTTGCGGACCTGTTCGTCGGTGGCGAGCGCGCCGCTGGGCAGCGTCTTCGATTGAAACAGACCCTCCAGTTTGGGAGGCTGCTTCTTGAGTTCCGGGTTCGGGGCCTCATGACAGGTGGCGCAGTTCTGTTGGAAGAGTTCCTCGCCCCGGTGTTCGGCCTGCCGGTCGCCGCAACCTGGCCAAAATGCCAGCACTGAGGCCCCGACCAGCAGCCACCAGCACCAGAGGGAGAGAGGGAGGTATCGATTCATTGTACCCGTCCAGTTTGCACGGTTTGCACGCCAGGCGGAGCAGTGGCCGCTGTTCTCAGGGCGTCTTCCAATTCCGCCGCGGTCCAATCCGTCGCCCAATACTTGAGGATCCTTCCCTGAGGAGAAATAAGGACGATATCCATCGAGTGGGCAATCTGGTTGCCTTGTTCGAAATAGACCAAACCGAAGGCATCAGCCAGCTTGCGCAAGTCGGAGGGCGCGGCCGAGGCGAAGTCCCATTGTGCAAAGCCCGATGCGTCGTTGTCGAGGTAAGCCAATCCGTAATGGCGAAGCACAGGGGGGGTGTCGTAGTTGGGATCGAAACTCACGGTGAGCAAGTGCGTCTTCGCATAGGCGTCAGGGATCTTCTCCAGATCGTCATGAATCTTGGCGAACTGGCTGCTCAGCCGCGGGCAGAAGTTGGGCATCGGGCAGCGGGTATAAATAAAGGTCATGAGCACTGCCTTGCCTTTGAAATCGTCGAGGTGAATGGTCTTGCCATCCTGGTTGATGAGGGGAAGGTTGGGGACGCGCTCTCCCGCCGCGATTCGCTGCGCCGGGGCAGGCACCGGTGTGGTTTTTCTCCCGCTCTCATCGGTAATCCGAACATCCTCGAGCCAGTAATCGTTGCCATTCTTTGCCACGACGACTTCCGCAGCGATTTTGTCGCCTGGCTCCACCTCTTGAACCACAGCCGAATCCTTGACCTTATAGGGCATCGTCATGGCGGACATAAAGCCGGGTATAGCCTCGTGATTCACCGTGATTTCATTCGTCGCGGGATTCTTATCCAGCACTTGCCCACGCAATTGGTATCTCTTTGCCCCCGGCTGGCACGCTGCGATAAGAACGGCGCCTCCCAGGCCCAAATACAGGAGTTTCTTCAGATCCATATTGATCCTCGTCCTCCCCACTTATCCTTTGCGCGCGCACAGCCGAATCAAGGGAACCTTTTCGCCGTGGTTGGACCAATCTGGAAAATCCATAACTTCCTCGTAGCGCACGATCCGCAATAGTGGCACAAAGGTTTCCAACAATACGTTGGGGGGATAACCCAGCATCCCTCCTGTCAAAGCCGTCCGATTAATGTCCTGGTGGAAATTTTCCACCACCAGCAAGCCGCCCGGCCGCAGTGCGTCGGCGATCCGCTTGGCATTGCTCAGAATCAGTGCGCCCATGTAGATTCCGGGAATCAAATCCCACTGCGTAATCCCCAGGCCATAACTGTTGAAATCAGCGAGTACACAACTCATATTCAGGTTGGATCTTTGGGCCTCCTGCCGGGCGGTTTCTATCCCTTTATCGGAGACGTCGACGCCCGTGACGTTCCATCCCAGGCGGGCGAGAAACAGAGAATTCCTGCCCTGGCCCATACCGATGTCGAGAGCCTTTCCCGGCGTCCGCCCTTGGACGATCTCCGCCAAGAACCGGTTGGGATAATCGGTGACTCGAGAGTTCTCCTCCGAATACACCTTGTCCCAGAGCAGGCGTTCCTGGTCGGGGGCCAGAACCTGTTGAAGGCCCGGCGCGGCCACGCTGGGGGCCAAGAGTAATGACCCCACAAACGACCTTCGACTCATTAGGCTTCCGGAAATGCGCGGCATTTGTTTTCTCCCTTATCTGGCCCTTTCGTACCAGCCTGCATCCCGCGGGTGCTTTCTCCCCTTGGTGCCGCGCGGTATCGCCCGTCCACGGCACCCCAGGTAATCAGGTCGTAAATTGCGGCGTTGTGATCCGCGCGGTTGCCCTGAAACCTCTGGTAATAAGCGTGTTCCCAGAAGTCGACACGAAACACGTGATGGTGGCTATCCCCAGCGAGCATCGTAGCGGGAGGACGGAGAGGTGTCGATGCGGCATTTTGTCGCACCCTGCCGGTCCCTCAATTTCCGCCATTTTCCCGCTGCGCGTTTGTGTGATACTCAAAAAGGAAGGAGGGCCGGCCCCGGTGCTGTGACCGCCGTTTGCTCACTGGGTGTCATTATTAACGACTAAGGAAATATGCGCGTCTGTGTTACCGAACATCGTGACCCGTCCACACCGGACCTGCGGCCCACCGGTGAGCTTGCCCTCAGCCTCGCCCTGCCCTGGATCGCCAAGCTGCGCGATGGCATGCTGGCTGGCCAGGTGGCGCTGGTGCTGGCCGCGAAGTACCTCTTCGACGTGGGACTACCCTTGCGGTGGATTGCCATTCCCCTGGCGCTCACGGCCGCGAGCAATGTGGCTGTGCACCGGTATCCGCAGACGGTCAGCGCGCGCTCTGCCCTGGGCTTGCTTCTGGCGTTTGACACGATTTGCCTCACCGCCCTCCTGGCGTTGTCCGGGGGCGCGGCCAATCCCTTCAGCCTGCTGTTCCTGGTGGAAATCACCTTATCCGCCGTCGTGCTGAGCAAGGCCTGGACATGGACGCTGGGCGGCCTCTCGATTCTCGGGTTCGCCTCGCTGTTCTGGGCGCACGTGCGGATTCCTGCGTTCGAGGGCCATCACGAAGCGGTAGGTTTCTCCGTTCATCTGGTGGGCATGTGGATTGCCTTCGCGCTCGGCGCCCTGCTGATTACATTTTTTATCGGCAAGGTATCGGAAGCGCTGCGCAGGCAGGAGCAAGAGGCGCAGCAATTTCAAGAGCGGCTGGCGCATCATGAGCGGTTGGCCTCCATCGCCACGCTGGCGGCGGGGGCGGCGCACGAATTGGGCACTCCGCTTGCCACCATTGCGGTCGCCTCGCGGGATTTGGAGCTGAGCGGAAACGGCTCAGGCACTGGCGCGGGCACTGCCGACGACGCGCGCCTGATCCGGTCGCAAGTGGAGCGGTGTGGTCAAATCCTGCGGCAGATGGGCGGCCGCAGCGCCGAACCCGCCGCAGAAATGCCCTCCCGCATCAGCCTGCAAGAGATTTGCGAGCAAGTGAAAGGCTGCCTGCCCGGCGCCCAATCCGGCTTCGTCGAAATCGTGGCTGAACCCCGCACCACCGCTTTCCTACCGGTTGCAGCGGCGCGCCAGGCGCTCTCAGCCCTGGTCAAAAACGCCCTCGAAGCGAGCGCGCCCGGCCTGCCAGTAACTCTTGCCGCCCATGCCGAGCCGGAGGCCCTCCGATTCATCGTTCAAGACGCGGGATGCGGAATGAGCCCCGAGACGCTCCATCGCGTCGCACAACCTTTCTTTACCACCAAGGGCACGGGCGGCGGGTTGGGTCTGGGAACGTTTCTGACGCGACTGTTCGCCGAGCGGTTGAACGGAAGCCTGACGTTCGAATCCGACCTCGGCTCCGGGACCAAGGCTATTCTGGAATTACCGCGCATCGACCATGACGGAAAAGGACAAGCCGGCAGTATTAGTTATCGATGACGACGAGGCGTTTCACACTCGCGTGCGCCGCGCATTCGAATTGCGCGGTTGGGAAGCGCACGTGGCGGCCTCGGGCAAGGAAGCCCTGGCCTGCGCCACCGAAACCGGCCCCGACCTGGCCATCGTCGATTTGCGCATGCCGGGAGAATCCGGTTTGGACGTCATCAAGAAGCTACGCGAACTTGACGCCACGGCCTGCATTATCGTGCTGACCGGGTACGGCAGCATCGCCACCGCGCTGGAGGCCGTCCGCTGCGGGGCGGACCACTACCTGAGCAAACCGGTCGACGTTGACCAGATCCTGGCGGCCTATGAAGCGGTAAACTCTCCAGGCGCCGATCAATCACCGCCCCCCGCCACGGTGCCCAGCCTGGCGCGAGTCGAGTGGGAGCATATCCAACGTGTTTTGACGGATTGCGGCGGCAATGTTTCCCAGGCGGCCAAGCTTCTCGGCCTGCACCGCCGCTCCCTTCAGCGCAAATTATTGAAGTTTCCGCCGCGAGTCTGAAACGGTTCCACCGCCGGTTCGAAGCAGATGATTCCGCCGCGGCGATTGCAAGGGCCGGGCTCAGAACGGGACGCTTATTCCCCCATACCATGACCTTCCGGGCCCGGTGAGCGGCAGGATTTGGCCCATCCAGCCACTCGCCTGAAAATCGTCAAAATTCACTCCGCCCAAAGGGAGAAAATACCATTTGTTCAGAAGGTTGGTTCCGCCCGCTTCCAGGCGAAGATGCCGCCACTCGTAGCCGGCGTTGAAATTCACCAGCGTATACCCCGGCGTCTGCTGCTCGAAGCGCCGCGGATCAGTATCGCGCTTGCGGTCGACCATCAGGATTTCCGGCCCGCCATTGAATCCCCGGAGCTTTTCCTTCAGGCCGATACGGGCGTTGAGCGGCATCATTTGATACAGGCCCGTTCCCGCGTCCAACCGGCGGCCATGCAGCCATCCCCCCGCTCCGGTGATTTCCCCGCGCCCGTATTTCGGGCTCTTCCAGAGGGCCGCGGCAGCATCCAGATCCGCGCCCCAGATCCTGGCATCATGATTGGTAAACATCAGTTGCGAGAATGTGCTCATGCCGTACATCTGGGTGGCCAGTTCATTCACGCCGATGTAGTCGCGGACGTAGGTCTGGTATGGGGTAACTTTGACTTCCCACTCGTTGCGGGTTTGATCATGCCAGCTTGCGGTACCACTCACCGTGTGGGCCACTTCCGGCTTCAGGTTGACGTTCCCCACGTAATAGTTGCCGTCGCCGAACCAATTGATCATCCCGCTGGTCATCCAGTCGGTGGACCAGGCATAGCGCTCATAGAGGTTGGGGGCGCGGGTTTTGCGCGCGTATCCCGCTTCCAACGTCAGGTGCGCGTTGGGTTCGTAGCGCGCCAGTGTGGTCAGGTCAAGATCGACATCGGTGCGGGCGCGATTCAGGGCGTTGAAGGCGTCGGCGTCCATGGAATACATGTCGGAGTATCCACTTACCGGCCCGGCATTCGTCCACACCGTGTCGTTGCGAATTCCCAGCAGCGTGGTCCAGTGCGAGGTCCACTGGCTCTTGGCTTCCGCATACCACGCCAGGCGCGAGCGCATACCGTCATTCATGCTGATGAAGGGGTTCGGCCCCATGTAGGGA
>DATJVT010000206.1:0-15275 GCA_035501695.1 Terriglobia bacterium | reverse complement strand
GCACTGCATCGTGATGCCATCGGGCGTCATCTGGATCTGCGGATTTACGGGAGTGCTGCCGCACTGCAGCGTAATGGATTGCGGCGTCATTTCGATCTTTTGAGCGAGCGGGGTGAGTCCCCGCTGGATAAGCACGTTCTGCGTTTCGCTAACCATGATCTCGACGCCATTCGTGGAATCCGCAGTCACCGGAGGGCTGACCAACGGTACCATGGGAGGCCCGGCGGTGATACGAACTCCCTTGCTTCCACGCACGTCCACCCGGCCGTCGGTCATGGTGTTGCCCGGTGCCAGAATCGTGATGACATGCGGGCCGGGTTCGCCATCCTTGGGAGGGCGGGTGAGAAACACCAGTTGATTCGCGGCAATCTCAAACACTCCGTCGGCATTCTGGATGGTGTTGTTCCCGTCGTCGCCGCCTCCGCTGCCGCCACCGCGTTGCAAGACATTCCAAGCCATGATGTGAAACCTCCCGGATATGCCTAACTTGCATCCACTGCAATATCCGCCGCCACTAAGCCAACTGCGGCAGTGCAGCCAAACGCTAATGCCGTCCAGTCCGTCGAAACCGGTGTTTCCTTCGGTGGCTGCCAAATCCCGAATTTAGCGCCGCTGGAGAAGACTTCTTTGATGGCGTCGTGAACGAACCAATCCGCCTTGTCGTAGATTGACTCCGCTCCCATGATGGCGACCAGGAGGGCGTCCACGACCAGTTGATAAGCCAAGGCGATACCCGCTCGGAACTTGTCGCCCGGCTGTTCGGCCTCTTTCTCGGCGGTCACCTGGTCATCCGTCCAGGTTTGGCTTGGCTGGTTATAGGTCTGAATGTGTACGGAGACATCGTAAGCAATGGTAAAGGCGATCGTCGCGGCACCCAAGATCAAGCAAAGCACTTTGACCGCTTTGTGACCGTCATAGCCGGCGTGAATCTCGATCTTGGGGGGGCCCACGGAGATCTCGAAGGACTGGCCGAGCGTGAATTGCGCGCTCGCGCCGATGGTAAACTGCATGTTGCCGCCCAGGGCGCCGCCGAAGAGGGCTGAAACCGCCCCCGGAAGTGGCATCCCCTCCATTCCGGCAAACAAACCAATGGGGTTAATGCAGAGCTGAAGGTTATTCCCCACTGCGACCTGGTGATTCAGGGGACAGGCGACTTGAAGGTTCTCTCCGAACGTGAACACGGAATTGAGTCCCATGACCCCGGTAGGAGGGGGCTGGGGCAAGGGGTTTCCTTCATTGAAGTCGCCCCCTCCACTACCGCCGCCGGGGATCAACTTACCCACGGTGAGCAGATTCGCGACGCCCACCCGCTCGCCCTTGTGGCGCCCGCCATGGATCATTTTATCGGTCTCCGAATTGAGATTGAGATTTCGCTCGGAGTGAAGGGCCACATGTTCCATACCTTTCCGGTCGTTGAAAACGAGGGCGCTGAAATTCTTATGCGCCTTGCCACCCAGGCTCGCGGTTTTGAATCCACTGAGTTGCTTGTTCACCGGCAAAGGGAACCAGGGCATGTTGTCCGCATTGTAAACACTGCCGATAATCATGGGCCGGTCGGGGTCGCCTTCATCGAAGGTGACCACCACCTCATGCCCGACGCGTGGCCAGAAGAAGGCGCCCCAACCCTTCCCCGCCCACACCTGCGCAACCCGTAACCAGCACGAACTGTCGCCATTGTTTTTACCCTCGCGGTCCCAAGGGAATTGCACCTTCACGCGCCCGTACTTGTCGATGAACATTTCCTCGCCTTTCGGGCCAACGACGGTCGCGGTTTGGACGCCGGCGATGACAGGCTTGGGGGTCACGCGCGGCGGGCGATAGGGCAGGGCGGCGGGGATGCATTTAAAGTGGTTCTGATATTTGAAGGGCAAATCCTGCCCGCTGCGGTAACCCCCATCCAGCCGGGCGTCGTGCTCGATATCCGTCAAAAGGTACTCGCCGTCAGCGTCAAAATGCCGGTCCAAAGTGAATTGGTATCCGGCCATCAAATTGGCGCAATCGCTTGTCCCCAGGATCTCCAGGCTGGCGGACTCCTCCCGCTCGATCCGTAATTTGACGGTCCGGTCCCGGTCCTCCATGATGTGGTGGAGATTCTCCGGTTGCGCCGCGCCGCTCCTGCTCACGCCGTCGAAACGCTGAGCATACCCGCCCGGGAATTCATAAATCTCCAGTTCATTGTTGCCCCCCACCCTTAGCTGGTGCGTTACTTTTCCTACACTTACGCTGCCGGTGATCCCTTCGTTGGCTTCGAGAGGGTTCCCGGGGAGTTCGAAGCACTTATCGCGCAGGGTGTACTCGCCCGATCGCAGTTCCTGGGTTTTTTCCCAATGCGTCACCCGCATGTCCTGCAAAGGGCCGGACGCTTCTTCGTAAATAACGTGGCTTGGCTCGGGGAGGGTAGGATGCCGAGTGGGCTGGTCGCTTACGAGCATCCGGTGGCCGGTGTCGGAGTGGTCGAAAAAGTAGTAAATTCCCTCTTCCTCCATAATCCGGCTGGCAAAATCGAAATCTGACTCGCCATACTGAACACAATAATTGCGTGGATGGTAGGTTCCCCGGAGCTTGTAAGTGACGTCCAATCCCGCAAGTACCTCGTGGAGGATGTCGGGTACCGAAAGATGTTGAAAAATGCGGCTCCGGACCTTTTTGGTCCATAGCCACAGATTGGGGACCAATTCGGCGCGAAAATGGACGAAGAGGTCGTCCCGCCCGCCTTGTGTGAGCCGCTGGATCAGCCCAGTGAAGAAGCGTTTGCCGCCCGAAGGAAGCCGTAACTCCACGGTCGCATTCTGCCCAATGAGGCGTTCAAAACGGATGTCGGTCTCGTTCTCCGCCAGTAGATCGACCTCAAAGTGGAAGAGTTGCGAGATGGCCTCGTGGCCCCGAAAGCCGATCAGGAGCAGTGCGTCCTCGCCCAGGGGTGTGGTTATCGCGAGGGGCCTGTTCGCCTGCGAGTATTTACCCATGCCTTTCTCCCACCATTCC
This sequence comes from Terriglobia bacterium, assembly GCA_035501695.1. Lineage (GTDB taxonomy): Bacteria > Acidobacteriota > Terriglobia > UBA7540 > UBA7540 > Bog-366. The sequence continues at coordinate 12,290 of DATJVT010000206.1, read as the reverse complement.
GCCCGGATTTCATGTCCAAGCGCGAGATTGATTTAGCCCTTTACTAGGAATATCGGAATTGGGAGGAAAAAGACGACAGGGAAAAGCAAGGGGTCTCGAATCATACACCCTTGCCGTCCCCCCAACCCTCGTGTGCCCGGATCACTAAACCCGTCGGCTGTTCTGGGGAAGACCGGTTCGTGGCCGGGGGGTCACCGGAGGGAAGCAAGCAGTACTTTGCTGGCGGCTATCTGGCGGTTTACATATTCGTTGGGTTCGGGAAAGCCTTGCCAGACATCGAGTAGCCGCTGATAGCAGGCGCGCGCCCGGTCGGGCCGGTGCCGGCGGGAATAGAAGCTCCCGAGGGCTCGTTCCGTGCGCGCCAGGGGAATAAGGTCCATGACCTCCTGCCGCAGGGCGATCTGTCGTGCTTTGTCGCGCGCCTCAAGCAATACGCTTTCGGCGCGAGCGCCATCGCCGGCGGCTGCACTGGCTTCGCCTTCCAAAACCAGGGAGTGCACCCACTCGACGGGGTCTGGCGCATCCGGTCCACTTTTGGCCGCCATTTCACGCCAGGCGGCGAGAGATGACTCGGCTGAACGGAGTGCTTCCGTCGCCTGGCCGGCCCTCAACTGGGCTACCCCCAACCCTCGCAGACTGACGGCGCGCCCGGAGAATATCAATCGGCTCGATGTCCTCGCAGCGATCAGATCGTCGAACCTTCGCACGGAGTCGAGCGCCATGCGCACTGCCGCCGGGGGATCGAATTCCCGAAGGGAATTGGAGACCCGGTAGGCGGCAAATGCCCGGCTGGTCTGGGCGGCGGTGTTGTTCGGATCGCGGTCGACCATCCGCTGGGCCTCGCCCAGGTACTGCCTCGCCCATTCCAGGGCGTGAGCCGGATCTCCCAGGTTTGGATACAGGTCGTCAAAGTAGACCCTTGAGCGAAATTGGTGCAGGACCGCACGCGAGCGAAGGAACGCCGGATTCAGGGGCTCGGCGGCGAGGAGTTCCCTCAGCTTGGCTTCGTCCTCATCGAAAGCGAGAAGGGACTCGCGGAGAAGGCCGAGCTCCTGTGAGGCCGTCCCGATGCGCTCGGCCGCCTGGGACACGGCGCTGAGGGCCCCCTGATCCTTTCTGCGGTCGAGTTGGGCGCGGGCGAGCTCCGCGCAGCGCGAGAACTCAATCCAGGCCTGCCGATAATCGTCAGTGTCCTCGTCAATATCGCCCAGCCTGCACCAGGCGCTGATGTAACTATTCTCCGATGGGGCATCGAGCGGCTGGCCGGCGCGTACACGGTCGAAGGTTCGAATCGCAGTTTGGGCCAGTTCTTTGGCGTGTATCGGGTCGGTAAAGCGGATCAGGCCGCAGTACTGGAGGTAATAGCCTGCTAAATCAGGCAGATAGGACTGGTTCTTGGCGGCAAGACGTTGGTAGATGTCGCCGGCCTTGCGATAGCTTACCAAGGCGTCCGCAATCCGCCCCAGATTGGGCCGGGTAGGGTAACCTTGCGCGTCGCCAATTTTCATATACGCCGCCGCGATCTCCCTCTGCAACCCCGGATCCCCGCCCGCATTTGAGGCCAGATCGTCCAGATATTGCAGGCCTGTCCGCACCATGATCTCGCGCGCCTTGGTTGACCCATCCAGCTTGGCAACTTCGTCATGCAACTCGAAAACAAAAGTGTGGGCCAGTTTGCGGACGTCCTGAAAACGCCGCTGCGCGACTCTTGCCTGATAAACCGCCACCGCGGAGCCGGCCACGATAGCTGCCAGGGTCAGCATCGCCGCGGCGACGCTGAAGAGGTTCCGCCCGATGAACTTGGCCGCCCGGTAGGTAAGGGTGTCTGGCCGGGCACCGATGGGTTCGTGCTTGAGATAGCGTCGAAGATCCTCGGCGAGGGACGGCACAGAATTGTAGCGATCTCCCGGGTTCTTCTTCAGCGCTTTCCCCACGATGGTGTCCAGGTCCCCACGAAGCTGGCGGCGGAGCCTCTCCGGCGTGGTGCCACGTTTATCGGCTGCGGCCCTCCCTCCCGCCGCCCCCGCAACTTCCGAGGCCCTCGGGGGCTCGGTTTCGACAACGGCTTTGACCAATTCTGCCGGCGAGTTCAAGCCCGCGCCGGCTGGATGCTGCCCAGTCAGGAGCACGTAAAGCAGTATGCCCAACGCGTAAACATCTGTTGCCGTGGTAACCGCGCCGCCGGTGATTTGTTCTGGCGCGGCAAACTGCGGCGTCAGGGCAGAGCCGGATTCGAGGGTTAGGATTGTCGCCGTGCCCGGGGTGGTTTCATCGGCGAGCAACTTGGCGATGCCGAAGTCCAGAAGTTTCACCTGGCCGTCCGACCTCACGAACACATTGGTGGGTTTTATATCACGGTGCACGATCAGGTTGGCGTGTGCGTGGGCAACCGCGGCAAGCACGTCGAGAAAGAGCCGAAGGCGCGCTTCCACAGCCAGGCCGCGATGGTCACAGTAGGAAACAATGTCCTCGCCCTCGATGTATTCGAGGATGAGATAAGGCTGTCCGGCCGGGGAAATGCCTGCGTCGAGGAGTTGCGCAATGTGAGGATGGGCAAGGCGAGCGAGGATGGTGCCTTCGCGCTTAAACCGTTCTCCGCCGGTAGGGCTGACCAGTGGGGCGCGCAGGAGTTTCACCGCGGCGCGGCCCTCGAATCGCCCGTCACTTCGCGTGGCGAGCCAAACGCTGCCCATCCCTCCCTCGCAGATCAGCGACACCAGAGTGTAGGACCCGATCTTTTGGGCTGCCATCATTGCCCCGGGGAGCGGAGGAGCCGGTGTCTTTTCAAGGAAGTGCTCTTGTTCCAGCACCTGGTGGTCGTGCAGGAGAGATTCCAGGCAGGCTGCCAGGGCCGGGTCCTTTTGGTGGAGCGAGGCCAGCCAGACACTGCGTTCCTCGCTCTCCATTCCCAGGGCCTCGTCAAGATAAGGACTTACCTTGCGCCAAATTTCCGGACTCAGTGTGGACATCCAGCCCTCAGAGGGGTAGCGGCACGCGGAGGCTGCGGTGGAGGTAGATGCGAGCCTGCTCCCATTTCCGCTGCACCGTGCGTTCCGACAAATCCCGCATGGCAGCGATTTCACCAAATGAGAATCCGCAGAAGAATTTCAGGTCGACGACCTCCGCCAGTGAAGAGTCCAGCTTGGCCAGTTCGTCCAAGGCCTCGCCGATGCGTGTTAGATCCTGCTCGCCGGTGGAATTCTTCACGACCTGAGAGCCGAGGGAAGTGATCTGGAACTCACCCCCCCGTTTCTGGGCCTGCCGGCTGCGGGAATAGTCAATGATCAACCCCCGCATGACGCGCGCCGCATACCCCATGAAACGGGCTTGATCGGGAAACGACGGACCACTTCGCCCGGCGATGTTCAGGTAAGCCTCATGGAGAAGCGTTGTAACACCGAGGGTGACGGGGGCGCCATGTCGCGCCAGTTCGCGCTTGGCGAGACGATGCAGTTCGGCGTAGAGGGCAGCGAAGAGCGCCTCTGCGGCGCCGGCGTCGCCGCGCTCGACGGCTCCTATGAGCGACGAAATCGTTACCTCTCCGCTCTTTGCCATGCGATTGTCGATATTTAGAAGAAATGCCCCGGATATCTACACTAGTCTTAACAATAACACCCCCAGGGGGCTCGGTCAACCGCTTGCAATCTGCCCGAAGGGGCATTGGGAGCGTTTCGCGAGATACGGGTTGCGATCAGCGCATAATGAGGAGGTAGGACGGCGTCCTGAACCCAAAATCCAAAATTCAAGATTCAAGGTCCAAGATCGGATGGTGGCTCCGGCCTTCTGCGACGTCATCATCTCCATCACACGGCGCAAGACCTGCCATTGGAAATCAAAAATCTCAGAGCGAAAAAGGAAACGAAGCCGCAATCGGAATTCTAAAACTGCAGATCGAAAAGGGGGGCAGAAACCCTCAATCGAAACGCCAGCGTTGAAAATCCAGTATCTAAACGCGATGCCATAAATAAACTCGCATCAAAATCGATCGCGATAGCCATTTATGCGGCTACGCGATTTGAACATGTGCAAGAATTTATGACGCTGCGTTTAAAATCTTCAATGGTTCAGGCAGTTCCCACCTGGTAGCGTTCCGTCTTCGCCCACTTGATGGCCCGGTGGACGATGAAGTCGTCATAGAAAGCGGCGGCTACCACGGGAATCCAGAGTTGGCAGTACGTGAAGTACATCAAGAAGATCAGGAGAATATTGCCTGGGGAGTCCTCTCCCGGCTCGCAGGACAGGGCGATGACGAGTTGAAGGGCGAACGTGGCATAGGCGAGAATCCAGACCAGACTGTACGGGCCGGGCACGTGAATACTCACCACTCCGGCGAGGCAGAGAACAAAAAGGGCGTCGGAAATAACCACAGCGAGGAAAAAGAAGTAATAGAGCAGGTGGGACATGAGCATTTCAAACGCCAGCCGCCGCGGCTTGGCGCGGAGCAGCCCGGCGGCGTGTTTCTTCAAGACGTAATTGAAACCGCGCACCCAGCGGCGGCGCTGCTTGAACCAGACCCGCAGCGATTCCGGCTCCTGCTCCCAACTCACCGAAGTAGGGACCAGTTGGACCTGGTAGCCGGCCTGATAAAGGCGGGCCGTCAGCTCCGAATCTTCCGTCAAAGCCTGCTCGTCCCAGCCCCCCAGCTTCTCTACAATCGCCTTGCGGATGACGTAATTGGTGCCGGGCAGCATGGTCAAACGCATGAGCATCCAGCGGCCGGCCTGTACGATCCACTGGAAACCGAGGCCCTCGATGTTGACGAAGCGGGTGATGAGGGCGCGCCGGCGATTCCAGGCGCGATACATGCCCACCGCCGCCGCCAGGTTGGGATTGAGCACAAGTTGCGCCACCAGGGGACGGATTGCCCCCGGCTCAGGGAGATTATCGGCGTCGTAAATGGCAATCAGAGGATGGCGGGCCTTGGACAGGGCGTAATTGAGCGCCCCGGATTTTCCCCGCGCGCTGAGGGGGGCGGGCACATCCAGCAGGCGGACCCGGGAGTCGTCCGCAAATCCGCGGATAACCTGCGCCGTGTCATCCGTGCTGCCATCGTTGATCATCAGAAACTCGATCTTGTCCGCCGGGTATTCGAGTTTCTGAAGCGCCTGGATGGTGTGGGCGATAACGCGTCCCTCATTGTGGCAGGGGACCAACACTGAAAGGAAAGGCAATTCCGCGTCGGGAACCTGGGGGAGCGGCTTTCCCGTATGGCGAGTGCGCCGGTAATAAACGTGGCCAAGAAAAAAGAGGACGGATTGGTAACCCAACATGAACCAAATCAGGGCGACAGTGGAAACGAACAGCCCGTCGATGACCCAATGGAAACTCGCCATGCAATTCTATCCGTTGCGCCTGAGGAGCCTTGTCAGGCGAAGTTGCAAGTAAATCACAAACATCAGCACCGTGGCAAGAATGCCAAAAGCCCATATGGCCCAGGAGGAGGCCCAGCCGACCACATCCACCGCCACGCCGGCCTTGGTATTGGTGGCGACGCGGGCGTGATGATTGCCCGAGGGGAAAACCACCGCCCATTCCGCGCCGTTGCGCTCCATCGGCAATTCCGCGGGGTTGCCATCCACAAGGATATCATTGGGTTGCTGGTCAAAGACAAATACCGCGCGGCCTGGCGACTGATATTGGAAAGTAAGGCCGGTAGTATCCGCGCGCGCTTCCGCCAGATTCGCCGTACAGGTCAGAATGCGGGCCTGGAACTCGTCGGTATCGAGGAAATGCCACCAGCTCCGCTCCGTAGAAATCGAATGAGCGCCTGTGGGTATCACCACGCCGTCCCGCGACACGGCAGGCCAGGCATGCCCGTCGAGGTAGTAGAGAGGGTCATCGGCGGGAGTAAGGACCAGAGACGTCGAAGCATTAACTTCCATGCTGATCTTGCCCCCGCTAACCGATTCGGGGCGGTTCAGGACCAACTGAATGAGATCCCAATCCTGCGGGGAGACGGTCTGTTCGGAGTACACCGCCACCCGTCCGGAAGCCGAGGCGGCGCTCAAGAGCGTCAGCGCAAGTTCCGTGCCGGTGGCCGTCTTGGTGGGGAGATTCGTCGCGGTGATGTCGCGGTTGTCGACGACGTTGACGTCAAACATCAAGCGGTGGCGATCGGGGACCAGCTTGAGATAGGTGGCGGCAAAGCGTCGATAGCGCTCCGGCGAAGTCATCCAGAAGCGGGCAGGATCCTCAACCTGCAAAGTGAAGGGGAACTCCGTCATCAATGCCGTGATTCGTTTGGAATCCACGCCCAGGGCCGGCCGCACAAAATCGTCATGCAGGCTGTCGAGCATGGTGACCACAATCTCCCACCCGTGCTGCTTGCGCAAGGGTTCCAGTTCCGCCAGCACCTTCCGGTGCCAGTCCACCACGATGTCTTCGCGGTAGCGCTGGAACTTGGCCATGGCAGCCGGATCCGTCTTGTAATAGTAAGGGGAGTCGGGACGGAACAACAGGACCGGGTCGAATCCAGCTTTCTTCTTGAACTCGGTGCGCACCACATCGTTCATCGGCACGAACTTGTCCGGGCGCAGGTAGTCCTTGAAGTCGGCGTCAAAATTCAATTCCGCAATATTGACTCCATCCCACTCGCTGCCGTTCAGGAGTTCTTTCATCCAGTCCATGGCCGCTTCAAAACAGTCGGGGTCCTGGAAATTCAAGGAATACCGCCATCCGACAATGCCGTCGGTCAGGGCCGCGGTTTTTTCCCGCCATTCCGGGTGTTCATCCCACATCTTCTTGTTAACGGCCGGGAAAACCAACCAGGCGTAAACCGAGATTCCATTGCGGTGACAGGCACGCACGAACTCGTCATAGGGGAATTTGAACTGCTCACTGTACTGCCACGCCGCTACGTGAACGGTGCTGATCCCGGCGCGGTGCCAGATGGTGGCCAGCCGATTGAGGTCTGCCCCGGGTCGATAACTGGGATCAAAGTACACCTCGAGATGCCGGTAGCGGAGGGACGTTGTGGCTCCAAATGTAGTACTGAGGTACTCGGGGAAATAAGGATAATGGCTGGTGCCCTCGTTGGTATGGTTATCGAGATTCGTCGCCAGATAAACGTAGTGCCCAGCCCCAAACGACCCGGCAATCGCCACGGGTTGCCCGCTCGCATCATCATCTGCTAATTCGCGAACGTCCTCAGGTGCGGTGAACCGGGAGACCCGTTCCTCCGGTCGCCAGGTCAATTTCATATCCGCATGGATGGAATCGGTTACGGCCGTAACGATCATCTGGAGGCCGCTGAAGTTGAACCCGATCCTGGTTAGCCAGGGCTGTGCGCCATCCGCTACCAAATTTCCACCCGATCCGAGATACCGCACTACCAGCCGTTGCTGCGCCTCGGTGAGCCGCGTCCCCGCCGCGTGGGGAACCACCAGCAAGGTGTCATCCGATGACTTTGGTGTCTCACGGAATTTGGCGGCGCTCACTTTCTTAACCTGGTATCCCAGAGCTTCCAGCACCGTCTTGTAACTTTGCTGGTTGTGCCCAGCACTGGTGTGAGGGTTATCCTGCCAGAGAATCCAGGCAGTGGGCGGCCCGGCGAACTTATCCCGAACGACAGTGGAGGGAGCAGGCGCGACCGAGTAAAGATTGTCCCACCATTGATGAATCCGTTCGGACCATGACTTGGCGTGCTCGGGAGCCGCAGGCGGCCGCTTCAAACACTCGGCCGCGGCCCATCCCCCCGAGGGCACCTGCGCCCGAACTTCGACAGGCGCGTTCATCCGGCCCGCCGACTGATCCGTATGGACCACCTGGCCGCCGCCGTTGAATAGTTGCAGGCGCCAGAACTCTTCATTGGGCAACAGACGGATGGGACCGGGGTCGGTGCGGACGGCATACTGGCCCTGGAAGTCGACCTGGCTGGGAAATTCCCGAAGGGAAATGAAGTGATAACCCAGAGCTCCGATCCCCTGCACCACCTGCTCCAGCAACCTCTGCTTCAGAAAGGGATGGAAGTAGAAGGAGGCGATGCCGTCGCGCACCACGCGCATGGAGCGCGCGTACTGAACCAGCCTGAGCGGATCGGGATCGTCCTCCGGCAGATAACCCAGGCTCTCGGGAACAATGTGCCGGCCAAATTGATCCACTACGGGATACGGCACCATCTGGGCGGTCGTATCATCGGGCACGACCATGGGGCGATCGTAAAAGAGGGAGAAAACCTGGCCCAGGGTGCGGTAATCCACGTCCGAGGCCCCGTAGTGCGGCACTTCAAACGCCACCGGGTAAATGTTGTTGCCGAAGAATTCGTTGAATCCCAGCCGCAATCTGCGCATTACGAAATCGGCCGAGTCACCGCCCACCGGCTTATTGCCCAGCTCATCCCAAAACTCGTATTCGTCCCCGCTGAGCCCGTGTACTTGATGGGTAATGCCGTGCATGATTGGCGTGCCGCCCCGGCTGATCATGTAATGAATGGCATCGACGGTCGGCTTCCGGTCTCCCAGGCGAATCTCCAGGGAATGCGCGGGGTCGCGAAATATGGGAATGATGGCCATCTGGAAGGGAATCTGGCGCTCCGCCAGCCAATCCGCAATGCGTATCAGGTCATCCGGATCGTCGTCGATGCTGACGTCCTCAATGCGCACCATGGCGCGCATCTCAGTGGGATGATTGACGCCCAGGATGTCATGCAGAAGATCGCAGAGAACCAGGTAGCGAGTTCCCTCACCCATGTAGGAGAGCGGCCGGTCGGCAAAGTACCAGAAGTCCCCGCTCCTGACTACGTATGGGTTCGAAACCTTCTTATCATTGACCGCCGTGGCTAAGACCTCGGCAGTTTTGGGGTCTTGGATCGAGACGATACTCAGGTCTGGCTCCGGCTTGATCAGGGGCGTCTGCTTGTATACCACCGACCGGAAGTCAAGGTCTTTGCGGTACTCGACGAAGCTGAAGCCATAATGGCGCCGCGCTTCGGGGGTGGCCAGGAGTTGATCGATGTGCCCGCCCAGCCAGGCAAACGGCCGGTCCGTGGCCCGGACGTCTGTGAGTAAGGCGGGCGGGACCTTGGTACTCAATGAGGAAATGATAAGGAATCCGGCACGATAGTCGCCCAATTGGCCCTGCTGGTACTCGCTGAGGGGAATCAGGGCAGACTTCAAGCTGAAGTGGGTGAGTAAGTTCTCAAGGTAAAGCGCATGAATGTAGGCATCCGATCGAGGATTTGCCTGACCATCATATATGATAGCCGCGGTCGAAGGCTCCTCACCCTCGTCGGGCGGCGCGGCGCGTAGCAATCCCACCAGGGGAAACATCGAGGTGAGAAGGACTAAAACGGCAACCGGCAACCTGCGGAGGCAAAAGCACCTTAAAAACGCAAGAAGGCAAACAAGCATATGATCCAGAACTATATTATCATGCACAGGTCAGGGAGCGCCGGGTGACCTGCAATTGTGGTAGATTAGTAATACCGGGAAACGGGTTGTATTTCTGAGCGGATTTCGCCTTGGAAACGCCCTTCTTCCAGTGACTCTTCAGACGCCAAGGCCCGCCTTTTGAAGTGGATACCATGCTTCTGAAAGAAAACCCAACCCGAAGTCCGAGTCGACTTTGGCTGGCGCTGGCGGCCATACTGGTTACTGCCGCGAGTGTGGGCCGCGATCCTAAACCCAGTCCTCTCCCCCTGAAAACCCTGGCCGAACCGCCCGCCGGGAATTATTACCATGGGGTTTTCCCCGGAAGCAAGAACGGCATGGGCGGCGACGTCACTCTCGCCGATGTGAAGGTCTACGAAACCGCGGTTGGGAAGTCCCCGGCATGGGTATACTTTTGGGACAACTGGTATGAAAGCACCCGCTTTCCCTACCAGACCGCATCGTGGATCCGCGCCCACGGCAGCGTTCCCTACATTCGCGTGATGCTCCTGAGCAGTCCGTTAATTCCCAGGCCTGATCCGGTCTACTCTCTCCAGAACATTATCGCCGGCAAGTTTGACCCGCTGTTCCGGAACTGGATGCAGGAAGCTCGCCGGTTTGGCTCCCCGGTGATCGCTGAGTACGGCGTGGAGGTCAACGGCTGGTGGTTTCCCTGGAACGGCTTGTACAACAAAGAAGGGGGATCCTACGCCGACTCAGTCGCGCGCTTTCGTGAGGCATACCGCCACATCATTCGGATCTCGCGGGAGGAAGGCGCTTACAACATCCGCTGGGTTTTCCACGTGGACCCGTGGGATGAACCCGTGGAGGACTGGAACAAATTCGAGAACTATTACCCCGGCGACGAATGGGTGGACTGGGTCGGCGCCAGCGTCTACGGCCGGCAGTTGCCCAGCGACCGCCACGCCGTTTCCTTCCGCTACCAGATGGATTGGGTGTACGGGCGCATGCAGCGGCTGACCAGCAAGCCGTTCATCGTATGCGAGTTCGGCAACATCGAGGATGCCCACCAGGTGGCGTGGACCACCGCGGCGCTTTCCGATCTGCTCGGCGGACGCTGGCCCAAAGTGATCGGATTCTCCTGGTGGAACGCTACTTTCAAGAACGACACCATTACGGGCCGCCTGTCCGACATGCGAGTGCAGGACAATCCCAAACTTCAGGCCGTCTTCGAGAAGTATCTGGAGGGGAACCCCTCCGTTATCGGCCGCCCCATCAGCGGCGACGCCAGGCCGGAGTGAGCGTGGGTGAACGCGTCCAATGCGGCAGCCCGGGGCATCGTTCAGGAGGCCCAGTCTAAGCCTGGTTTTATGATTTCTATACCTGCACGGTGACGCTGGTTTCAGTGCGGGTGACGGGGCGGTAGAGGGTATCGCGCTCGAAGGGTTCGCAGCCGGCCTCGCGAATCAGCCGGATGAGTTGCTGGCGGGTCAGGGATTGTGGGGTGGTGGCCCCGGCGTCGTGATAGATCTTCTCTTCCACCACGGTGCCGTCCAGGTCGTCGGCGCCGAAGCGCAGCGCCACCTGCGCCACGCGCGGCGTCATCATGATCCAATAGGCTTTGATGTGCGGGAAGTTGTCGAGCAGGAGGCGAGCCACGGCGACGTTCTTCAAGTCCATAAAGCCGCTCGTCTCGGTGTGCTCCACCAGCTTGCCCAGTTCCGTGTTGGCGGGGTGGAACGCAAGGGGAATGTACGTCTGGAAGCCATGCGTCTCATCCTGAAGCTTGCGCAGTTGCAGCAGGTGGTCGACGCGGTCCTCAGCCGATTCGATGTGGCCGTAGAGCATGGTGGCGTTGGAATGCATGCCCAGTTCGTGCGCCAAGCGGTGGACCTTCAGCCAGGCGTGGGCGCCGATTTTGTGGTCGCAGATGACGCGGCGTACCGCCGGCGCGAAGATTTCCGCCCCCCCTCCCGGCAACGAATCCAGTCCCGCCTCTTTCATCCGCTGCAACACCTCGCGCATCGGAAGACGGGTGAAATGAGAAAGGTAAGCAACCTCGACCGCTGTGAATCCCTTGAGATGAACCCGGGGGAAGCGATCCTTCAATCCCCGCAGCAGGTCAAGGTAGTATTCAAACGGCAGGTCCGGGTGCAACCCGCCGACGATGTGGAATTCCGTGACTGCCTCCGACCAGTTCTCCCCCGCCACGCGCAGGGCTTCTTCCAGCGCCATCGTGTAAGCCCCAGGCGTGCCCGGCTTGCGGCCGAAGGCGCAGAGCTTGCAGCTCGCCACACACACGTTGGTGGGATTGATGTGCCGGTTGACGTTGAAATACGTGCGCATGCCGTGCATTTTCACGCGCACGTGATGCGCCAAGGAGCCGAGGGCGAGAAGATCGCGGGACTGGAAAAGCGCCACTCCTTCCCGAAAGTCCAGCCGCTCGTCCGCCACAACCTTCTCGGCGATCGGCCGCAACGCGACATCCTCGATCTGGAGATCTTCAGGGAGCATACCCAAATCTTGATTCTACTGGGCAGCCCCGGGATTTGCAATTGCCGGGGAAGGGCACGAATACGCCGCGGCCCCCGGTTTAGCTCGATTACCGCCAGCAAACAGCCCTGAACCCTGCATTAACACTGACGGGGACTTGACAAGAGGTTTCTCCTTGTGCTTTCCGGCTACAACGGGGGGTGAGAATTTTTCTGGCGTGGCGGAATTTTTTCTGGTTAGAATTACTTTTTGGATTTGGAACGTATGGGAACTGTCAATCCCCAATTCGCCGAGCCGCAACAGGAAGCCGCGTTCTTTTACGGCCTCTTTCTGCGCGGCCACCCGCTGCAAAAGCTACGGGAAGATATCGATGTCCCCACTCACGTGCTGGAGCGCTGGCAACGCCTGGCACAGCACGACCCCATGTACCACGGCATGGTGGAGCGGATGCTCGCCTACCGCAAGCACGTC
>DATJVT010000205.1:0-4173 GCA_035501695.1 Terriglobia bacterium | reverse complement strand
AGGTGGCACCACTTTCTTTCCGTTTCGCCAAACTGCGGAACACTTCCCCAGGTTCTGCCGCAATTCCTTGTACAGCGTCTTACGACGGCATTTCGGAATAAACACGACGTGATATTTGCACTCCCACTTCGGGTGCGATAGGCTTTGCAGTTCGTCCGTCGCGGGTCTCCCCTTCGTGTCCTTGGCGGTTGCTTGGGGCTGGGCTTCCCCCGCCGCTGGTCGAACAGCCCGCCGTAACCGTGCTCCTCGTACCACTGTCGCCAGCTCCGCATGCTGCGGTCCGAGCTCCCCATGATCTCTGCTGCTTGCCGCCAAGTAATCTCCTTCGCCATCGCCCGCAAAATCACCTCTTGAATCTTCATCGCCCGCTCCACGGCGGACGCTGGATACTCTCGCATTCTGCCTCCCCTTAGTAGAGTTCCTTATCCCTCGCCCGCCTTAACCGGACAGATCACGTGCTGATTCACCCGGACATTTCACATGCTAACGACAACACCTCTTCCCTCACCTGCACACCACTCAGCAGTTTCGGAATTCGCAGACAGCCGACTCGGTGGCGCGGTAGAGAGCACGTCTGTTCGCGCCAGACACCTAACTTTCCCTCATCGCAGGCTATTTTCGCACTCCTGAAAAGGACTTGACTTTGTGCGTTCTGCATGTATCATTACATGCATATGAAGATCGAACCGAAAGGCCCCCAAGCCGCGCGGCTTCGTCAACGCAAGTTTGCGCTGCTGCGCCATTTTGCCATTCCCCCCGACCTGCTGCCCGGCTCGCTGGCGCTGACTCACCGTCGCTGCGGTCAGCCCACCTGCCACTGCGCTCGCGACGCCAAAGGCCATCCCATCTGGTATCTCACCTTCATGGCCGAGGGTAAGAAGCGCGTCGAACGCATCCCGGAGGAGTGGGTCGAAGAAGTGCAGCGCGAAGTCGACGCCGGGCGGGAGTTCAAACAGGCCGTGGCGGAAGTCTTCGCCGCCAACGCCCAACTGCTGGCGCTGTGGCGGAAGCAGCAAGGGCGGTGAGCGGGCCCACGCTGCGGAAGGTGCACCACTATGCCGCGAAGTGTCTGCGCTTGCAGCCTTATCTGCAATCCCCCGGCGATGAGCGTTCCCGCCCGCGGATTCCCGCTGCGGCCCTGCTCTGGTCGATCCTCGCCGGTGTGCTTTTGCGCCGGAGCGCGTTTTCCGCCATCGAAGCCCTGGTGGGTTCGTCGGCCCGGCGGGCCCTGCCGGTCAGCCGGGTCTTTGGCGACGATACCTTGCGCTACTTCACCGAGCGTTTGAGTCCCACTCCCACCCGGCAGGCCCTGGCGGCCGTGCTGCACCGTGCCAAGCGCCACAAAGCCTTCGAGGGTTGCCGCTTCGTGGGCCTGGCGCTGGACGGCACGGCCGGAGGACGGCGACGGCAATCCACCTGTCGTCTCTGTCGCCCTTACCGCAACGCCCTGCGGGAGATCGTCGGCTACCGCCATCACTTGGTCTTGGCCGTGGTGGTGGGCGGCGACTTAACCCTTCCCGTGGACGTCGAACCCTACGGACCGGGCGATAGTGAATACGCTGCCGCCCAGCGTCTGCTGCGCCGCCTGCGCACTCGCCTGGGGGCACGCTTCATCGATTACGTGGTCGTGGATGGAGAGTTCGCGACCGCGCCTTTCTTACACCTGGCAAGCGAACTTGGCTGGCCGGTGGTGGCCCGCCTCAAGGAGAATCTGCCGGAGTTGTTGGGGGCCGCCCAGCGCCGCTTCTGCTCTCCACCCCCTCACCTCGTGTTCCGCGACGGAGCCGCGCGCGTCGAACTTTGGGACGCCGACGACTTTGATCCCTGGGAAACCCTGCGCTGGGAAACCGTGCGCGTCATCCGCTATCGGCAGCACCAACCTCAGGGCGAAGTCGTCGAAGCCTATTGGCTCACCAATTTCCCCTCCCGGCAGATCAGCCGCCGTTGCCTGTACGCCATGGCCAAGAGCCGCTGGCAAATCGAGAATCAGGGCTTTAACGATGCCAAGAACCGCTACGGGCTCGAACACCTCTGTGACCATCACCCGGAAAGCCTGCTTATCGTCTGGCTGCTGACCTGTTTGGCCTTGACCATCGAACGGCTTTACCGCCTTCGCCACCTGCATCGCGGAACCCATCCGGTTCTCACCGCCATTATCCTTTGGCAACGCTTCTGGCTCAGCCTTGCGGTTCCCATTCCCTACAACACCAGTTAGCTTCGATGTCCCCTCCTGTTTCGCCCCTCCTCAACCTCCCCGCGATCAACTCCCCGGGCGAACTGTCGTCGAAAATGCCTCCCCCTCAGCCGAATCCGCCCCCCGTCCTCGGAACCGCACCAATTCGGCTTTCCGCAACAAAGGGAACGCCGGATTCCCGAAGTCGCTGCCGCGGGGGGGCCGCTCTTTACACAGGTGTGCGTTCGGCGTAGGGTATAGGTATGACGGATTGGTCACAGTGTCCGGGGGTGGAATCGGACCCTCAGCGGGTGCACGGCGCGTGGGTATTCCGCAATACCCGATTGCCTGTCTCTATCATTTTTGAATGCCTCGCCAAAGGCGCGACCATCGACGACATCATCGAGTGGTACGGGGGAGTAACGCGAGAACAGCTCGAGCAGGTCATCAATTTCGTGGCCGAAGGTCTCCAAGAACCTGCCCATGCGAATTCTGTTTGACCACAACACTCCCGTTCCGCTTCGCTACTCACTAAGGGAGCACGTTGTCGAAACGACTGCCGAGCGGAGGTGGGACCGCTTTTCGAATGGACAATTGTTGGCCGCTGCCGAAGAAGCAGGTTTCGACGTCCTCCTCACTGCGGATAAGGGGTTCTTGCACCAACAGAACCTCCAAAGTCGGCGGATCGCCCTCGTCATTCTGAGCCGCGGCAACTGGCCTGACGTCAAGCTGAGCATTCCAAGAATCCTCGATGGCATTAGGGCTGCGAAGACAGGGACCTGTATGATCGTGGAGTGCATGACAGGTCCCATCTGAGACGGCGAGTCACGGCAGCGAAGAGTCCGTAGCGCGCCTGCTCCTTATGTCCTCGGCTCTTGTGTGTGGATAGGGAACCTGATGCTAATCCGGACCCCCGTTCACCCACCCCGATAGGTCCTTTTACCCCCACAAAAACCCAACATTGTATGCGCGCGCCGGCGGTTGTATATTACTCGCCGGATTGAGGCGTGGGGCGAATGCCATGAAAACTGAAAGAAGGTCGAAGCCATGGGGCGAACCAAAACAGCTATTTTGCTGATGATTCTGGGTGTGGCGGGAAAAAATCTGTACGCCCAAGCCCCGGCGGCGTTTCGGGTGTTGTGCGGGGTCACGGACGCGACGCGGACGCGCTGGGACGGCTCGCTGAAGGTCAAGGACGCCGGCGCGGTCACCATGGAGGGTTGGCGGTTTGAAGCCGACGACAGTGTGAACGGCAATCATTTTCACTTCTCCACCCGGCCCAACCGGCAGTTTGGCGAAGCGGAGACCAGGACCATCGTAGCCAATGGCCTCATCGTTACAGCCTCCGCCGCCACGGACAACAGTGAGTTTCGCTTCAAGACGGCACAGGGCGATTTCAGCTTTCTTCCGGCGGAGGTTCCCTACGGCAAAGGGGTATACAAGTTAGACGGGCGCGTCTACGTGGACCGCATCCCGGTGGCGGCGCGATTGACCAATAGCCCCGAGGAAGAGGATTATCCTGCCCTCGCATCCGGCTCTAATGGCGACGTTTGGCTTGCCTACATTCAGTTCTGTCACAGTGCCGACGCGGATAAATTGCGGGCCGCGATTTCAGAAGTCCCCAAGGACTTCAAACCCTATGCCGTGCCCACGGGCGGCGATCAGATCTGGGCTCGAAAGTACTCGGCCGGGAAATGGGGGGATCCGATTGCTGTCACACCCTCCGGCCGCGACCTTTACAGGACCGCCGTTGCCACGGACGGGAATGGGCGAGCGTGGGTTTTCTGGTCCGAAAACGCCGGCGGCAACTTTAATATCTTCGCGCGAGCGGTGGGTGCCTCCGGCCTTCAAGACCAGTTGCGGATTACCCGGGAAGAGGGTTCGGATATCGATCCGGTGGCAGCCACGGATGCAGGCGGGCGGGTTTGGGTGGCATGGCAGGGCTGGCGCCACGGCCTGGCCGCCATTTACGCGTCTCATCTGGAGGGCAGCGGGTTCTC
>DATJVT010000204.1:0-3447 GCA_035501695.1 Terriglobia bacterium | reverse complement strand
AACGCCAAGCTGTCGCTCATTACGTAGATAATCATGGCCGCAAGCATCAAGGACAGCGCCATCCAGAACTTCCAATCACGATGTGCACGTTTCCAGTAAGGAGGTTCATGCTCACTGTTATGATTGTGCTCGCCATGTTGGCGGTGACGGTGTTTATTCTCACTCATTAATTCCCCGCCTTCCGTTTGCCATCCCGATTAATCCCAGAGAGGAGCTGTTAACGTTTGGCCGAATCAGTTTCCAATTACCGCGTTCTGCAAGGCTTACCAGCGTCGCGCGATATCCGTTGGACTGCCCATAGGTAAACATGGGGCATGCTCATGTCCTTTCCATTGCGGTGCTGTATTCGCCACGGCGCGCCGCCTGGTTGCATTTGGCTCGACGATACAGAGCTTGCTGTGCTGCCGACACGTGCGCCTCCTGGCCTTTCCAGATCTCCAAAGCCGGTTGCTGGATGGCGCGGGAAAACGAAAACGCCAAGGCCCAAGGGACTCGCGACCTGAATCTGGCATTCATGGCATTTAAGCGGGCCGAGGCCAGTTCAGCGGATTGACCACCCGATAGGAACGCTATCCCCGGAACGGCAGCGGGGGCGGCTCGCAAGAGGCACTTCACCGTGGCGTCGGCCACCTCATCCACCGGCTCTTGCCGGGGGCACGTCAATCCCGGAAGCACCATGTTGGGCTTCAGGATCATTCCCTCCAGCATCACCCGTTGTGTGTAAAGCTGGTGGAAGACCGTTCGCAGGACTTCCTCCGTTACCTCGAAGCACCGTTCCAGGGTGTGCTCGCCGTCCATGAGCACTTCCGGCTCGACAATGGGGGCCAGACCGGCTTCCTGGCACAACGCCGCATAGCGAGCCAAGGCCTGGGCGTTGGCCTCGATGCAACCCTGGCTGGGAATGCCATCGCCTATGGCAATAACCGCGCGCCATTTGGCGAAACGGGCGCCCATTTGCGAGTATTCCGCCAGGCGGTCACGCAATCCATCAAGCCCCTCCGTGACTTTCTCCCCGGGGTGCCAGGCCAGGTTCTTCGCGCCGGTGTCGACTTTGATGCCGGGAATGATTCCCGCCTCGATGAGGACTTTGACAAAGGGAGTCCCATCCGTCTTCTGTTGGCGGATGGTCTCATCATATAGGATCGCACCATTAATGCATTCACCCAGGCCCGGGGTGGTCACAATCAACTCCCGATAGGCGCGCCGGGCCTCAACGGTCTGAGGAATCCCCAACTTGGCAAATCGTTTGTTGCAGGTGGGATTGCTTTCATCCATCGCAAGCAGGCCCTTGTCGCCGGCGATGAGCGCTTTTGCCGTGTCGATCAGTGGCTGTGTGTTCATTGGCAGTGCTCCATTTCCATTTCCGGACTTCCGGCAAATCCTGTGCTGTCTGCCCCCATTGACAGCCCGGTCATCGAGCCAGGAGTATGACGCTCGATCGGGGGCCCAAGTTCCAGGTCCGCGCATGTTCACAAAGTGGTTCTTCAACCTCAGCAAACATATCCTGGGGCGGTTCGCGAGAGGTATCGTCCGCCAGCATGATGTCTTCGCTTGTCTCCGCCCCGATCGGGTGGTTTCACCGCTGCCAGAGAACGGAAGCCGCTTCCAGGGGCACCTCAACCCCGGCGCGGTAAGGTACGATACGCGCAGTGTAGTCGCTAGCCGGACGGGTCGCAGGCACCGACCCGACATAGATCCCGCCATTCGGTTCGCCATCGAGCGGCCGAAGGCGCCTCATCCCCTGGCTGACGGGGTCGCCACCATTCACCCCGTTTGCGTACAGCTCAACCCGGACCAAGCCCGGGGCGAGGCCGTGCAGATGTACTTCTATTTCAAAGAGATACTGAGCCCCTTGCGCCTGCACCTTGACCCCGCCGAAGCTGAGCCCGGCCCAATTCTCCTTCAGAGTATTGGCCCAATGGACGATCTCCCGGCCCGCAGCGCCTTTATCGGCGGCACGTTCACGGAAGGCTGCCGCAGCCGGGAGGTAATGTTGCTCGGTGTATTCGCGCACTGTGCGGTTGGTGGAGAACTGCGGCGTCAGCCGCGCCATGCTCTCGCGCATGCGCTTGACCCAGGCGGTGGGAATGCCGTACTTGTCTCGATCGTAAAACTCCGGGATGACCTCGCGTTCGAGCAAGTCGTAAAGGGCGTTGGCTTCTGCTGCGTCCCAGGCAGGATCGTCGCCATGCTCCTGGCCGTCTCCCAATGCCCACCCTACTTTCGGCGTGTAGGCTTCCGCCCACCAGCCGTCTATCTCCGAAAGATTGATTCCTCCATTCACCAGCACCTTCATCCCGCTCGTCCCGCTCGCCTCCCAAGGCCGTCGTGGCGTGTTGATCCACACGTCCACGCCTTGCACCAGGCGCTCGGTCACGAGCATGTCGTAGTCGGTGAGAAAGATCGCATGGGGACGCACCTCGGGCCGCCGGATGAATTGCACCCATTGCCTAACCATGGCTTGTCCCTGCTGATCGGCAGGATGCGCCTTGCCGGCAATGAGGAGTTGCACGGGACGCTCCGGATTTGATAGCAGGCGGAGCAGACGCGCCGGATCGTGCAGCAGAAGGTTGGGCCGCTTGTAAGTCGCAAAGCGCCGTGCGAAGCCCAGCGTCAGGGCGTTGGGATCAAAGCGATGTTTGGCGGCTTCGATGTCCTCGACCGACGCCCCCAGGAAGTCTAAGAGCCGGGACAACCGTTCCCGGGCATACTCAATCAGTGACTTGCAGGTGGTGAGGCGAAATTGCCAAAGCTGAGCGTCGGGGATCCGCCGAATCTCCTCCCCCAAAGTTTCCGTCGTTCCCAGCCAGCGGTCCTTGCCACAGGCACCCGTCCAAAGACCATCCGCCTGGGCTGAGTCCCAGGTGGGCACGTGGATTCCGTTGGTAACATGTCCCACCGGGATTTCCTCTTCCGGCCAACGCGGAAAGAGAGACAGGAAGATATGCCTGCTCACCTTGCCATGCAGGCGGCTCACACCATTGACGGCCCCACTCCCGTGGACCGCCAAATAGGCCATGTTGAAAGGTTCGGACATGTCCGCAGGATTTTGGCGGCCCAGGGCCAGCAAATCCTGCGCCGCAATGCCGAGCTTCTTCTCGGCATATCCAGCAAGATATTGCTTGAGAAGGTCGGGCGAAAAAAGGTCAAAACCGGCTGCGACGGCCGTATGGGTGGTGAAGAGGTTTCCTGCACGGGTGACCGCCAGGGCGACTTCGAAGGGTTGGCCTGTCTCTTCCATGAAGTTGCGGGCGCGCTCGAGAACGGCGAACGCGGCGTGCCCTTCATTCAGGTGGCAGACCTCCGGCCGGAGCCCGAGAGCGCGCAAGAGCCGCCATCCCCCGATCCCGAGGATTATCTCCTGCTTCAGACGCAACTCCGGTCCGCCGCCATAAAGCTCACTCGTGATGCCTCGATGCGCGGGGAAGTTCGCCGCGTCATTACTGT